>JAZRWN010000145.1:0-3311 GCA_045599725.1 Candidatus Cryptobacteroides sp. | reverse complement strand
CCTGAGAACACCGACCACTTCGACCTCCACAGCCAGGGCGTTCTGGATGCAGGTTACAAGGGCCTCCAGCTTATCCCTGGTCTGAATGTCGGCGGTTATTTCGACGCAGGTGACTTCGATATCGAGACCGGTTCCAACATCGGTGTGGTACAGAGCCTTGTCACCCTTTGGGAGCAGTTCCATCCGGACAGGGACGAGACTTTCGTAAGCGAGGAGCAGCGTTATGTCGACCTTCACAGACCTGATGGCATTCCTGATGTTCTCCAGTACATCGAGCACGGAGTTCTCAACCTCGTAGCACAGGCAGAGAAGATCGGACACATGTCACAGACCCTTTCCAACTCTGTTCTTGACAACTACCATCATCTCGGAGATGCTGCGGCCATCACTGACGGACGTCACTACGATCCTAAGCTCAAGCCATACGAGGTTTCAGCAGACGGTCTCAGAAGCGGCACCCCGGATGACATGTGGGCATTCACGACCCGCAACCCTGGCCTTGACAGCCGTGCAGCCAATATGTTCGCAGCAGCCAGCCGTGCGCTCAGAGGATACAATGACAAGCTTGCCGACAGGGCCCTTGCTCAGTCAAAGAGACTTTCAAAGGAATCCGAAGCCCTTATCGCTGAAATGATGAAGAACAATGCCAACAACGGCCGTCCTGGCCGCCAGATGGGCAATGACCTCGGCACCAACCTCCAGCTTTACATCGCTACCGGAGAGCAGTCATACATCGACAAGTTCAACGAGCAGGTATGGCAGTCACTTGACCGCAACGTCAGCAGCACCATCAGTACAGCTATGGACGCCATCCCTTATATGGACGCTGCATACAAGCAGAAACTCATCCCTTACGTAGAGCAGTACAAAGAGTATCTCGACAGCTTCGAGGAGGACAACCCTTACGGAGTTCCGATCGGACTCGGCAACTGGGCCGGCAGCGGTTCTGTCGTCAGTTTCTGTACAGCCGCAAGCTTCGCCAGCATCTACTTCCCTGAGATCATTGACAAGAGCTACGCTTACAAGGCCGTCAACTACCTCTTCGGATGCCACCCATACCACAACTACTCTCTCGTAGCCACAGTCGGTGCAACAAGGCCGAAGGCTGTATTCTACGGAAACAACCGTGCAGACTTCTCATTCATCCCTGGCAACGTCGCTCCTGGTCTTCTCTTCAGACATCCTGACCATTTCGAGAACTACGACGACTGGCCGTTCCTCTGGGGACAGAACGAAGGAACCATCGGTGGTAACACCAGTTACCTCATCATGGGTTCAGCATTCAAGAATCTCGTGAAGTAATCACTACTTATACAGTTCAAAGGCCGGCACTCACACTGTGCCGGCCTTTTTTGTTTGTCCTGTACTTCGCTGACATGTTTCTCGAGAGCGCATGTTTTCACCGCGGACCGGTGGTGAACGAACCTCACGGCCGGTCTCGCTAATGTATGGGAGACTGTCAAGTTGATAATTTACAAATGCCGGAGCGGTATAATTACAAACAACCGAACAAAATCATTTCAAACAACCAAATATTTGTTAATTATATATTTGCAAAGTCCTGTAAGTCCCATTCTAAGAAAAAGTCAATTTTCACAAATTTAATCTATTTCTTTGATTCATTGACGTTTTTGTGGGCATTTCCAGGTTTTGCATGTGTGTCCGTGGAGGCTAAGTGTTTGAATCAATTACTTAGCCTCCATTGTAAAAATGGGATTCCGGGTCAAGCCCGGAATGACGAAAGAGATTGTCCGGAATGACGAAAGAGATTGCCCGGAAAGACGAAAGAGATTGTCCGGAATGACGAAAGAGATTGTCCGGAACGGGCCGGGGAGACGGCAAGCGGAGCGTTTCGGCGACAGCCCGCTTGTCAGCGGAGCGGTCGTCTCCCGGCCGTGACGGTGATGGTCGAAACGCACACGGGACAGCGCATAACGGGATTCCGGGTCAAGCCCGGAAAGACGAAAGAGATTGCCCGGAATGACGAAAGAGATTGCCCGGAAAGACGAAAGAGATTGTCCGGAATGACGAAAGAGATTGTCCGGAATGACAGAGATGAAAACGGACGTCTGGCAGCAGGCGACAAGGCAATAAAAAAAACTGACCGGAAGGCCAGTTTTTTATTGTCAGCGCTCGGAGAGCGGGATGTATTCCTCTTCGGAAGTGATACAGCGGTAGGCAGGACGGATGATGCGGCGACCCTCGAAGTTCAGTTCCTCATTGCGGTGGGCGCACCAGCCGACGATACGTGCCATAGCGAACAACGGAGTGTAGATCTCGCGCGGAATGCCTATGCAGTCATAAACGAAGCCGGAGTAGAAGTCGACGTTGGCGCAGAGAACCTTGTCGCGGCCCTTGACCGAATAGATGGTCTCGATGGCGACACGCTCGATACGCTCCATGAACTCGAACTCATCGAGTCTCCCCTTCTCTTTCGCAAGTTCACGTGCCATCTCCTTGAGAAGGACGGCACGAGGGTCGGATTTGGTATAGACGGCGTGGCCGATTCCATAGACGAGACCCGAGCGGTCGAAGAGCTTGCCTTCAAGCATCCTGCGTATGGTGAGGGCGATTTCATCATCATTGTTCCAGTCCTTGATCTCCTCTTTCATGAACGCGAGCATGTCACAAACCTTAAGATTGGCTCCACCATGCTTAGGTCCTTTCAACGAGCCTATGCCTGCGGCAATGGATGAGTAAGTATCTGTGCCTGTGGAAGATGTAACGCGGACAGTGAAGGTGGAGTTATTACCTCCTCCGTGCTCCGAATGAAGGATAAGCAGCAGATCCAGCGTCCTGGCATCAAGGTCGGAGTAGTCAGCCCCTTTGAGCATATAGAGGAAGTTCTCTGCAAGCGAGCGGCCAGGATGAGCGTCACGGATATGCAGCGAGCGGCCATGATGCTTGTGCCTGTACATATTGTACGCATAGGCGATGATGGTCGGGAACTTCGAGATGAGTTCGATGCTCTGACGCATGAGATTGTCCCTGGACACATCGTCAGGATTCTCATCATAGGTATAGAACTCAAGAACGCTTCTGGCAAGAATGTTCATGATGTCATCACCTTCGAGTTCGATGATATGCAGTATGGTCTTCTGCTCGAGCGGCATATTGTCGAAGATGAGCTCCTTGAATGACTGGAGTTCCTCCTCGTCAGGAAGACGGCCGGAGAGCAGCAGGAAGCAGATTTCCTCGTATCCGAAACGCTTCTCCTTCTCGATGGCATGGACAAGGTCTTTCACCTCGTAGCCACGGAAATAAAGCTCTCCCTCGATAGGGACAAGACCACCTTCGGCATTCCTTTCATA
>JAZRWN010000144.1:0-11440 GCA_045599725.1 Candidatus Cryptobacteroides sp. | reverse complement strand
AGGCCATCGCGGCCGTCTCATCCGACGGAAAGATCACCGCAGTAGCTCCGGGAGAGGCCACCATCACCGTGACAACCGAGGACGGCGGCAAGACTGCCACCTGCACTGTCAAGGTGAACGCAAGGATATATCCTGTGGAATCCGTCTCACTCGACAAGACCACTCTGACCCTGACCGAGGGTGACAACGCGCAGCTCACAGCCACCATCGCTCCTGAGAACGCCACCAACAAGAACGTCACTTGGAGTTCATCAGACGAGAAAGTCGCCTCTGTCTCCTCCGAGGGCAAGGTCACAGCAGTGAAGGCTGGAACCGCCACCATCACCGTCACGACCGAGGATAGCGGCAAGACGGCGAAATGCACCGTAACGGTAAATGCAAAGACAATCTCAGTGACAGGCGTCACTCTCGACAAGACTACCCTGAACCTGATTGAGGGCAGCAGAGCACACCTCACGGCTACCGTAAAGCCTGACAATGCAGCCAACAAGGGTGTCACCTGGGAATCATCCAACACAAAAGTGGCTTCGGTATCATCCAGCGGTACGGTGACAGCCCTGAAGGTCGGAACCGCAACCATAACAGCAAAGACCGCAGACGGAGGTAAGACAGCGACTTGCACTGTCAATGTTCTGGCAAATATAGATGGTGCACTTACGGGCGTGTTCAGCGTCAGCGCCACCAAGAAGGTCCGCTTCTCCAAGGGTAACCTGCGGGCTGAATTTATAGGCAAAGCTGGAATAGTTTTTAAATGGAGCTTCGCTGACAACCAGTACGACTGTATCAACAAGACTTCTGGCACCACCAAAATTGACAGTCAGTCACGCGTACTGTGGGGGGATCTCTTCGGCTGGTCAACATCTAACAATAACTTTGGAACCGGCGCATCAGTAGACATATCTGATTATACCGGAGAGTTTGTGGACTGGGGAAAGAAAATCGGAGACGGCAAGACCTGGCGCACTCTCTCAAAAAATGAGTGGAAGTATCTGTTCGAAACTCGCACCAAGGCATCCAGCCTTTACAAGACAGCTGTTACTGTATGCGGCATGAAAAACTGCCTGGTTATCGCTCCGGACGGTTTCACAGGCACAATCGCCTCTTCATACGATTTATCGACCTGGCCTGTGGCGGAGGCTGCCGGTCTGGTATGTCTTCCTGCTGCGGGCTACCGCTTTGGTTCCGATATCAGCGCTGTCGGCGGCGACGGCTACTATTGGTCGTCTTCTGCCTACGACGAGAACTGCGCGAACCTCGTGTACTTCTTTAACAACGATGTCCGCCCTGAAAGCATCGACGACCGCAACTGCGGCTTCAGTGTCCGCCTCATTACAGATGTGAAATAATAATTTAATACCAAACTTCAGGCAGTCGCATGTCTTTCATTCAAGATATGCGGCTGCTTTTGCTATCTGTTCTTCAGAAGGCTTTCGGCGTGGCCGGATTCGTGGGAAACTCGATTATTATTGCTACATTTGTATTTATGTATTTTCTTGTAGGATAATGCTATGAAGGAAAAGATGCTTTATGACTCCGACCCGTATCTGATGCCTTTCAAGGAGGCGATAGATGCGCGCCATGAGAATATCCTGAAGGTTCGTGATTCCATTGCCGTGAACGGCTCCTTGACGGATGGAGTGAACAACCATCTCTACTACGGACTTCACCACACGGATGATGGCGGCTGGGTTTTCCGCGAATGGGCCCCGAATGCCACGAGAATCTATCTTGTCGGTGATTTCAACAACTGGAAACGGACGGCGGGATATGCCCTTCAGCCTCTTGGGGGCGGGAACTGGGAGATCAGGCTTCCGGCGATGTTCCTCCATCACTGTGACCTGTACAAACTGTTCATAGAGTGGCCGGGAGGCGGAGCCGAAAGACTTCCCGCCTATGCCACCAGGACGGTTCAGGACCCGGAGACCAAGACTTTCTGCGCTCAGGTGTGGGATCCTGAACATCCTTATGAATGGAAATCCCGCCGTCCCGGCAGGCGCAGCAATCCACTGATCTACGAGTGTCACATAGGCATGAGCGGGGAAAAGGAGGGAGTCGCATCATTTGAGGATTTCCGCCAGGATGTGCTTCCGCGCATCACGAAGCTTGGTTACAACGTGATACAGATCATGGCCCTTCAGGAGCATCCGTACTACGGCTCTTTCGGCTATCAGGTATCGAACATATATGCCCTGAGTTCGCGCTTCGGCACTCCCGAGGAGTTCAAGGCTCTGGTGGATGATGCCCACGCACACGGCATCGCAGTGGTCATGGACATCGTCCATTCACATATGGTGAAGAACGAGGCCGAAGGCCTCAGCCGCTTCGACGGCACCGAGACCCTTTATTTCTATGACGGCTGGCAGGGACATCATCCTGCCTGGGACAGCCGCTGCTACGACTACGGCAAGTCTGAGACCAAATATTTCCTTCTATCCAACTGCAAGTTCTGGATGGAGGAATATCATCTGGACGGATTCCGTTTCGACGGCGTCACCAGCATGCTGTACTGGGATCACGGCCTCGAGAAGGATTTTGTCGGCTACGACAATTACTTCAACAAGGGCGTTGACGAGAACGCTGTCGCATATCTGGCTCTCGCCAATATGCTCATAAAGGAAATCAACCCCAACGCCATCACGATCGCTGAGGATGTCAGCGGCATGGCCGGGCTTGCATCCCCGTTCAAACAGGGCGGCATAGGCTTCGACTTCCGTATGGCGATGGGTATCGCCGACCACTGGATCAAATGGATCAAGGAGAAACGTGACGAAGAATGGTCGATGGGGGAGATGTGGTACGAACTGACCAACAAGCGCACCGATGAAAGGACCATAAGTTACGCCGAATGCCACGACCAGGCTCTCGTCGGGGACAAGACCCTCATCTTCCGCCTCATGGACAAGGAGATGTATTTCTCGATGAACACCGGGTCTTCAAGTCCTGTGGTCGACCGCGGCATCGCCCTTCACAAGATGATAAGGCTGGTGACACTGGCGACGGCCGGGAACGGATACCTGACCTTCATGGGCAACGAATTCGGCCATCCTGAGTGGATAGATTTCCCTCGCGAGGGGAACGGATGGTCATACGCGCATGCCCGCAGGCAGTGGCCGCTCTCCGAGCCGGACTACCTCCGATACAGTTATCTGCGCAGTTTCGACGAGGCCATGGTGCATCTCGTGAAGAAGAACAGGCTGCTTTCAGAGGGTCCTGAGCTCCTTGTCGCAGATGAAGAAAAGAAAGTATTGATTTTCAGGAGAAAAAACTTTATCTTTGCATTCAATTTTCATCCCGACGCATCATTTGCGGATTACGGGTTTGCGGCACCTGCCGGCAAATTTACGATAACACTGGACACCGACCAGAGGGAGTTCAACGGTTTCGAGAGAGTGAAACGCGGAGAAGAGCACTTTACGGTTCATGAGAAATCACAGAACGGCCCTCAGTACTTGGAAGACACTTTGTATCTGTACTTGCCGAGCCGGTGCGCAGTCGTTTTAGAGTCCGATGATTGAAAATAGGGTAGAACACATTTAGAAACGCAGTATATATCATGGCATTTTTGAAGTTCAACAAGTCCGAGCTGGTCAACCTGTCATATTCATTGAAGAGGGAGATCATCAGTGCCAATCAGACCGGTGCTTACTGCAACACGTCCATCGTGACTTGCAACACGCGCCGCTATCACGGGCTTCTGGCGGTGACGCTGGACCGCTTCGGCGGTGACAAGTACCTGATGCTGTCCTCACTGGACGAAAGTCTGATAGTGAACGGCAGGCAGTTCAATCTCGGCATTCATTGCTATGGTGACATCTATGAGCCGCGAGGCCACAAGTATGTCATCGATTTCAAGGCCGACCCTGTGCCTCAGATCACATACAAGGTCGGTGACATCATCTTCACGAAGAGCATTCTCCTGGTGCCGGACTCCGACCAGGTGCTCATCCGTTTTGAACTGGTCCAGTCCCCTGCGAAGGCCACCCTCCAGCTCAAGCCTTTCCTCGCTTTCCGCAACATCCATGCGCTCACCCAGCAGAATCCTGAAGCCAATACAGGCTATGCGGAGATTCCGAATGGAGTGGCGTTCAGACTGTATCAGAATTTCCCTGCCCTGAGGCTCCAGCTCAACACCAAGGACTTCACCTACAAGCATGTCCCATACTGGTACAACGGCATCACATATTCTGACGAATACCGCCGCGGCTTCGACTGCAAGGAGGATCTTCTTGTGCCGGGCTGCTTCGAGACTCAGATGAAACAGGGCGATTCCATCGTCTTTGCCGCAGGCACCATAGAGGCTGTTCCTTCGATGCTCAAGAGAAGGTACAATTCTTTCCTCGCGAAGATGCCGGAGATTACCAACAACCGCGAACAGCTTGTCCGCTGCGCGGAAAGCCTCAAGTGCAACCACCACAACCACAAGCAGATCACTGCAGGTTTCTCCTGGCTTTACACCGGCCTGCTCCGCGAGACGCTCCAGGCTCTTCCTGGCCTCACCCTTTATGCGAACGGCGACGCCGCGGAGTTCGAGGAGATTCTTGACAACCTCATCGCTGAGGAGCAGGAACGCCTGTTCAAGCGCACCACCCAGGTGGAGGCTCCGCTTTACATGGCATCCCTCCTTCAGGAATATATCGATGACTTCGGCGCCGACCCGGCTGAGGTCTGGAAGAAATACGGCCCGACCATCATGGGTATCATAGAAAGCTACGCCCCAGGACAGAGAAAGGAAGTGTCCATGCAGCCGAACGGTCTCCTCTGGGCTCAGATGTACAGGGTGGCGCTTTCGTGGATGAACGCTTATGTGAACGGTGTGCCTGTGACCGAGCGTGCGGGATATCAGGTCGAGACAAACTCCTTCTGGTACAATACCATCTGCTTCGCTCTCGAGATGGAGACGAAGTTCGGGCAGAAGAAGAGCGTCTTCGTGACCAAGTGGACACCGATACGCGACCTCATCAAGGCCAACTTCCAGACTATGTTCTGGAACGCCCGCCGCGGCTGTCTTGCCGACTACGTGGACGGAGAAGGCCAGAACATGGACATCAGACCGAATCAACTTTATGCCATCTGGGTCAAGTACTCACCAGTGGACGAGGCCCTGTTCCCGTCAGTTCTCAGGGTAATTGACAACGAACTTGTCACCCGCAGGGGAATAAGAACTCTCTCTCCACGCGATGTCAAGTACAAGGGAGTGTACGAGGGTACACAGATAGAGCGAGACCTTGCCTACCATCAGGGCTGTACGGCTCCTTTCCTGCTCGAACAGTACTGCGACGTGAGTTTCAGGGTCAAAGGCCAGTCATTCGTAAAGAAGGCACAGTGGCTCATCGAGGGGTTCTATGAGGACCTTTCAAAGCATGGTGTGGGAGCATTCTCCGAACTCTATGACGGAGACCCTCCGCATGAGGCTCACGGAGCCATTTCATCAGCTCTGAGCACAGCGGCACTTCTGGCAGTCGATTACATCATCAACAAATACAAGGAGGACTAGAGCATGAAAGTATTGATGTTCGGATGGGAGTTTCCTCCTCATATCGCCGGTGGTCTGGGGACCGCCTGCGAAGGCATAGTCAAGGGACTTGCCTACAATGGTGTAGAGACGCTGTTCGTGATGCCGTCCGCTTCAGGTGACGAAGACCAGAGCGCCACCACCATCATAAACGCAAGCGACGTGTCTGTGGTCAATGTCAGTGACACCGTCGACGAGTACATAAACAAGGTCAAATACTTCTATGTGGACTCCAGTCTCGTTCCTTATGTGGATCCTGACGAGTATTTCGAGGCCATCGAGAAGATGAAGAAATATCAGGTCAAGGAGACCACGATAGGTTTCGGCCAGAAGTTCAAGTTCTCCGGCAAGTACGGCGCAAACCTTATGGAGGAGGTCTCCAGGTATGCGATGGTGGGAGGAACGATAGCCATGCAGCACAAGGATGAGTTCGACCTCATCCACGCCCATGACTGGCTGACCTACCTCGCGGGCATAGCCCCAAAGGAACTTACCGGCCAGCCGCTTGTCGTCCACGTGCACGCCACTTCTTATGACCGTGGTGACGAGAAACATATCGACACGCGCGTGCTGGATATCGAGACCCGTGGCATGCAGGCTGCGGACAGAGTCGTCACAGTCAGCGACTTGACCAGGAATATTGTCATAAACAAGTATCATATCGATCCGGCGAAGGTCGTTACCGTCCACAACGCCGTCGATTTCAGCGGCCGCGAGAACCTCTATGTCGAGAGGGGAGTCAAGGACAAGGTGGTGACCTTCCTCGGCCGTATCACCTTCCAGAAGGGCCCCGAGTATTTCATCGAGGCTGCGGCGAAGGTCCTGAAGAGGACCGACAATGTCCGTTTCGTGATGGCGGGCAGCGGCGACATGATGAACCGCTGTATCAAGCATGTCGCCCGTCTGGGCATCTCCGACCGTTTCCACTTCACCGGCTTCCTGAAAGGACAGGATGTCCAGAAGATGTTCGCGCTTTCTGATGTGTACATCATGCCGTCCGTCTCCGAACCGTTCGGAATTTCTCCTCTGGAGGCCATGCGCACGAATGTCCCTTCAGTCATATCCAAGCAGTCAGGTGCCGCCGAGGTGCTCAAGTATGCCTTCAAGGTGGACTTCTGGGATGTGGACGCTCTCGCGGACGACATCTACGCCCTCCTGCAGTATCCTGCTCTCTCCAAGTTCGCGGCGGGCAGCGGATACGACGAAGTGAATGCCCTGAAATGGAACGGCGCCACAGCCAAGTTGAAAGCTGTGTATGAATCATTGTTGTAAATAGAAAAAATCCAGAATATGAAAAAGAGCATTTGTCTGTACTTTCAGGTACACCAGCCGACCAGGCTCAGATTATACAGATTCTTCGATATAGGCAAGGACTCCCACTATTATGACGACTTCGCCAACAGAACCATCCTCCGCAGGATAGCCCAGAAGTGCTATCTTCCTATGAACCAGCTTCTTCTGGATGCCATCAAGGAAAGTAACGGCGCATTCAAGGTCGCTTTCTCCATCACCGGATCCGCTCTCGAGCAGTTCGACCGCTACGCACCGGAGGTCATCGACAGTTTCCGCGCCCTCGCGGAGACAGGCAGCGTCGAGTTTCTCGGCGAGACCTATTACCATTCACTCGCATCACTTGCTTCTCCTGCTGAGTTCAAGCATCAGGTCCTGAAGCATCAGGAGGCTGTGGAGCAGTATTTCGGCGTGAAGCCGGTATCATTCAGGAACACCGAGCTCATCTATTCCGATTCCATCGGCCGTGAGGTCTACGATCTTGGCTACAAGACCATGCTCACGGAAGGAGCACGTCATATCATGGGTTGGAGAAGCCCGAACTACATCTATACCGATGACATGCAGCCAGGCCTCAAGCTTCTCCTCAGGAACTATGCACTCAGTGACGACATAGCCTTCCGTTTCTCCAATCAGGGCTGGGAGAACTGGCCTCTTACCACCGAAAAGTATGTGGAATGGCTCAAGAACGCCACGGCCGAAGGAGGTGACATCATCAACCTCTTCATGGACTACGAGACCTTCGGAGAGCATCAGAGTGCCGACAGCGGCATCTTCGACTTCATGCGTTACCTGCCGAAGGCTGTCATCGAGGACGGATCCTTCGAGTTCGTGACTCCGGCCCAGGCCGCAAAGAAGCACAAAGCTGTGGACGACCTTTCAGTTCCTGAGACTATTTCGTGGGCGGATGAGGAAAGAGACGTGACCGCGTGGCTCGGAAACGAGCTCCAGAAGGATGCTTTCTCCAAGCTCTACGACCTGACCGAGAAACTCTCTATCATAGACGATCCTGTCCTCTGGTCCGACTTCGGACATCTGCAGGAGAGCGACCATCTCTACTACATGTGCACCAAGTTCTTCTCCGACGGTGAAGTGCACAAGTATTTCAACCCGTACGACACTCCATATGAGGCTTTCATCAACTATATGAATGTCCTCAGTGACTTCAGCATCCGTACGGACGAGGCATACGAACTCAAAGAAAACGAATAATAACAAATAATCCATTATCCTGTAATGCAATATAACACAAGCGGCATAGACGCTCCTTACTGGAAGAGCGTCATGGTGACAAGACACCTTCCTGAAAATCTCTCCGGACTAGAAAGACTTTGCAAGAACCTCTGGTGGTGCTGGAACGACAGCGCAAAGGCACTTTTCAGAATGATCGACCCTGAACTCTGGACTGCATCCGGACACAATCCTATGTATATTCTTGACAAGACCAGCATCAAGCGCTTCAACGTTCTCTCCAAGGATGACAAGTTTGTGGCCCAACTCAATGATGTGATGGCTGAGTTCGATGCATATATGGCTCAGAAAGCAGAGCGCAAGGATCCTTCCGTCGCATATTTCTGCATGGAGTACGGTCTGGATTCATCCCTGAAGATATACTCGGGCGGTCTTGGTATCCTTGCCGGCGACTACCTCAAGGAGAGCAGTGACATGAATGTCAACATGGTCGCAGTCGGTTTCCTCTACAGGTACGGATACTTCACCCAGAAACTTACCGCCTATGGTGACCAGGTGGCAGAATATGAACCGCAGGATTTCATGAAGATCCCTGCCGAGCCTGTCCTCGATGCAGAAGGCAACTGGCTCACTTCTTCAGTCTCCTTCCCTGGAAGGGATGTGAAGGCCCGCATATGGAAAGTGGCTGTAGGCCGCACCGACCTTTATCTCCTCGACACAGACTGGGAGGCCAACCTTCCTGAGGACCGCCAGATCACCCATCAGCTTTACGGCGGAGACTGGGAGAACCGTCTCAAGCAGGAGCTCGTGCTCGGCATCGGCGGCATCAGGGCTCTCCGTGCTCTGGGCATCTATACTCAGATCTATCATTGCAATGAAGGCCACGCCGCATTCATAGGCCTCGAAAGGCTCCGCGAGTTCATCCAGAATGACAATCTCGACTTTGACGAGGCTCTTGAGGTCGTAAGGGCTTCATCTCTGTTCACCACCCACACCCCAGTGCCTGCAGGCCACGATGCTTTTGACGAGGGCCTGCTCGGAAGGTATCTCGGATATTTCCCTGGTCTTCTTAAGGTTGACTGGAGGATGATGATGAGCCTTGGAAAGGTCAACTGCTTCGATGTGAACGAGAAGTTCTCCATGAGCGTTCTCGCCGCCAATATCTCCCAGAATGTGAACGGTGTCTCCATGCTTCACGGAAAGGTCAGCCAGGACATCTTCGCCAATATGTATCCTGGATATCTCCCTGAGGAGCTTCATATCAGCTATGTGACCAACGGAGTCCACTATCCTACATGGGCCGCCAGAGAGTGGAAACAGCTTCACGCCAAGGTGTTCGGACCTCAGTTCCAGACCCATCACTATGATCAGAAGTGCTTCGAGGGAGTTTACAAACTCACCGACCAGGAGATCTGGGATGTCCGCAAGGCTCTCAAGACCGACCTTGTCTTCAATGTGAAGAGAAGAATCTCCGACCCTTCCATGTCCAGCCACTATTCTCCGAAACAGATCGTCAGCATCAAGGAGAATCTCCGCGACGATGTCCTCACCATAGGCTTCGCCCGCCGCTTCGCCACCTACAAGAGAGCCACTCTTCTGTTCTCTGACCTTGACAGGCTTGACGCCATCGTCAACAACCCGAAAAGGCCTGTCCAGTTCCTTTTTGCCGGCAAGGCTCATCCTGCCGACAAGGCCGGTCAGGACCTGATCAAGCAGATCGTCGAGATATCCAAGCAGGACAGATTCATCGGTAAGATCGTCTTTGTTCCTGGGTATGACATCACTCTTGCGAAGAGGCTTGTCCAGGGCGTGGATGTATGGATGAACAATCCTACCCGTCCTCAGGAGGCTTCCGGTACTTCTGGCGAGAAGGCTTCAATGAACGGCGTCATGCATTTCTCAGTGCTTGACGGATGGTGGGTCGAGGGTTATAAGAAGGATGCCGGCTGGGCTCTTCCTCAGAAAAGGACCTATGACGACCAGAATTTCCAGAATGACCTTGACTCCGCGACCATCTACAATATCATAGAGAACGAGATTGTTCCCGCGTACTATGATATCGACGAGAAGACAGGCCGTACCGCCAAGTGGATAGGCTATATCAAGAATACCATCGCCCAGGTTGCATGCAACTTCACCACCAACCGCATGCTTACTGACTATATGAACCAGTACTATGTTCCGCAGAGCAAGCGAGCGGCTGACATGATGGCCGAGGATTTCAAGCTTTCCCGCGACATCGCAGCATGGAAAAAGCATATCTGCAGCCAGTGGCAGAACATTCAGGTGGTCTCATTCACCAGACCTGAGGCTTCATACACGCTTTCAAGCAAGAACCCTCTCACCAGTGAGGTGGTGCTGAATCTCGGTGCCATTCTTCCTGAGGAGGTCGGTGTCGAGATGCTTTTCGTCACTTCTGACGCCAAAGGCAAACTCCATATTCAGGAGAAGTGCAGTTTCGAACTGGTCGAGTCCGGCGTGGGTTTCGCCAAGTTCCAGGCATCCATCCTCCCTGAGAGGACCGGTATGTATCAGGTGGCGACGAGAGTTTACCCTAAGAATGACCTTCTGCCTCACAGGCAGGACTTCGCACTTGTCAAATGGCTGTAATCGCGACAGGATTTTTCGACGGTGTCCATCTCGGGCACCGTCTTGTGACTGACACTCTGCTCAAGGCTGCGCAGGAGCGGGACGGGCGGAGTGTGATAGTCACGTTCTGGCCGCATCCTCGCACGGTCCTTCAGGACGATGCCAGGTCCCTTCGCCTGTTGAATTCGTTTCAAGAAAAGAAGTCTCTGCTGCTCTCGCTTGGGGTGGACAGCGTTGAAGTCCTGAACTTCTCGCGTGAGTTCAGCCGTCTGACCGCAGAGCAGTACCTCCGCGACTATGTGCGGGACCGTTTCGGCGGCACCGCCATTGTCCTCGGTTATGACAACCGTCTTGGCTCAGACCGTCTCTGCCCGGAGGAGATAGCCCCGCTGGCCTCCTCCCTCGGCCTCGAAGTCATCAATGTCCCCGCTGTTCCTTTTGGGACTGATGCCGGTTACTGCCCGTCTGGGGCGAATAGTTGCAACGGGATTTATTCCTCAGCGGCAGTCCCTGCAGAAAACAGTGCCACCCTCGGCCTAGAGGGGGGACCGCAAACGAAGTGCAGCGGTGGGGTCGGCTCTGCCGACGTTTTCAGCAGGGAGCTGCCGGGAGGCAGGTCAACTGACGGGACATTGATGACTTCGAGGCCGAGGGAGGAGGCCAGCGGGGCTATCTCCTCCGGGCAGAGACGGTCTGAGCCAAGACGGTTGTCATAGCCAAGGACAATGGCGGTGCCGCCGAAACGGTCCATCACATAGTCCCGGAGATACTGCTCCGCCGTCAGACGGCTGAACTCACGCGAGAAGTCCAGGACCTCCACGCTGTCCACCCCAAGCGAGAGCAGCAGCGCCTTCTTTT
>JAZRWN010000143.1:0-7215 GCA_045599725.1 Candidatus Cryptobacteroides sp. | reverse complement strand
GGGGTCTTTCTGAAATCAGTCTTTTCCGCGAGCGTGAGCCAATCCTGAGGGATGTTCTTCCTGTCAGCCGCGCCTGACCCGGCAGCGAAGACTGCAATAAATGCCAAAATCAAATACAAGCGTTTCATATACCAAATATAGCAATATTCGCCATATTCCAATACCAATGATCAATGTTTGAAGTTGTACAGGCTCATAAATAACAAGACCTCCAAGTCATTGACTCGGGGGCCTTGAGAATGTTGTTCAGCACAGATTATTTTTTGCTGAGAGAAGTAGCGATGTTGTCCCAGTAAAGTGAACCACCTCCGTTTGTCACAGACCATGGGGTGATGAAAGTGATGTTAAGGTCAGCGTCGAATGATGCAATAACCTCACCTCCTGTTTCAAATGCCTTGAAGAAATATCCGTTCTGGAACGGCTGGTCAGGATCCATGGTGATAGTGCGGAAATTCGCATCAACGCTTCCTTCTATAGGCTCGGAACAGCCGATCAGGCCTTTGAACTCTATAGTCGTGTCACCTGTCTTCGTGATGGTTACGTCATCAGTATAGGTCATCCACTCCCAACCTGAGCCGCTCCACCACCAGCCTTCGCTGATCTGGGAATATGTGCCTACGAGGTCATCAACCCCAGGGAGGGCCTTCCATGTGAAGTTGTCAGTCCAGCTGTCGTTTCCATTCCATGTGTCGAGTGAAATGGTGCCGGCCGCAATGTTAACAGAACATGCAGGGACTTTAACATATACCCAGTCTCCATCGTTGTAATCAATCCACCACCATGTATCGTCGCTCTTGAATATGTCTCCGTCCACCGGGATGAATGATCCGGCAGCATCAGTCTTGAATATGACCTTCGCGTCTGAGTACTGAGGGATTATGAGAGTGTATGTGTCGTCAGCTGCGTTGTATGACAGAGCAGTGTCTTCAGTAGAGCCGTATCTGCCGCAGTAGTATTCACCTTTATGTGTCCATGCGTAGTTTACACTAGGCCAAGAAACAGTATATGTACCTTTCTCTCCGTCAGGACCGATGATAGCCGCGAATACTGAACCCTTCGATGCATCACCGTTGAGACCGCTTGACCATCTCTCCGCATCAATCCAACAGATACTCTGTGCAGCTCGTCCAATACCGTGATAGAGTCCGGTCATACCTTCGGAATTGACTCCTGCGTATGCTGAACAGGATGTATTGACAATCCAGTCTCCGGAAGCAATGTCCCTGCTGAATACTACGTCATACCCCTCAACTCCGAACCATGATGAAATGGTGTATGCACCGCTGGCTGCGTCGTATGAAATGTCACCGGCTGTAATTTCATCTCCGTTGTAAGCGAAGACTCCTTCACTGCTCCAGGATTCATCAGCGTCCGGATCAGGGACAGGTTCAGGATCAGGTTCCGGCTCATATGCGCCGTATTCGACTCTGAAGCCGCACCAGGTGCCATCATAGTCAAGGCACCAGAGATCGATATATCCACCTGTAGGATCGATGACACCGAAGTCATAACTGGCCCCGTTGCCGTACCAATATATATAGTCATTAGGCTTGCCACCGAGTCCGTGAGCGAGCTGGAGATCGCCACGGTCACCGATAGGACCGACCTGGTCAATGGCCTGGCCGATAGTCGGCTGGAATACAGGCGTGCTGTAATTGAATTCGATAGGGTATGAAGAACCATCGAAATCCTTGATGTCGAAATAGAGATCAAAGCCCTCGGAACCGATCCATGAAGTAATGATGAAATGACCGGTGCCTTTCTCCCGTCCGAAAGTGATCTTGTGCTCGTTATAAGTGGCATCGCCGTAGAAGTATGCGGTACCGTCCTGAACCCACTCGTAGTCAATGACTATAGGGTCGTCAGTTGCAATCTGGAGTTCGGTGGGGGATGATGAACAGAGAGATTTTGAGGCTTCTGCAGTAGGGACAGCGTTAACATATACTTTGAAAGCAGTGCTGAACTTAAGGCCCTTGACCGTTGCGGAATTTTCCTTTGTCAATCCTTTTGCCACAGTGTAGCCAGCAGGGTTGACAACCTTGTAATAGTACTGACCGGCATTGTTCACAGTGCTCCATGAGAAAGATATGGAGCTTGTCGTCACTTCACCGGCAGTTACGGACGGTGCCTCAAGGGGTGTCTTCCCATCGTTGGAGAACTGTTCCTCCAACTGGACGCATCCGCTGAGTATGGCTGCACCTGCAAAGACGCATACCATTAACTTGAATAATTCTGTATGTAGTTTCATACTTCAGTGTCGATTAAAGATTCTCAAGTACAGAGTTGAATGGATTCTGGTCACCGCTTGGCCAAACCTGAGAGTCGATGTTAGGATTGTTGGTGATTTCGGTGATAGGAATCTGATAAATGAAATTCCAAGAACCGGCAGGCTGAGCCTGATTTCCTGAATGGTTGATATGATCACCCGAACGTACAAGGCCCTTGTGATTGCGGATGATGTCGAAGCTTGCATAGCCTTCGCCATAGAGTTCCTTGCGGCGCTCGAGAAGGATTTCCTCCAGGAGATCGTCCTTGATTGCGGTGCTGGTGGATGCTCCGCGGAGTGTCTGGAGACTTCTTAGGAGTTCGCCGGCATAACTGTCGTCATTCATCTGGGCGGCGGCCTCAGCCTCAACGAGGAGAAGGTCCTCTGTCCTCATGTAAGGGAAGTTTGCAGTACGGTCGAGATTGTCATAGAATTTGCCTGAAGTCCATACTCCTGAGGCGTCAAGGATGAATCTCTCATATCTGATGTCGTTGGTCTCGAACAGGTTGACGAAATCCTCAGGTGACCAGAAACCGTTGAATGACCAGAACTCATCGCTTGAACCGCGGGTGATCTTGTTAGCCCACTGGGCGAAAGGAGAATAGTCTCCTGTAGCCTCCCACTGGTTCTCCTTGTCCTGCTTGACACCCCAGATCCATGAAGGGGTCTCAAGGTCGTTGAACCCTTCCTTCCATTCTTCATTGGTGGTCATAGGATATCCATTGCGTGCAAGAGCAGCATATTTGCGGGCATTTGCCCAGTCGTTCATTACGAGATAGACGTGGGCCAGCATGCCTTCGACGACCTGAATGTCGATGTGGTGCTTTGATGTGCGCTTGAAAGATGCCAGACATGTTTCAGCCTCATTGAGGTCGGAAAGAATCTGGTTGAATGTCTCCTGTATGGTTCCTCTCGGCTTGCCCTCGGTAGTGGCGGAAGTAGGTTCGGTGTAGATAGGCACGCCTGGGAGGTTGTTCTTTACCGCTGAAGAATAGGTCTGCTGGAAGAACTGTGCCAGCATGAAGTATGACCAACCGCGGAGAGCGTATGCCTGTCCCATGATGGCGTTGACATCTGCAGGGTCGCCGCCTTCGATTTCAGGAGTATATGTGAGTACGCTGTTGAGGTTGTTGATGAGGTTGTAATAGAAGAACCATATGGAATAGTTCTTCCAACTGTCTCCGCGACGGTATCCCTCGAGGAACTGGTAGTCGAAGTTGTACCATCCACCGTCACAGATGATGTCCTCACCGCGTGAGTCGATGGTCATGAGGTGTGTTATGTAACCGTTGTCATCACCGCGGCTGTATACAGTACCGAAATTGAAATAATAGTAGCATCCGTTGAGTGCGGCCTGTGCTCCCTTAGTGGAAGTGAAGACCTGCTCTGAAGCAACGTCGCTGGTCGGGGCGGTTTCAAGGAAGTCGCTGCATGAAGCCGTGAATAATGCTGCAATGGCTGCAATTGAGATATAAAGTATCTTTTTCATATTCATTTCCTCCTTTGATTAGAATGTTAACTGTACACCGAACGTAACGTTCTTGGTAGTAGGGAAACGGTTGTAAGTAGTACCGTCGATGCTTTGCTCAGGATCGGTGCCGCGCTTGACAGCATTGCCGAACGTGAGAAGGTTGTCTCCTTGTGCATAGAAGCGGACCTGGTCAATCTTGATTCTGTTGAGTACTTTAGCCGGAATGCTGTATCCCAAGGTGACGTTTCTCAGACGGAGGTAAGTGTTGTCATAAAGATACTGGTCTGAGAAGATTGAAGCGGTGTTCTTGTTGAAGCGAGGAAGTGTGGCGTTCCTGTTGGTCTCGCTCCATGCTTCTGTGAGAAGGTCAGGATGGTATGATGAACCTCTGTAGTAGTTGACCATCTGGGAGTAGTCGGTGTCGTAGAGCATGCCGCCGATGCTGTAGTAAAGCATGACGGAAAAGTCGAAACCGTAGAATGAGAATGAGTTGGTGAGACCTCCGAATACAAGAGGAATCGAGCTTCCGAGATACTGCTTCTGATCATCTGCGGTTACGTCAGCGGTGTTTTCGGTAATGATTCTGTCCACAATGACATCGTTGCCGTCCGCGTCTTTGTCATAGATGTTCATCCAGTACTGAGCGTTTCCATTATCAGGGTTAACACCTGCGAACTTTACTCCCCAGAAGTTGTATCTGCTCTGGCCTTCTCTCCACTTGAACACACCTGCTGTCATCTGAGACTGAGGAAGTGAGGTGATGACGTTCTTGTAGCTTGTGGCGTTGAAGTTGATGTTCCACTGGAAGTTGTCGTTGTTGATGACTGAAATGTCAAAGGTTGCCTCAATACCATAGTTTTTCACATCACCGATGTTGCGGTCAATACCTGTGAAACCTGTTGACATCGCCATAGGCATTGTGAAGAGGAGGTCCTTTGACTTTCTGTCAAAGAATTCGATGCTACCGGTCAGTCTTCTGAAGAGAGCGAAATCCACACCTGTGTTCAACTGAAGGTTGGTCTCCCACTTCAGGGTCTCGTTAGGGAGACGCGAGATGAGCACACCTGCATTCTGGTAGTCGTTGTAACCGGTTCCGTAGAGTCCTTGGTAGAGATAGTTGCTGCCCAGCTGGTCGCTACCCACGGCACCGTAGGACGCCTTGATCTTGAGATTGTCAATCCATGATACATCCTTGAGGAAGTCCTCGTTGTTGATACGCCATGAGGCTCCGAATGACCAGAAAGTACCCCAGCGGGACTGAGGCGCGAACTTTGAAGAACCGTCGGTTCTAACTGATGCACTTGCGTAGTACTTGTCCTTGTAGTCGTATTCTGCTCTGGAGAAGAATGACAGGAGACGGTAGTTGTCAGCGTATGAAGTGGACCCCACTCCTGTTGCTGCTGAGTTGAGCTCGTAGAGACCTCCGAAAGGGAAGCCCTTGCGGTCAGCGTATGCACCTGCATCAGTCTTTGAATAAGATTCTTCACCGAGCATGATGCCCAGAGTGTGTCCAGAAGCGACCTCGCGGTCGAAGTTGAGAATGTTTGTCCATGTTGTGGCTACACCGCGGTCGTACTGTTTTCCGGCCCAGCCGCCTTCACCTGCTGAGAGACCTTCAGTTGCGCTGGTGTATCCGTCATACTTCGACAGATAATAGTCGAGCGCAATGGTGGATTTGAAGGTAAGGCCCGGGATGATATTGATCTGAGCGTAATTGCGTGTGGAGATGTTGTCACGTATTGTCTTGTAACTGTCGAAGTCAGCCTCTGAAAGAGGGTTCCAGGCCGCCCACATTATACGGTCGCTGCCGTAGTCATATATGCGTTTGCCGCTGGAGTTCACTGCATAGGTCCCGGTCGCGTCGTCGTACTTCCAGATGTTGTAAAGCGGGGAGATGGTGCGGAGGAACCAAATATATGTGTCACTTGCCGGTGAGTCGGTCTTGCTGTGGGAGAAACTGGTGTTTGTCCCGACCTCAAGCCAAGGCTTGATCTTGGTGGTCACATTGGCTCGTGCTGAGATTCTGTCAAATTCCTGTGTAGTGAAAACACCTTTGTCATTGAGGTAGCTGCCGGAGAAGAAATAGTTGGTCTCTCCGTTCTTTCCGCTAAGGTCGATAGCGTATTCCTGACGCGGACGGCTCTTGAGCATCTCTCCTCTCCAGTCCGCAATCCAGCGTGCATCGCTGTCGCTGACGAGAAGGTTTCCTGAAGGATCCATGAGGTTGCCGGTCCTCCATGGGTTAGTGCTGATCTCATTGAGGAGAAGCTGTGAGGCGAGGGCGCTGGCTTCGTCCTTGCTGAGTCCGGAATCGATGTTCTGGTTGTAGAGCGCATCGTGGGTGACACGAAGAAGTTCGGTAGGGGTGAGTGAACGAGGGAATGGAACAGCCATTGACGAGAATCCGATAGAGCTGCGGAAGCTGATCCTGCCTTGCTCGCTCTGACCCTTCTTGGTGGTGATTACGATGACGCCGTTGGCTGCACGTGAGCCGTATAGCGCTGTGGCGGATGCATCCTTGAGGACGGTCATGGACTCGATGTCAGATGGTGCGATGGCGTTGATGGCTCCTTCGTATGCGACACCGTCGACAACGTAAAGAGGGTTGCTGGATGCGTTCATTGAACCGATACCACGGATCTTGATGGATCCTGATGAACCTGGCTGACCACTGCTGTTGATAACCTGTACTCCGGCGCTGAGACCCTGGAGTGCCTGGCTGACATTGGAGGTGGAGATTTTCTCAAGTTCTTCTTTCTTCACTACCGAAGCGGAACCGGTGAAGGATGTCTTCTTTCCCTGGCCGTAAGCGATCACCATGGTTTCGTCGATCATCATTACGTCAGGCTCAAGAATGAAATTGATGATGCTCTGTCCGTTGATGTCAATGTTCGCGTCACGGAGTCCGTAGCATTGGCATCCCAGTGACGTGCTCTTCTCTGACACTTGGATGGTGTAAGTACCGTCGTTGTTCGAGAGGGTGTAGTTCCCAGTGGTCTTGTCATGGATGGTGGCGCCTATGACAGGCTCACCAGTGTCTGACGCGGTAACTTTTCCAGTTATCGTTCTTGTCTGGGCATTAGCAGTCAGCACGCAGAAAATCATGGTGCAGACAAATAGTACTAATTTCCTCATAAGTTGATAATATTGTTGGTTAAACTGAATCTACCAATGAGTCGTTGAATAATTATGTAAAAATTTACATAATTTTTTTCAATATATTAATTTTATTCCATAATTCAAATTATTCTTTATTTAACCACTTTGTTTATTACATGATAATCAGCTTATTTCATCGTAGAGCAAGGAGATTGTAGAAAATTCGTATATTTGTGGTTGACAGGAATAAAGAAATACAAGATGAATGTCCTTCACGAAAGTATGGTTGCACATGGTGACCCGGCACAGGTTGCCGGTCTCTCCCGTTTTTTCAAGACCGGGCCCGGACAGTACGGCGAAGGTGACAGGTTCCTTGGAA
>JAZRWN010000142.1:0-20313 GCA_045599725.1 Candidatus Cryptobacteroides sp. | reverse complement strand
ATATCAGCAGGTACATGCTGATGGTCTGGTAGATGAGATTCTGGGCCAGGTCACCGGATCCGAATCCGATCCTCTGGAGCCAGGAGAGTTTGTAGAAACCCTTGGTTGATTGATTATCTGCCATGGTCGTTGGGGTTAGTGTTAGGCTGAATGTTTTTGTGGTTACTATATCACAAATCTACGGAATTTTGAGCAATTCTGTCACACTTTTTCATACAAGTGGACGAATATTTGTCGAGATGTCCTTCAGCGATAAATAAGTCCTTCACTGCTGCAAAGTGGGGGAGGTCGAATTCCATGCCGGGGACCTCCCCCATGTGGTTTTCTCAATACCTTGATTTATAGTGATCTCGCAAAAACGAGTGGTGGAGGTATGCCGTCTGTATTTCGACCTCCCCCATTTTTCGAAACACATAGTTATACATATGATCTTTCTTCTCCGTCATTCCGGGCTTGATCCGGAATCCGAGATTCTTAGTCATTCTATGTGCGTTTCAAGCCGTTTTTGCACCCGGAATCACTTTTCTGCTCGTTCCGTATGCGATTTGAGTCCCTTTTGCCCCCCCGATTCTCTCTCCGCGCCGTTCCGGGGACATTTCGGGGGCGTTTTGGGCCGTTTTCGCCCCCGATCTGCTCTCCCCGCGTCGTTCCGGGGGCGTTTCGGGACGTTTTTGCACCCGGATATCTGTGGGACAGCGGATGTCGCAGACAGGCTGTTGGTGACGGGCAGAGCAGCCTGAAGGAGAACGGAAGGAGAAACCGACGTCACCGGAGGCCGGAAGGCGCAGCCGTGGCCGCGCGATGGCCGACGAACGAAGTAAGGAGTTAGCGCGGCAGGACGAACGGCAGACGGATTCCCGTTCTCCGAGATCGGTCGCGAGTTTGAGCAGGGGGTATAACCGCAGAGAGCAGCAAAATTTTGCTGCTCTCTGCGGTGCGGACGAGGCTCGAGCCCGTGCTGCCGCACGGGCAATCGCGACACACACGTAACCCCCTGGCGCTGTGCGCCTTCCCCTCGGGGGACCGAGGTCGCGAGTTCGGCCTGACAGAAAGACATATAAACAAAAAAGCCTCTTCATTTCTGAAGAGACTTTCTGCGGTGCGGACGAGGCTCGAACTCGCGACCTCCGGCGTGACAGGCCGGCATTCTAACCAAACTGAACTACCACACCAGGTTAGAGACGTTTCCGTCATTGCGGATGCAAAGTTACTCACTTTTTTCAATCATGCAAATTTTTCTACAGAAAAAAAATGTAATTTTGCGAAACAGAAAAAAGAACACATAAAATATACATGGTATGATTAAGATCGATCTCGAAGGATGCCGTTCCTTCATCAAAGAAGAAGACTACAAAGAATATTCAGCAAAAGCCCTCGACGCATTCGACGTCCTTCAGGGAGAAAAAGGCGCAGGCAATGATTTCCTCGGCTGGAAGACACTTCCCGTGGACATTGACGAGGACCTCGTCAAGGAGTTCGAGGCAGTCAGGGATGACTGGAAGTCAAGAGACATCGACCTTGTCACTGTGATAGGTATCGGAGGCTCGTACCTCGGAGCCCGCTGCGCCATCGAAGCCCTTTCCCACAATTTCGCGAAGCAGCTCAGGAAGAAGGGCGACGCCCCTGAAATCGTGTTTGCGGGAAACAACCTCTCCGAGGAGTACATAAGCGAACTGATGGACCTCATGGCCGAAAGGAACAGCGCATGCATCGTCATCTCCAAGTCCGGCACCACCACCGAACCGGCAGTGGCTTTCAGGATTGTCAAGAAATACCTTGAGGACAAATATGGGCGCAAAGAGGCCTCCGAGCGCATCGTTGCCATCACCGACGCGAAGAAAGGCGCTCTCAAGACCCTCTCCACCCAGGAAGGCTACCGTACCTTCATTGTCCCTGACAATGTCGGAGGCCGCTATTCAGTCCTCACCCCGGTAGGACTCCTCCCTATCGCTGTGGCAGGATTCGACGTCCGCGCCATGCTTGCTGGAGCCGCAGAGACCCGCGAGGCCCTTTCCGTCAGGAGCGAGGCCAACGAAGCCGTCCAGTACGCCGCCATGCGCAACCTCCTCCACTCGAAGTACGGCAAGAGCACCGAAATCCTCGTCACATACAACCCAAAGTTCACATATCTGGCAGAATGGTGGAAACAGTTGTACGGTGAGTCCGAAGGCAAGGAGTTCAAGGGCATCTACCCGGCCTCAGTCACCAATACCGCAGACCTCCACTCCATGGGCCAGTTCATCCAGGAAGGCTCACGCATAATGTTCGAGACCGTTGTCACTGCAAAGACCAGCAGCCGCTCGGTGATCATCGAGGAGGACCCTCAGAACCTCGACTGTCTCAACTATCTCGCAGGACAGCATGTTGAGCACTGTAACGCCATGGCCCAGCTCGGAACAAAACTCGCCCACATCGACGGCGGAGTGCCTCAGATGGAGGTGTCCGTGGAGAAGATTGACGAGTTCAACCTCGGCAGCATATTCTACTTCTTCGAGTTCGCCTGCGGCATCAGCGCCTACACCCTCGGCATAAACCCGTTCAACCAGCCGGGAGTCGAGGCGTACAAGAAGAACATGTTCGCTCTCCTGCGCAAGCCAGGATACGAAGAGCAGACTGCCGCCATCCTCAAGAGAATAGGTGAATGATGTCGGAAGAACAGGACAACATACCTCTCCTGCAGGAGCAGGAAATGCCAAAGATGGCCGTAGAGGGAATCCATGCAGGATTCCCTTCTCCGGCTCAGGACTACATGGAAGGCTGCATCGACCTCAACCGTGAGCTCGTCAGGCACCCGAACGCGACCTTCTACGGGAGAGTCGTCGGAGACTCCATGCTCGACGCGGGCGTGGAGGAAGGGGATGTCCTCGTAATAGACAAGTCCCTCGAGCCGTCGGAGGGCGACATGGCCGTATGCTTCGTCGATGGGGAATTCACTCTCAAATACATATCGTTCCATGACCCTGCGGACAAAAGCAGGCCAAGCAGGGAAGCCGGCAAACCGCCCGTCTCATACAACATCCTGCACACCAAAGACTTGTGGCTTCTTCCAGCCAATCCTAAATACCGTCCCATCCATATCACAGAAGGCAACGACTTCACTGTCTGGGGCATAGTCACATACATCATCAAGAAAATCCACGCCTGACGGGATGTACGCTCTGGTCGACTGCAACAATTTCTTCGTCTCGTGTGAGCGCGCCTTCCAGCCCGGCCTGGAAGGAAAGCCTGTCGTTGTACTTTCCAACAATGACGGCTGCGTCGTCGCCAGGTCGAACGAGAGCAAGACCATGGGCATCAAGATGGGAACCCCGTTCTTCAAGATAAAGGACATGGTGGATTCCGGCAGGCTTGAGGTACGGTCATCCAACTATGTGCTTTACGGCGACCTTTCCCGCAGGGTGATGAAAATCCTTTCCGAGGTGATCCCGAGCATCGAGGTTTACTCCATAGACGAGGCTTTTCTGGATCTGGAGGGCATCCCGGAGGACAGATACAGCCAGATCTGCGGCAATCTCGTGAAGCGGGTGCGCAGGGAGACCGGCATCCCTGTGAGCATAGGCGTAGCCGCGACCAAGACGCTCGCGAAAGTGGCCAGCCATTTCGCGAAGAAATATCCCGGCTATCGCGGAGTATGCATCATCGACAATGACGAGAAAATGCACAAGGCCCTCTCCCTCACCACCATAGGAGATGTCTGGGGCATCGGCTGGAGAGGTGCCCCGAAACTTGAGGCCGTCGGAGTGAAGACTGCACAGGACTTCATCGAAAGACCGGTGGAATGGGTGCAGAGAAGGATGGGAATCACCGGGGTCAGGACCTGGAACGAACTTCAAGGCAGGAAAATGATACTGAAGGAGGAGCAGGAACGCAAGCAGTCCATCTGCACTTCGCGTTCGTTCGCCGAGACCACCTCAGACCAGGATGTCATGACCTTGAGAATCTCGGACTTTGCCGGAATGTGCGCCCAGAAGCTGCGCAAGGAGGGTTCAGCGGCTCAAAGAGTCACCGTGTTCATGCAGACGAACCGTTTCCGGGACGACTTGCCGCAGTACTCCCCTTTCGCCACAGTCAGGCTGGAAGTCCCCGCCAGCAGCACGCAGGAGATAGTTGCCGCCGCACTCAGGGCCATGGAAACAATATTCCGTCCGGAATATCAGTACAAGAGAGCGGGGGTCATAGTTGACGACATCTGCGAATCGTCAACGGTCCAGGGCTCCCTCTTTGACGAGCATCTGGTACTGCGTGAGAAGGAAAATACTGTCTCGGAACTCATGGACAGGCTCAACGCCCCCGGGAAGAAACTGCTTCACCTAGCCACCGAACGCCCCGGGCACTATTCGGAAGGCATCAGGCGCGAGCACTGCTCCAGTCTTTACTCCACTTCCTTGAAAGAAATAATCACCGTAAAGTGACAGAAATACGCATATTATCCATCATTTGGACTATTTTGCTAAAAGATTGGATGATTTTTGCTGCAGCTGCCGTCACTAGTGACTACATTGGCGTAAAATTCCGAATACCATGAAACTGATCAAGAAACTCGCATTTATTTTTGCTGCCGGCATCCTTTTATGCGGATGTGCGGAAAAAGATGAAGAGATTCAGCACGCACTTGACGTGAAAGTCCTTTCTGGAGAAAAGGCATTTGTCGCTGTAGGAAGCGACTGCGCGAATATTCAGTTCAAGGTCACTCCCGCCAATGTCCTCGACCTGAAAGATGCAGAGATTGTTCTCGTGGACACGAAAGGGCAGGTTTCGGAGGAATGTGCCATCACCGGGATGCAGAGCGAAGGCGAAGGAGTCTGGAATGCTGATGTGAAGTTCGTTTCCAACGATATATCTTCAGCGGATTTCCAGCTTGAATTGAAATACAAAGACATTTTCGTCAAATCCAGACAGGTGGTGACGATGCAGAAAGTGGTACTGAACATCACTGACCTCAGTTCGAAAGGGGGTGAAGCCGTATTCGATGAAGCGTCATCATCATTCACACTGACCCTTCCTGCGGTCACGGACTTCAGTTCGATTGTCCTGGATTTCAAGACAACGGCGGAGACCGTGATGGTCGGGAACACCGCTCTTGAAAGCGGAAAGACTGCCGTTGACCTCAGCAAGCCGGTGAAACTCATCGCGAAATCGGGCAATTACACCAAGGAATACACATTGACAGCCAGAAACACCGGCCTTCCTATTGTCAGGATCCAGACTCCTGGCGGAAGGGCCATCACCAGCAAGGAAATCTGGATGGAAGGCTCCACGATGCGCATAGAACAGCCGGACGGAGAAGTGGAATACGAGGGGCCGATGAGCATACGAGGCCGAGGGAATTCCACCTGGGGATATCCTAAGAAACCATACGCCATCAAACTGGACAAGAAGTCGAAGATACTGGGAATGCCGAAGCACAAGCGCTGGGTGCTCCTGGCGAACTGGAAAGACCGCACTCTCATCAGGAACGCCGCGGCGTTCTGGGTGTCATCTCACACTGGAATGCCTTATACGGTCAGAGGAGAGTTCGTGGAAGTGGAGCTCAACGGAGAGCATCAGGGAAACTATTATCTCTGCGAACAGATAAAGATAGACGAGAACAGGGTGAACATCACGGAGATGGACCCTATGGAGACAGACCCGGAGAAGATCACCGGAGGCTACCTGATGGAGGTGGACACTTACTATGACGAGATCAACAAATTCAAATCCAAGCGTTTCAACCTGCCATACATGTTCAACACCCCGGACGAGGAAAGCCTGTCAAAGGAAGCATTCGACTATATGAAGAACTATGTTTCCGAACTTGAGGACATACTCAAGGACGAAGAGAGGGTGAAAAACCACGAATACGAGGCCTACCTTGACGTCGACTCGGCGATAGACTATTTGTTCATCCTGGAGCTTTGTGACAACCACGACTTCTACAATGAGTGGCACAACGCAACTCACAGCTGCTACATGTACAAGGACAGAGGAGGCAAGCTGTGCTACGGACCGGTATGGGTCTTCGTCTACAGGACTTTCATACCTCTGGACGAAATAAGCCTCAGGATACAGTCCAAGTGGATTGGAGCCACGAGAACCCTCTACTACCCTGCCCTGTACAAGGATCCTCAGTTCCGTCAGAGGATGCTTGAACGCTGGGACATGCAGAAGGAGGCGCTCCGCCAGCTGCCTGCTTTCATCGATGAGACTGCAGACAGGATCAGACTCTCAGAAGCCGCGAACCACAGGCTCTGGCCTATCGAGGACTGGTGGGAGAACGGTGACGAGACCATGGCGTTCCAGCAGGCCGTCGACAGGATGAAAAGAGGCTACACAGAGAAGCTCAACTGGATGGACTCCCATCTGAAAGAGTTGAAATAAAGAACGTTACTTCAACCTCATCACATTATCGAGCCAGCGGTATATTAGCATCGCACGTTCCCTGAGCACGGGAGCGTCGATGGAGCCGGCATTGTCCTCCACCTTGTTCGTGTTCATAGTGATGCCCGAGGTGAACATCACTGACGGGATGCCGCGCTCGACAAAAGGTTTCTGGTCGCTGACGCGCCTGAAGAACAGGTCGGTGAAATCCTTGCTGCCGTAATAGTCGAAGGCAATGTCCATGGACGGACGGTGCGAAGCATTGACCTCTGACATGGCGGCCTGCAGGGAGGCATTGTCGCTCAGCATGATGAGATAGTCCTTCCTGCCTGCATTCAGCGGCTCCAGAGTACCTCCGACGATGTCCAGGTTCACCATCACCGACACTTTCTCCATCCTGATCATACGGCGGTTCACCGGGTCGAAGAAAGCGCCCCCTGCCAGGCAGTCGAAGAAAGCCTGGGAGCCGGACATGCTCAGCTGCTTGCCGTCCAGGGCTACGAAAAGGATGTTCTGACCGACTGTATATCCCGAATCTCTGAGTTTTCTGAACACTTTGGCCAGGTTCACGAGGACGGACACACCGGAAGCATTGGAATCCGCGCCCGGGTAATAAGTCCCAGAAAGCACGCCGATGTTGTCATAATGAGCGGCGATGATGACATACTTGTCACTCGGTATCGATGAAGGACACAGGCCGACGATGTTGTGCCCCGTCCTGCCCTCGTATCTGAATGACTTGCCGAACATGTTGAAAGGCACGAGCCCCGCATCCTTGAACTGTCTGATGAGCCAGGCGGCGGTCTCGAAACCGCCTCTTGTTCCAGTGCCCCTGCCCTCACACAGGGAATCGGTCAGGAACTCGACAGGCTTAATGAGCGAATCTTCCGTGATCATTGCGCCGGCGACAGAGTCACCGCTGCCCTGAGCGAGACCGGACAGTGAAAACAGCAGAAGCGCCGTAGTGGATAAAAGTATTTTTTTTAGTTTCAAAATACCCTTTTAGGCACAATAAATGATTATATTTGTAAAATACAGTCAAATGTATAAAAAGTTGGCCACAATATGAAATTTATGAAGCGTTCCATCATGATTTTTGTCATTCTGTTCGGCTGCCTTCAGGCGGCTCACGCGCAGTATGACAGGGATGTGTTCTATTTCCGTGGCAGGAACGCGCTGGCAGACGGTAAATATGCCCAGGCCATCGAGAACTTCAACATCCTGGCCCGTCTCGACACCGCCGACTACTGGACCTTCTTCTTCAGGGGCATAGCCAAATACAACCTCGGAGACCTTCGAGGAGCCCAGCAGGACTTCGACGCTTCGGTGAGGATAAACCCCATCTTCACCAACGGATATCACTACAGAGCGATAACGCTCAGCCGTTTCGGCCGGTACGACGAAGCGTTTGACGATTTCGACAAGGCGCTCAAGCTGAGACCGGGCAACACGGGAATCTATTTCAGCCGCGGAGTGACATACTTCCTCGCGCAGCAGTTCGAGCCCGCGGTGGAAGATTTCAACAGGTACATCAAGAAAGAACCGGACGACCCTTCAGCCTACCTCAACAGAGGTGCGTCATACCTTTTCCTCGGTGACACCCTCAAGGCGGTCAATGACTATAACAAGGCCATCAAGCTGGACCGCTTCGACCCGGAAGGATTCATCAGGCGCGGAAGGCTGTATGCCGACATGAAGGACTATGAGCACGCCATCGAGGACATGGACCATGCCATCGAGCTGGATCCGTCAAGCACTTTCGCATATTTCAACCGGGCCCTGATGTACTATGACACACAGGACTACAACTCCGCCATGCGTGACCTCAACAGGGTTCTCCAGGACGAACCGGGCAATGCCCTCACGCTCTACAACAGGAGTCTCATAAACGCCCAGGTCGGAAACTACGAGGACGCTCTGGCTGACATGGACCGCGTGATCAACATAAACCCGAACAATGTCCTCGCCTTCTTCAACAGAGCGTCATACTTCATAGAGATGGGAAGATGGCAGGATGCCCTGGAGGACTATGACAGAGCCATCGAGCTGTATCCTGACTTTGCGAAAGCATATATGAACCGCTCATATGTGAAGAACATGCTGGGAAGGTCGAGAGAGTCGCGGGAGGACTACCAGACGGCACAGCAGAAGGTGCGGGAGTACAGGGCGACCAACGCGGCGGATGCCGGTTCGTTCGCCGACACTACAAAGAAATACAGTTCCCTCCTGGCTCTTGACGCTGACTTCGCAAAGAAGGACTTCGACGACGAGCTGCTTCAGCACAGAGACATCGACATCCATCTCAAGCCTCTGTACAAGTTCGCACTTTCAAGAAGCAGGAACACAGAGACAGTCGCACTTCAGCGCAGGTACGAGAACGCTCTCGTGGACAAGTTCATCAATGACTCCCCTGTCACCATCACCATCCTCAACCATGAGAATGACAGCCTTTCAGTCCCGGGAGGCTCCGGCGCTTTCCTTTCAAATGCTGATGCCGCCACGATGACAAAGTCCAGGGCTGACTTCACAAGAGCTCTGTACGCCATAAACAACAGACAGTACAACACGGCCCTCTCCAGTTACGACAGGGCCATAGAGGAAGCCGGAGAAGACATATCAACCGACAGTTACTCTGATATTTACAGAGCCTTTTATCTCCTCAACAGAGGTGTGCTGAGGGCTGACATGATAGATTTCATCGCATCCATCCAGAGCAATGTGCAGACGCTCACGATGGACGACCAGGGAACGACCAGAGCCAGAGTCGGAGACCAGATCACCCAGTCATACGACTATTCCGAAGCCATAGACGACCTCAAGGAAGCGCTGGAAATAGTTCCTGACATACCGTATGTGTATTTCGACCTCGGTAACCTATACTGCCTGTCCTCGCAGCTCATCAGTTCGATAGAGAGTTATGACAGGGCCATAGAGCTCCATCCTTACATGGGGGACGCGTACTTCAACCGCGGCCTGGTGCTCATCTATCTCAAGGACAAAGAAAAGGGTTGCATAGACCTGTCCCGCGCCGGCGAGCTGGGCGTCTCTGACTCCTACAGCGTAATAGCAAAATACTGCGAAGATGAGCAATAATCTGTCCGTCAAATTCTTCAGCCTCTCGAGCGGCAGTTGCGGAAACTGCTACTTCCTGTCACTGGAAGAGGAAGGACAGCATGTCGCCGGAGTTGTCATAGACGCAGGGGTGAGTTTGAGACGGATGAAGAAGGAACTTGCCGCCAAGGGTTACAGCCTCGACTCGTTCACCGCCATCCTCGTGACGCATGACCACCTGGACCACATCAGGCATCTCGGCTCCTACTGCAAGCATATGCAGAAACCCGTATATGCCACTCCCGTCCTGCACCGGGCCCTCTCTGCACACAGTTTCACATCGGACTGGATCGGAGGCTGCGCCCGTGAACTCAAGAGCGGGGAATGGAACACGATAGTGGAGGACAGGATATTCGCAAAATACTTCATCGTCCCTCACGACGCGACCCAGACAGTGGGCTACGCCCTGTGGATAGGAGACCACAAGTTCGTGATAATGACAGATATGGGAGAGATGACCGACGAAGCGCTGGCATATGCCAGAAACGCTGACACAGTCGTCATCGAGTCCAACTATGACATGGGCATGCTCCTGACCGGATCATACACCTACGAGCTGAAGATGCGCATCTGCAAGGGAAACGGACACCTCTGCAACGACAAATGCGCTGAAGCCATAAAGAAGTTCTGCAACAGCGGCCTGAAACATCTGTTCCTGTGCCACTTGAGCGAGAACAACAACACCCCCGAACACGCCTACGGCGCCTCCGCGGCGGCCCTTTCATCACTTGGATATGAGCCGACCTACGATCATTCGGGAGTATTTGTCCGCAATGAGGGCTGCAACCGGCACGAAGTCACACTGAGAACTCTGCCGAGACAGACCGCATCAACACTTTTCGTCTTATGAAAGGATTCTGGAACATGCTGCGGCGCTATGTCGCCCCATACAGGAAATATCTCTACGGATCAGTGGTGCTGAACATCCTGTCCGTCATATTCAACCTGTTCTCATTCTCCATGATCATGCCTATCCTGAACATGCTGTTCGGGCTGGACAGTCAGAAGTATGAGCTCATCCCCTGGAACACCATAGGCTTCACAGATTTCCAGGAGATAGTGAACAACCTCTACTACTACGTGAACGAGTTCACCGCACAGGTCGGGGCCTCGAAAGTACTGCTCGCACTCTGCCTCTTCCTCTGCGTCATGACCGTGTTCAAGACTGCCTGCTACTTCGGCGCCGCCGCTGTCATGATCCCTATCCGCACCGGAGTCGTCAAGGACATGAGGATGGACATATACAACAAGATCCTCTCCCTCCCTATCGGCTTTTTCTCACAGGAGAAGAAAGGTGACATCATCGCCAGGATGAGCGGGGACGTCCAGGAGATAGAGACTTCCATCACCGGAACCCTCGACATGTTCATCAAGAACCCTATCCTCATCATAGGCTACGTCGCAGTGCTCGTCATAGTGTCATGGCAGCTGACCTTGTTCACCATCGTCTTCGCCCCTGTCATGCTCTGGATCATGGGAAAGATCGGCAGGAAGCTGAAGGAGAAGTCCCTTGAGGCCCAGGCTCTCTGGAGCGACACCATGAGCCAGGTCGAAGAGACCCTCGGCGGACTCCGCGTCATCAAGGCTTTCATCGCCGAGAAGAAGATGAGCGGACGCTTCAACGGCATCACCGAAGCGATGAAGAAGAAGAACACACGCGTCGCAACCCGTCAGGCTCTCGCCCACCCTGTCAGCGAATGCCTCGGCACCATCATGATAGCCATCGTCCTCTGGTTCGGCGGCACCCAGATACTCAAGGACAACGCCCCTATCGATGCTCCTCAGTTCATTTTCTTCCTTGTGATGCTCTACAGCATCATCCAGCCTATCAAGGACCTCTCGAAGGCGGCATACAGCATTCCGAAGGGAATGGCATCGGTCGAACGCATAAACAAGATACTCGAGACGGAGAACAGCATCAAGGAGGTGGAGAACCCTGAGGCCATCGAAGGTTTCAACGAAGGCATCACATTCAGAAACGTGGGGTTCAAGTATGCCGACGGCTCGAAGAAAGTGCTTGACGGGATAGATCTGGACATCGTGAAAGGCCGCACCGTCGCCATCGTGGGAGCATCCGGAGCAGGAAAGACCACGCTCGTGGACCTGATCCCGAGATTCTACGACACAGACGAAGGTGAGATCAGAATCGACGGGAAAGATGTCAGGAATGTCCGGATAAAGGACCTGAGGACCCTTATCGGCAATGTCAACCAGGACCCTATCCTGTTCAACGACACCATCTTCAACAACATCGCCTTCGGTGTGGAAGGAGCCACAATGGAGCAGGTCATCGAGGCCGCGAAGATAGCCAACGCCCATGATTTCATCATGGAGAAGGAGGACGGCTACGACACCAATATCGGAGACCGCGGATGCAAGCTCTCCGGCGGTCAGAGACAGCGCATAAGCATAGCGAGGGCCATACTCAAGAACCCTCCGATACTGATTCTGGATGAAGCCACCGCCGCTCTTGACACCGAATCCGAAAGGATAGTCCAGGAGGCTCTCGACAGACTTATGTCCAGCCGCACCACCATCGCCATAGCTCACAGGCTTTCGACCATCAAGGGTGCGGACGAGATCGTCGTCATGGACGAAGGCAGGATAGTCGAGCGCGGCAGACATGACGAACTGATCGCGAAGAACGGCTACTACAGAAAACTGAACGACATGCAGGCATTATAATGAGAAGGTACAGAATATTTCAGAAACTTGTTTTCCTGGTGTATCTGGCGTTCGTGGCATACTTGTGCTTCGGCCATTTCACCAGTCTCCCAAAAGTTCCTAGAGTCATATGGGGAGTCCCCATCGACAAATGGGTGCATTTCATAATGTTCTTCCCTTTCCCTGTCCTGTTCCACTGGGCATTCAGATGGCCTACGAAGAAGTGGTGGCACTCCCTGCTGCTGGTCGCTGGCATCCTCGCTCTCGGCGCTGTCATAGCATCCGGAACGGAAGCCATACAGGGACTTACCGTTTACAGATCGGCCGACATTCTGGACTTCAAGGCCGATTTCAAGGCCATGTGTCTGTCTTCCATAATCGTTCTAATCATTGAACTGACCAAAACTCTGAAACATGAAAAATAGACTGATTCTCTGCATACTTCTGCTGTCAGCGGCATTCACCTCTGTCGGGGCCCAGAATATAGCGAGGGACTTCCGCGAGACGGGAGACTCACTCCATGCCTATCTGAAAAGGAAGACCACCGTCGACACTCCGCTGAAGATAGAGAGCATCACCAGAAAAGCCAATCTCCTCGAATTCCATTTCAGTTCCGAACTCAGCGACTATCATTGGACTCAGACGGACATCGACCTTTTCAAGAGGGAGATCAGGAGGAGGATGCCTGAGAAATATGTTGACTGCACCGTAGGAAACATATTCGCGAAGAACACGAAAGTAGAGGACCTGATAACCCCGGCCCTCAAGAACGACGGCAAGCCTTCATCTTACAAATACAAATACAAGGATCCGAGGGGTACATCGAAGCCACTGGTGACCAGGCTCGCCACGAAATACTACGAGAACGGTCTCAGCGGACGTCATATCGCCCTCTGGCAGAGTCACGGCCGGTACTACGAAGCCTCCACACAGAGATGGGAGTGGCAGCGCGCCCCTCTCCACACCACGGTCGAGGACATGTACACACAGAGTTATGTGCTGCCTTTCCTCATCCCAATGCTTGAGAATGCAGGAGCCTATGTCCTGACCCCAAGAGAGAGGGACACCCAGATAAATGAAGTCATAATCGACAACGACCCTTCTTTCGAAGGTGTCCGCCGTGATCTTCTCAGAAGGAAAGGAACCTACTCTGAACGCGGAAAATGGTCAGACGCCGGCACAGGTTTCGCCGACACCAAGGCTGTCTATTATGACAATGACAACCCGTTCAAGATGGGCACGGTCAGGAAATCCGACTGCGCCACAGTGGAGAACGGCCAGAAATCGGAGGCGAAATGGACTTTCAACGTGCTCGACAGCGGTTCATATGCCGTGTATGTCTCATACGCGTCACTCCCTAACAGCACTGACGGGGCGCACTATACCGTACGGCACAGGAGCGGAGACACCGAGTTCCGGGTAAACCAGAAGATGGGAGGCGGCACCTGGATCTATCTCGGCACTTTCGAGTTCGAAGAAAAGGCGGAATACTATGTCCTTCTGGACAACATAGTGGAGGGAAATGAGACCGGAGGCGCTGTCATCACGGCCGATGCCGTGAAGATCGGCGGCGGCGTGGGCAAGATAGCCAGAGGCACTGCGGACGAGCCGAAGTCAGAGTGGACCACTTCAGGACTGCCAAGTTTCGCCGAAGGCGCGCTCTACTGGGAGCAGTGGGCCGGTGTGGACAGCACTGTGACCAGAAACTGGGAGGGCGACTACACCCAGGACTACGCCAGCAGAGGGGCCTGGGTATCAATGATGTGCGGAGGTTCTCCGGTAAATCCGAAATACGAAGGCGGGAAGAAGATTCCGGTCGACCTCTCGCTCGGATTCCATTCTGACGCGGGCCTCACCCCGAATGACAGCATCATCGGCACCCTGTCCATATACACCCTCCTCGCGGAAAACAAGAGCACTCTGCCTGACGGGAGAAGCCGCCAGACAGGACGCCATCTCGCCGGGCTGGTCCAGGACCAGGTCTGTGCCGACATCAGAGCCGACTTCGAGCCTCTCTGGAGCAAGAGGATGCTCTGGAACAAGAACTACAGCGAATCCAGGACAACTTCAGTTCCGGGCATGCTTCTGGAGCTCCTGTCCCACAACAACATGGCGGACATGAAATACGGACTTGACCCTTCATTCAGGTTCACTGTCTGCCGCGCCGTATACAAAGGCATACTGAAGTTTCTCAGCGATGAATACGGCATCCCGTATGTGGTCCAGCCTCTCCCTGTAAACAGCATGGAGGCCAGGCTTACAGGAAGCGGACAGGTCACTCTCAGCTGGAAGGCGACAAAAGATGAAAAGGAACCTACCGCAGACGCCGAAAACTTCATTCTGTACACCAGACTTGGCGACGGTCCGTTCGACCAGGGCGTGCGCATGCCCGACCTTATCAAGAACGGGGACACTTATTCCGTGGTCATAGGGATTGACAGGGACGAGATATACAGTTTCAGGATAGTCGCGGAAAACAGCGGAGGCAAGAGTTTCCCATCCGAGACCATGAGCGTCTGTCAGAACTCGAAAGCAAAGAGCAGCGTATTGGTAGTCAACAACTTCGACCGTGTCTCGGCTCCTGCCTGGTTCGACTCCCCCATGTTCGCGGGCTTCGACCGCAGACTTGACAGCGGCGTCGGATACATCAGCGAGATCAACTACATAGGAGATGTGTACGAATACGACAGGTCAGTGGAATGGACAGATGACGACCACCCGGGATTCGGAGGCACCTACACCAACATGGCCGGAACCATCATCCCTGGCAACACATTTGACTTCATACAAATACACGGAAAGTCCCTCGTAAATGCAGGATACAGTTTCGAGTCTTCGTCAAAGGATGCCTTCATGAACAAGGAGAACGCGGGGACAAGCATCGTGGACATCCTCTGCGGCAAGCAGGTCACGGTCAAGATGGGCAGCGGAAGAGTTCCGAACAAGTATGAAGTATTCCCTGCCGGTATGAGGAATGCCATCAGAAGCCACACCTCCAAAGGTGGCGCCATCATCATATCAGGAGCGAACATAGGTACGGACGTATGGAGTTCAGTATATCCGGTCAAGGTGGACAGCCTTGACAGAGTGGACACGCAGTCATTTGTAAAGGAAATCCTCGGATACACATGGCTCACCGACCACGGATGCTACAACGGCACGATCAGCGCCAGCACTAACAAGTCCCTCAGCCTCAAGACCGCCTTGAAGCAGCCTTTCGAATTCTACAATACCACTAACTCCACCATATACAGCGTCGAAAATCCGGACGGAATACAGCCTGCGGACAAGTCAGGCAGCATTTTCCTGAAATACTCCGACAACGGGGTGCCGGCGGCCGTCGCCTACGCCGGCAAAGGATACAAGGTGGTGAGCTTCGGATTTCCGCTTGAAACTGTGAAAGACTCTGATGTCCGGGACATCCTGTTTGAAAAGATATTGGAATATATTGAAAAACATTGATCATGACTGAACGGGAACAACAGATCATTGAACTCATCAAACGTGAAGTGAAACCGGCTCTGGGTTGCACGGAGCCCATCGCAGTAGCCCTCGCAGTCGCCAAGGCGGTGGAGGTGCTGGAATCAGAAGGCGCATTTGACAGACTCGTCTCAGATTTCAAGATAGATGTTGCCGTGAGCGGCAATATCCTCAAGAACGGAATGGGCGTGGGAGTTCCCGGAACAGGAATGGTCGGACTGCACATAGCCGCCGCTCTCGGAGCTGTCTGCGGCAAGTCCAAATACGGTCTCGAAGTTCTCCATGACCTGGATGACAGGTCGATAGCCAGAGCGAAAGGCCTTGTCGCCGACGACGTCGTGACCATCAGCATCGCAGACACTTCGCACAAACTTTATGTCAGCGCCACTGTCACGGTCGGCGGGACCTCCGCGGGCGCGGTCATCGAAGACTGTCACGACCACATCGTGAAGACCATGCTTGAAGACCATGTCATCTTTGACTGTGGAAATAACGGAAACGCCACAGAATCAGATTCTTCGGACTGCGACATCACAGTTCGTGAGATCATAGGCTTCGCAGAGGAAGCCGCCTTCAAGGACATCGAATTCATACTCGGAGACAGAAAACTCAATCTCGCTCTCGCGAAAGAGGGTCTGCGCGGATGCTACGGTCTATGCGTGGGAAGAACAATAAAGCGTGACAACGAGAAAATGTTCGGGAACAGTTTCCTGACATTTGCGATGGCTCTTACCGCCGCAGCCTCCGACGCCCGCATGGCCGGCTGCACACTTCCTGCCATGAGCAACTCCGGCAGCGGCAACCAGGGCATCACCGTGAGCATGCCGGTCATCGCATATGCCGAGCACTACGGCATCGATGATGAAAAGCTGTCCAGAGCGCTCATACTGAGCAATCTGGTGGCCATACACATCAAACATTACCTCGGCGCACTATCCGCTCTGTGCGGCTGCGTGGTGGCCTCCACAGGCGCCGCCTGCGGCATCACCTGGCTCAAGGGCGGCAACTACTGGCAGATCTGCGCCACCATCAAGAACATGATAGGCAACATCACCGGCATGGTCTGCGACGGAGCGAAGGTCGGCTGCGCGATGAAGGTCGCATCAGGAGTGTCAAGCGCCATCCAGTCATCCATGCTGGCCCCCGACGACGGTTTCGCCAGCGAACATGACGGCATCATTGACCGCGACATCGAGGAGACAATAAAAAACCTCGGCCGCATAGGCTCCGTGGGAATGGAGCAGACGGACGAGGTCATTCTCGATATTATGCTTAATAAATAGTCTCTAGACGAGCGAGCGGATCAAAGTCTCGCGGTCTCCTGCAAGATAGTCGATCACAGGCACCTCTATCATCGTATAGGCGCCAGGCTGTCTTTTGACCACCGCCCTTGCAGCGCATACGAGCACCTGACCGGTGAGAGCAGGATTGTTGATGCTCATGTTGAACTCGAAATTCTGGTTCTGGGTCGAGCCGCTGACACCTTTGCGGGTCAGGTTCACGCCATGTCCCATGTCCTTCAGCGCATCCACTGACGGCACCTGCATCACATGAGTCTCGTCATGGACGAAATACGGGTCGTTCTTGACGGCCGCAGCGATCTCATCGAACGAATACCCATCCTCAACCTCGACATAGACCATACGGCGATGAATGCCGGTTCCTACAGGAATGGTCATGGAGAGAGCGTTGCGGACACCCGGGATGGCCTTCACGGCTACCGTATGCCCCATGCTCATGCCAGGACCGAAGTTGGTGTAGGTGATGCCCTTAGGGGCAATAGCCTGAAGGAGGGACCTGACGATGCTGTCAGAACCTGGATCCCAGCCTGCGGAAATGATGCTGGCCTTCCCCACCTCCTTGGCTATGGCGTCGAGCTTGCACCTGAGGTCATATATTCCGGTATGGATGTCGAAACTGTCAACAGTGTTGACACCCGCCTTGAGGCAGTCGATCGCGAACTCCTCGACCTTTCTGGAAGGAGTGGCGAGGATGGCCACATCGACATTCTCGAGATCCCTGATGTCGGAAACGACCTTCAGGTCAGCGATCTCGGCAGGGACATCCGCCGCCCCGGAACGGCGCACCACACCGGCGATCTCAAAATCGTCAGCGGCGCGGAGTGCCTGGAGGGCGAAACGCCCGATATTGCCGTAGCCGACTACGGCAGCGCGTATCTTGCTCATATTAAAGTCCTTTGCTTACGAGATACTCACCGATCTGGACAGCATTGAGAGCCGCACCCTTCTTGATCTGGTCTCCTGAGAGCCAGAGGGTGATGCCGTTCTCATTGGCGAGGTCCTTGCGGACACGGCCTACGAACACATCGTCCTTGCCACCTGTGAAGAGAGGCATAGGGTATGTCTTTGTTGCAGGGTCGTCCTGGAGAGTGAGTCCCGGAGCCTCGGCGATGGCCTTCTGCACTTCCTCGACCTCAAGAGGCTTCTCGGTCTCGATCCAGACCGCCTCGGAATGTGAGCGGAGTGAAGATATGCGCACGCACATTGCGGAGCACTTGACATCTGAGTGAAGGATCTTGCGGGTCTCGTTGAACATCTTCATCTCCTCCTTGGTGTAGCCGTTGTCCGTGAAGACATCGATCTGAGGGATGACATTGTATGCGAGCTGGTAAGCGAACTTGTTGACTGTGACAGGCTCTCCGTTCACGAGTTCCTTGTACTGCTGCTGGAGTTCGGCCATGGCCTGGGCACCAGCGCCTGATGCTGACTGATAGCTGGCGACATGGATGCGGGTGATATGTGAGAGGGCCTCGATAGGCTTGAGGACCACCACCATCATGATGGTCGTGCAGTTAGGGTTGGCGATGATGCCGCGAGGGCGCACGAGAGCATCCTCGGCATTGCACTCAGGCACTACGAGCGGAACGTCGGCATCCATGCGGAAGGCGCTGGAGTTGTCGATCATTACTGCACCGTACTTGGTGATGGTCTCCGCAAACTCCTTGGATGTACCTGCACCAGCTGATGCAAAAGCGATGTCAATGTTCTTGAAATCATCGTTGTGCTGAAGAAGCTTCACGGTGATTTCCTTTCCCTTGAAAGTGTACTTTCTGCCGGCACTGCGTTCTGAGCCGAAAAGTGTGAGTTCTGCGATAGGGAAATTACGCTCTTCAAGAACCTTGAGGAATTCCTGGCCGACTGCGCCGCTTGCGCCTACGATGGCCACATTATATTGCTTCATAACTGTATTTATTCGTTAAAAGGTTAATAATCAAATCAATAAACTAAAGCAAGCCGGCTTTCTGGAGCTCTGCACGGAGTTTGTCGGCATTTGCAGGGAGAAGGTCACAGAGAGGTGGACGAACTTCTCCCACCTCCATGCCCATCATGTTCATGGCAGCCTTTACCGGCATAGGGTTGGTCTCGATGAAGAGAGCCTTGATGAGGCTGACAGCCTCGAGCTGCATCTTCGCGGCAGCAGCGAAATCGCCCTTGAGACATGCGGCAGTCATATCGGACACAGCCTTCGGAGCGACGTTAGCCCATACTGAGATCACGCCCTTTGCGCCGAGAGCCATCATGGCGACGGTCTCGTCGTCATTGCCGCTCCATACATTGAGATTGTCGCCGCAGGCGGCAAGTGTTGCGGCCACGCCGCCGATATTTGAGTTCGCGTCCTTGATACCATTGATCATAGGATGCTCGGAGAGAATCTTCAGTGTGTCCACGGAGACGCTCATGCCGGTACGGCTCGGAACGCTGTACACGATGATAGGTGTATGGACATTGTCAGCCAGATAGGTGTAATGCTTCACAAGTCCGCGCTGGGTGGTCTTGTTGTAGTAAGGAGTGACCACCAGAAGTCCGTCAGCACCAGCAGCCTCAGCCTCCTGGCAGAGGTGGAGGGCGTATGCGGTGTCATTGCTTCCAGCACCTGCGATGACCTTGATGCGGCCGTCAACATACTTCACACAGTCCTTGATAAGTGAAAGATGCTCTTCATCTGAAAGTGTTGAACCTTCGCCGGTGGTACCGACCACTGTGATCGCCGCTGTGCCACCGGCGATCTGTTTATCTACGAGCTCATGGAATTTCTCATAGTTCACCTTGCCTCCCTTGTCAAAAGGAGTTACAATTGCTACAGAAGAGCCACAGAATACCGGTGTTTTCATAATAATGTTGATTAAAAAGTTAATGTATAAAGGTGATCTGACTTTCTATTCGTTGTCGAACAGACTGGCGCTCAATGCCTTGAGAGCCTTGTTCTTGTCTTCCTCGCGCACGAGGAAGGAAATATTGTAGTTGCTTCCGCCGTAGGATACCATTCGGACAGGGATGTCTTTCATGGCCTCCATGGCACGGGTCTCGAAACCGAGATTCTCCCAGTCCATGTCGCCTACTACGCAGATGATGCACATGTCGAGGTCGACTGAAACGGTGCCGTACTTCTTGAGTTCATGCACTATTTCGTTCAGATGGGCGGTGCTGTCCACTGACATGGAAACACCGATCTCCGAGGTGCAGATCATGTCGATGGAAGTCTTGTACTTCTCGAATATCTCGAACACCTTGCGGAGAAAACCGTAAGCAAGAAGCATCCTTGAAGACTTGATGCGGATAGCGGCGATGTTGTCCTTTGCGGCGACAGCCTTGATCTGACCGATCTCGAGTTCATTGTTGATGAGGGTGCCTTCAGCCTCAGGCTGCATCGTATTGAGGATGCGGACAGGGATGTTGGCGT
>JAZRWN010000141.1:0-4124 GCA_045599725.1 Candidatus Cryptobacteroides sp. | reverse complement strand
CATCGTGACTCCTGACAACGCAACGGACAAGAGCATCACCTGGAAGTCTTCAGACGACAAAGTAGCCACCGTCTCCTCTGACGGCAAGATCACTGCCATCGCACCGGGAGAAGCCACCATCACCGTCACGACCACCGACGGAAACAAAACAGCGACATGTAAGGTCACTGAAAACGCAAAGATATACCCTGTGGAATCCGTCTCTTTCAACAAGACCGAGATCGAACTCACGGAAGGTGACGAGGAGCAGCTCACAGCCACGATCGCTCCTGAGAACGCTTCCAACAAGAACGTCACCTGGAGTTCTTCCGACGAGGCCATCGCGACCGTCTCATCCGAGGGCAATGTCACTGCCGTGGCACCGGGAGAGGCGACCATCACTGTCACGACAGAGGACGGCGGCAAGACTGCGGAATGCACTGTCAAAGTAAATGCGAAGATTTATCCTGTAGAGTCAGTCTCTCTCGACAAGACCACTCTGACCCTGACCGAGGGAGACAACGCTCAGCTCACGGCAACGATTGCTCCGGAGAATGCCACCAACAAGAACGTCACATGGAGTTCTTCAGACGAGAAGGCCGCCACCGTACCCTCCGAAGGCAAGGTGACAGCCGTGAATGCCGGCACCGCCACCATCACCGTCACGACCGAGGATGGCGGCAAGACAGCCAGCTGCACCGTCTCGGTCAAGGCAAAGACTATCTCAGTGACAGGCGTCACTCTCAACAAGACCGCCCTGACCCTGACCGCGGGCGGCAGCGAACAACTCACTGCAACGGTGAAGCCCGATAACGCCACCAACAAGAACGTCTCGTGGAAGTCATCTAACTCAGGGGTGGCCAAGGTCTCATCCAGCGGCAAGGTGACAGCGGTTAAGGCCGGAACCGCCACCATCACCGTCACCACCGAGGACGGCGGCAAGACAGCTACCTGCACCGTCACTGTTCTGGAAAATATAGATGGCGCGCTTCCTGGTGTGTTCAGCGTCAGCGCCACCAAGAAGGTACGCTTCTCAAAGGGTAATCTGCAGGCTTTCTATCACGCTGGTATATACGAATTTAGATTCGCGGCGAATCAGTACAACTATGTCGGCGATGCCCCTGGCAACACCACTATCGACTCCCAACAAAAAGTCACATCCGTTGATCTCTTCGGCTGGTCAACCTCTGCCACAAACTTTGGAATCAATACATCAGCTTCAAGCAGCGATTATTCCGGAGACTTCCGTGACTGGGGCAAGAACATCGGTGACGGCAGCACCTGGCGCACGCTCAGCAAAGACGAGTGGGTGTATCTGTTCAAGACCCGCAGCAACGCATCCAGCCTTTACAAGAAGGGCGTTACAGTATGCGGCAAGACTAATTGCCTTGTCATCGCTCCCGACGGCTTCACTGGAACCATTGACGCATCATACAATGCAACGACCTGGCCTGTGGCAGAAGCCGCCGGTCTGGTATGCCTTCCCGCTGCGGGCTGCCGCGCAGGCACCAGTGTCTACGGTTTCGGCTACTATTGGTCATCTTCTGCGGGCGGCAGCGACACCGCGGACTACGTGGTCTTCACTAGCAGCAGTGTCGTCCTTGACTACTACAGCCCCCGCTACTTTGGTTACTCTGTCCGCCTCATTACGGATGTGAAATAATAAGCCAGCATTGATAATACTCAAAAGCATCAGCCGTATTTCTTTCATCAAGATATGCGGCTGTATTTGTTATCTGAAACTTGGTGAATTTTTTGTCTATGAGATTGTGAGCGAGAGAACCCCCGTCTTTAGGCGGGGGAAGAAAGCGAATTAAACTTTCTTCTGGTCCTCAATGTATTTTTTGATAGTGGCTTCGGAGATATGTCCAATGGTCTCCACATAATATGAATGAGTCCATAAAGACGGCAATCTGCTTTTCAGTTTTGGAAATTCGTTTCTGAGAATTACAGAAGAATAACCTTTAAACTGATTGACGATAAAATGTATCGGCAGTTGCGGGTTAGCTTTTACGAATAGATGGACGTGATCCGGCATAACTTCCATTCGCTCAATTATCACATCGAGCATTTGTGCTTTCTCCAGCAACAGTTCTTTCAGCCTTTCGTCAACGCCGTCAATAAGAACCTTGCGCCTGTATTTCGGACACCAGATGATGTGATATGAGACATTGTAAATGCAATGCCTGCTGCAGGTATATCTGTTCGTTGTTGCCACATTGCAAATATGGAGATAAAATTATATATTTGCAATATATCTAATGTGATATGATTACATATGAATACAATATATACAACTCTGAACGCAACAAGTATCTGGACCAGATGCTCGGCGAAGCTGCATTCGTATGGAATCACGCACTTGCGTTGCAGAAAAGATATTATTCCCTCTTTGGCGGATATGCGGACATCTTCAGGATGAAAAAACACTTCGCCAAGAGGATAACCCGATGCAGACTCGGAGCACAGACGGTGCAGGAAATCCTTGAACGTCTTGACGCCTCATATCAGCGGTTCTTCAATCATCTGGCGAAACGCCCTCCGAAATTCAAGAAAGGGAAACAGTTCGGCAGTTTCGTCTTCAAGCAGGACGGCTTCAAGCTGAATGCGAACATCCTTGTCATCAACAAAATCAAGAAGCACTTCAAGTTCTCATTTTCCAGACCTTACGAAGGCAAGGTCAAGAACGTGCGTGTCAAACGCATACACCCCGGAGAATACAGGCTTTTCATCGTCACGGACTCAACCCCCGAAACTTACCATAAGACACACGATGGTGCAATGGTGGGTATGGACTTCGGCCTGAAGACGTTCCTGACTTTCTCTGACGGTACAACCGTTGACGCTCCGCTCTGGCTGAAAGCAAACCTACGGAAACTCCAAAAGCTCCAGCACCGTCACGACAAGGCGCTTTGCAAGTGGGATAGAACTAATCCCGACGGCTCTCACCCGAAAGGTGCAAGAATCATCTGGGAGTCCAATCACCGCAAGATGCTGGCCAAGGAAATCGCCAGGCTGCACGAGCATATTTCCAATCTTCGGGACGACTGGCAGTGGAAACTCTGCCACGAGCTCTGCAGGAAATACGATGTCATCTGCATCGAAGATCTGAGCATCGAAGGGATGAAGCGCCTCTGGGGGCGCAAGGTTTCCGACCTCGCCTTCTCAGAATTTGTGAAAAAACTGGAACAGGTTGCCTTCAAATACGGTTGCGAAGTCCGCAAGGTAGACAGGTATTATGCCTCCAGTAAGACCTGCGGACATTGTGGATATGTGAATAAGGAACTTGTGCTGCATGACAGGCAGTGGGTGTGTCCGGACTGCGGAGCAGTCCTGGACCGCGACCTGAACGCAGCGATGAATATCCTGAGGCAGGGCATTGCCTCATCGGGGAGCCCCCGTAAGACGAAGGTTGTCCTTCGCAAGGGGCGTTAGCCACCCGAGAATCTTCCGCCTTTAGGCGGGAGAGTATGTCAAAAATTGTTTAACCCACTCTTGATTTCTTTACTTTATGTCATCAAGGGTCTCGACCTTCCCGCGGAGTTCGCGGGTGTAGGCGTAGCAGGCGGAGGCGAGCGTCTTGGTCTCTTCGATGAGCTCGTCGATCTTCTCCAGGCTGGAGTCCGGATTCTTGACCATCGCCTCGATTTCCTTGAGGCGGTTGATTTTCTGGATATACTCTTTATTAGTCATAGTCAGTTTGTTTTCACATCATTGACGGTGCAGTGCCACTGACCGTCCTTGAAACGCAGACGGAAATCGTCCCCCGCCTGCTTCGAAGAAGCATTCTTCAACACATTTCCAGCACTATCCGTGGCAAGCACATAGCCCTGCTCGAGAATGCTCCGAGGATCCCCGGCTTTGATGGACGCTTCAATCAATGCCAGCCTGTGGTCAAGTTCATTGATGCCAGCATTCAAAGCGAAGCGGATGTTGCTGACACATCTTTCTGTCTCCATTTCAGCCGAGTGCACAAGCCTTTCCATCAGCGCATCCTTGATGCCGGCCACAGCGTCCATCCAGCCCTGCTCAACCTCATGCACCCACTCGATCAAATAGTCCGCCAGAGCGGTAGGGGTCTTGAAATGCTCCCACGCCACCATGTCGGCGATATGGAAATCCCGTTCATGGCCGATAGCCGTCAG
>JAZRWN010000140.1:0-15899 GCA_045599725.1 Candidatus Cryptobacteroides sp. | reverse complement strand
GAATCTGCTTGTGAAGACATATCTGTCATCAGGGGTTCCTGAACGGCCGTCCTTGACCTCGTAAGGCTTGAGTGAAGGATCATAGATGAGACCGTCGGTGAGGGTCATGGCATCTCCGAGATGATGATAGTGATGCATGTCAGGCTGGCCGATGACCTGTGCGACGAAACCGATGTTCTCTACCTGTGCGTTGATGTTGAGTGTTCCGTGTCTGATGAGCTGGACATTGTCCGGAACTCCGTCTGGACGATGGATGTCAGCGTACTTGGTCTCCTCATCGAGGAAGGTCATGTCTCTTTCCGGCTGGAAGATTCTCCAGATGGAAGCGAGGTCTGTGGTGGTGGTCACGACAGAGTTTGACTGGATGTCAAAGTCACCGGCATCATACCATCCGCCGACTGCAAGTCCAGGGATGTGCTCAAGAGGCTGATACTTGTCATTAGTCTCGCTGCCCTGGGAATAACCGTCATGGAGTCTTACATTTGCAGGAGCCTGGAGAGCATCATCCATGTTGGCGCGTCCGTGCCAGATACGATAGCCCTCGTTGACCTCCATATGGTCCATGTTGACCACGAGGGAGATGTCCATTGAAGCGTGCCACTTGTCATTGTAGATGTCCTTGTCGATAGGGAATGCATTTGTCTCGACACCGTCATACTCGATGCAGTAGAGACCCGGCTCACGGACGGAGGAGAAGTCGATGGTCGCGTAGGTGTAACGGTTGTTGTAAACGCCCCAAGGCTCAACCTTCGCATTGAGAGCGACAGTCTTGCTGCCGTCCGGCTGAACTTTGAGGATCTTTGCGGTAGCGGCAGGTGTGTCATTCTTGTCAAGCTCGACCACGGAGACTTTCTTCTGTGCAGGTGTGTAACCTACCTGTGAGAAGCCTACATTAGGCTCTCTGACCCACTTAGGGTCCACACTAGGCTCCACATACCACTCAAGAACCTTTCCAGTCTTGCCGGCAGGAAGGAGCGAGCGGACATTGTAGCAGCCGTTCTGAGCAAGGAGACGACCGTCGTAGAGGCTTACCTCCTGATCGGAGGTGACGCTGACGCGGAGGTCGCTGTCCTCTGGAGCCATCACGATCTGATGACCTGTTGAAAGAGCGATAGGAACGAGGAATTCGCCACGGCCTCTGTCATCAAATGTGGACTCTCCGAAATACTGAGGTATCTTCTCGGACACCGGTCTCACCTGAGTGTCGTGAACAGGATACTTAGGGAGAATCCTGGCAGCACCATCAGCGAGATAGTTCTTTCCGAAGTATGAAGCAGGGAAGAACTCAAGGTTCATACCAGCCTTGCCCACTAGGTTGGCAGGCACCGGCTTGTCAAGGAAAATCTGCATGAGGCAGCCCTTGTCCTTAGGTGTGACGCGGAGTTTGTATGAGAAATCGTAGTCCGCATAGTTGAGCTCAACCTCGATGTAGTTCTGCTCACGGTTCACCTCACGATTGACCATTGTTGCATAGATATCCCACTGCTCAGGAGTGTTCATGAACCTGACACCGCCTCCGGTGGCGATTCTCTCACCTCTCTGGATGATTTCTATGCCGGCCTGCTTCTCATCGCAGAATCCGCCGTTGTAGATATTGCTGTACACCAGCACATTGGCGCCGGTGGCCTCGAAATACTCCAGGTCATTGAGCTTCAATGTCTGAGCATTGGAATTGAGCGAGCACAATGCGAGTGCTGCCGCTCCGATGATGAAAGTAAATTTGTTTTTCATATTGACAGTGATAAAGGTTTATTAGTTATCATTGAAATTTCCAGTAATCCCACTTGAGACCGCTCTCGCCCTTGAAGACGAAGAACAGGTCATGAAGTCCCTTGGCGTCAGTGACCTTGCAGCTGAAGTCCTTGTAGGCCGCACCTGTCGGTGCAATGGACACAGTGCCGGCCAGCGGTCCTGTCGGAGAGTCGAGGTGGATCTCGATGCTGCCTGAACCGGCGGCGCTGAGGGTGGCGGTGAACTTTGAAGCGCCCTTCTTGAAGTCAACACCCTTGATCTGGATGTATTCACCTTCATCGGCGTTGGTCACAACCAGCCCACGGCCTTCGATCTTGTCATTCTTGAGACCGTATCCCCATGCCATGGTCTCAGCCTCAACCTTTCGGAAAGGATTGAAAGTTCCGAGCTGATTGAGCTCCGCATCCATGAAGTACGGCACCTCCTGAATGGTTCCGTCAGCGTTGTAGTGCATCTCGGCGGCCGCCACTGAACGACGCTCGTGATGGACGTAAGTGTCAAGATGCATGATGTCGTAGTTCAGGCCGAAGACATAGGACTTGCCCTTGTAGTCGATGATGCCAGGATGGTTGCCACGGGTCCTCTGGGTGTGGTTCATGATATGTCCCTTGTACTCCCATGGTCCCATCGGGGAGTCGCTCATCGCGTACCCGATGCCTTCAGGGCAGCATGTAGAGGCGAATGCCAGATAATAGTGGCCGTCACGCTTGTAGAACCAAGGTCCTTCCTGATAGTCCTGGATCTTAGGGAACTTGACTATCTCACCGCTCGTGGAGATCATGTCCTCATTGAGTTTGACGCAATAGAGGTTAGGATTGCCCCAGTACATATACGCCTGTCCGTCATCATCGATGAACACGGTAGGGTCGATGTCGTCCCAGTGCTCCTGCTGCCACACCAGCGGTTTCCCGAGCGGATCCTTGAACGGTCCTTCAGGCTTGTCTGCGACCAGGACGCCGATGCCATGTCCATGAAGCGGGCAGTACATGTAGAACTTGCCGTTTCTCGGAATCACCTGCAGAGCCCAGGCGCCATTCTCACGGGTACGCCAGGCGAAATCTCTCGTAGAAGCCACGGAACCGCAGTCAGTCCAGTTCACCATATCCTCGGAAGTGTAGAGCAACCAGTCGTACATCTCGAAATTCGCTCCGAAATCCTCATCGTGAGTGGTGTACAGATAGACCTTGCCGTTGTATACCATAGGAGCAGGGTCAGCAGTGTACTTGGTCTGGATCAGAGGCATGTTCACCTTGGAGTTGAACTTCCACCAGTCAAGGTCGAAAAGTTCCTTGTCACCGCCACGGAAAAGGATGTACACATCGTGGATTCCCGTGAGCTTGGTGCGGATGGAAGCATTGTAAACCGCATTCTCGCCAGCCACATTGAGGGTGGCGAGAGGTCTGCCGCTCATCGCGTCTGCATAGAACTCCACGCGGCCCGGGTTGGAATAGTTGAGAGTCTCGATGGTGACCTGGACAGGGGAAGTCTCTCCGAAGTCCACCTCACGAATCTTGATCCAGTCACCGTTGTGAACAGATGTCACATAGTGTTTCTTACCGGCCAGGCGGTCGGTCTTGAGGCCGTGGCTTGATGCCATGGTCTCCGCCTCAACTCTGGTGTAAGGGTCGATGGTGCCTACCGGGTCCACTCCCTTCGTTGTGAAAGGAATGAACGGAATGGTGCCGTCAGCGTTGAATTTGAATTCTTCCACAGCGGCGGAACGGTGATAGCCTCCTCCGTTCGGCAGTATGCCGTTGTGGTAGAACATATAGTCATGTCCCTTGTAGGAGATATTTCCTCCGTGAATGGTGAACGAGTTGACTGCCTCGTCCATTATGCGGCCGCGGAATGTCCACGGACCGTCAATGGTAGGCGCGGTGGAATAGCCCATGTATTCAGGTACACCGCCTGCCGGATATACTATGTAGTACATTCCGTCACGTTTGGTCACCCACGGACCCTCCTCATACTGGGTCATTGCCTCGTCCTTGCCCTTGGCCCAGTTCATCTTCATCTGAAGTTCACCGAAAGATGCCGGGTCATGGTATCCAGGCACTTCCTTGTATCCGTCAGCAAATGAAATCATGTCATCATTCAACTTGCCGTACCAGAGGCCCTTGTTTCCCCAGAAAAGATAAGGAGTGCCATCATCATCGATGAAGATGGTCGGGTCAATGAATCCGAATCCCAGCGCCAGAGGTCCGCCTATAGCATCGGTCCACGGGCCCTGCGGATCATCAGCAACAGCCACGGCCAGGGCGTCACCGCCATCAGCGGTGTTGCAGCAGACATACCAGTACCACTTGCCGTCTTTATAGACTCCCTGGGAAGCCCAGGCTCTGTCACCTTGCCTTGCCCAGGCGAAGGTCTCTGTGCTGACCTGTGCTCCGAGGTAAGTCCAGTTGACCATGTCCTCCGTAGAGTACAGCAGCCAGTCCTTCATCAGAAAATAAGTGGCGTCGTCTTCGTCATGATCCACAAACAGATACACTTTGCCGTCATGTACAAATGGGGCGGGATCAGGAGTGTATGATGTGGTTATTATCGGATTCTGGGCTGAGGCCGCCAAGGAAGCCGAAACTGCAAGGATGGAAAGAAAAAGTCTTCTCATAGTATTTGCTTAAGGGATGATCTATTTGAAAAGGAGCGGAGCCATCGTGTAAAGTGCTCTGCGCCAGGTGAGGAATTCGTGCGCTGTGCCTGGAGAGACATGTCCCACTGCATTGTAGCCGGCTGCCTTCATGTCTTCGACAGCTTTCCAGATAGCGTCAGGACCTTCCTTGCCACCGCAGCTCATGAAGAAGAGCTTCGCCTTGTTCTCCGGAGTGATCTCCTTTGGAGAATAAGTGCCACCGCTGAGAAGACCGTAGTAAGAGAACACACCTGTACGGCGGAGAGTGATGGTATGTGTCTCATAGCCGCCCATTGAAAGACCTGCCATGGCGCGGTGGTCCTTGTCGGCGACAGTGCTGAAATGAGCGTCTACATATGGGATGAGCTCGTCACAGAGAACGGTCTCGAAATCCTCAGCTGTATATTCGTTCATATGTCCGAAAGGAACATCGTTGATCATGCCGTAGGTCATGACAATGATGAACGGATCGATCTTGCCTTCGGCAATGAGGTTGTCCATGATGAGGTTTGCATGTCCCTGAGTGCTCCATGCATACTCGTTCTCACCCCAGCCATGCTGGAGATAGAGGACAGGATATCTTTTGTTCTCGAAGCCGTAGGTAGGAGGGGTGTACACCATGGCGCGGCGCACCTGCTGAGTGCTCTCGGACCAGAAAAGAATCTGCTGCACATTGCCGTGAGGCACATTCTTCATGGCGAAGAAATCACCGTCGGATGCAGGAATCTCGATACCGCTCTCCTGGCGGCAGGAACCGAAGAAGTTCTCTGTGCCAGGATCATTGACGACTCCGCCGTCAACGATGAGGTGATAATAATGGAATCCTTCGTCAAGAGGACCGCTGGTGGTTCCTGTCCAGTATCCGTCCTCACCCTTCACAAGCTGGGTGCCGCCGCGGCCGCCGAGTCCAAGGGTGGCGGAGACAGACTGTGCGTTTGGAAGATTGACGCGGAAACGAGCGTATCCCTGCGAATTCACCATTGGATACTGCTGTCCGGGCTGATTCAGTTCAGAAGGCTTGAAATCTTCTTTCACAGTCTCCTGAGCCATGCAGAAGCCCGCCATGAGCAGGATGCTGCCGAGAGTCAAAAACAATTTTTTCATATTGATTATCAGTATTTTGTATTTATTCTCCAGTTCTTATTCTGTCAAGGAACTTGACCATCTTGGCCAGATTATCTTCAGAGTACATGTTCATGCCATGGCCGCCGCCCTCGACGACTGTGAGTTCGGAATCCACACCTGCCTTCTGGAGGCACTCGTAGAACCATACTCCCACGCAACCAGGGACCACATTGTCGGCACTGCCGTGGAAAATGCACACCGGCACATCGTTGGCATCGATGTAAGTGGTGGCGTTCAGAGCCGCGAAGCGGTCTTCATTGCCCTTGATGGGGAAGCCCATGACGGCCTCTTCAGGTGCGGAGGCACCCTCGCCGCGGTCACCGGCGCAGTCCATATGGAACATGTCCACCGGACCGGACCAGTCGCACGCAGCGTTCACGAGGCTGCTGTAGTCAAGATTGTCACCAACCTTGCCCTCGAGAGCGACAACACCGTTGGAAGTGGCTGCCAACGAAGCGAGATGACCACCGGAAGAGAAGCCGGAGGTGGCGATGAAAGAAGTGTCGAACTTGTATTCGGCAGCGTGTGCGCGGACAAAGCGTATCACTGCCTTGATGTCATTTATCTGAGCCGGGAACTTGGCGTCGCCGCTGGAACGATGGTTCGGAGTCACGACTGCATAGCCCGCATTGAGAAGAGCGTTGCAGATGGTGCCGAGATCGGCCATTCCCTTAGAGTTGTTGCTGTACCAGGCGCTGCCGTAAATGTGGATGACCACAGGATATGAGGCCTTCTCCTCTTTCGGGAGATATATGTCAAGATTGTGATAGACCTCGCCGTCGCCCGCATAGTTCACATCCGCAAACTTCTGCGAATAGTCCATCTTGATCTGAGGCATCTGCCAGCCACCGAAATTCTGCGCCGCCGCCGTCGCTCCGACAAGCATCGCGGCTATGATAAGCAGACGTTTCATGCCTTACTTCTTGAAAATCAGCTGGACAAACTCATTGAGACTGCGTCTCCAGGTAAGCCACTCGTGAGCGGTGCCTTCAGAGACGAAACGGGTGTACTTGATGCCTGCCTCATCAAACATCTTGTCCATTGCCATGGCGCCAAGCCCTTCCTCTGTGCCGTTGGAGAGGAAAAGGACAGGCACATCATTGTTGAACTTCTGAGGATTTGCGAACGCTCCGCCATAAAGAGTCTTGAGATCCACTCCAGGGAACACGAAGATGGCTCCGCTGAAAGCACCCACGCAGGAAAAGAGTTCAGGGTGCGTGAGACCTATGTCAAATGACTGCTTGCCGCCCCAGGAGAGGCCTGCGATTCCACGGTTCGCCTTGTCTGTATAAACGCGGAAATTCTTTTCGACAAAAGGAATGAGCTCCTCGAGCACCACCTGCTGGAAAGAGGCGCCGAAAGCGTCCTGGCTCTCACCCGGCACTGCACCGAAGCTGTAGTCGCAGTCACCGTTGTCCATCACGACCACCATAGGGACAGCTTTGCCTGCGGCAATGTTGTTGTCAAGGATGTTCGCCATCTTGCCCTGCATGTGCCAGCCAGTTTCATTCTCGGCCATACCGTGCTGAAGGATGAAATATGGATATTTCCCCTGGGAGGTCTCGTACTCGGCAGGAGTATATACGTAGCAGCGGCGCACAGCCTGATGACTCTCGGACCAGTACTGGCATTCGCGGACCTGTCCGTGCGGGATATCAGGATTGAAAGTATAATATGCTGCTGTCTGAGGATCCTCCGGAATCTCTATGAGACTGTATTCGCTGCCACAGCCGTAGACTGTATAGACATTTGGGTCGTTGACGCGGACTCCGTCCACCACAAGCTGGTAGTAGTGAGGGCCGACGACAAGCGGATCGGTGGTGACCTTCCAGAGACCATCCGAATCCTTGGTCATAGGGTACTTCTTGCTGCATATGTCCACTGCCACTTCGCTGGCTGTCGGAGCCTTGAGGGTGAAGGTAGCCCGGTGCTGTGCGTCCACACAAGGATAGACAGCTTTAGGAATATTGTTCTCGGAACTGACACCTTCTGGCGGATTCTGCGCAAATGCATTCACAGAGAGGCCCAGCAGTGCAATGAATAGAATTTTTTTAATCATTTGTAAATAGATGTTATTGGTTAAAATAGTATTTGTGGATTTAACAAAGATAAGAATACCCTGCGTATTTTCCTTGTCTTTGCTGCCAAAAACTTTTGATTTTTACCCTGAAACAGAAGAGGGAAACGCAAAGCGCTCCCCTTTAATAGATTATCAAACATAAAGATATCCTACAGCACAGAATTGAAGTCCCTGACAGCTGAAATCAGGGCGTCTATGTTCTCCTGCTTCGCTCCCATAGGAAGGCCTCCGCCGGTGCTGACCAGAAGTCCATGATGGCTTCCATTGGCCGAGATGTAGTCTTTTATCATCTGCGTCGTGGAGTCATAGACTGCCTTCGGATCATCGCCGAGAAGCGACATAGGAGGGACATTGCCCATAAGGACAAGTTTGTCTCCAGCCAGTTTCCTGGCATCTGCGATATTCACCAGATGGGTATAGTTGAAGACATCGACACCCATGTCGGTGAGATAAGGGTAGCAGCTGTCGGTGGTGTTGTCATTGTGGAAGAAATGCTTCATCTCTGGGAAAGCGGAGAACACTTCCTTCATGTATGGCATGCAGAGAGTGGTGAAATCCTCAGGGCTGAAGAAACCGCACACATCGTCAAGCACCATGATAGCCTTGGCTGTGCCTGCCGCCTCAAGCTGTGCCTCAAGCCAGAGTTTCACACAGTCAGTTGTCTTGCGGAGAAGTATATCGGCTGCTTCCTGGTCAATCATCATGAGCATAAGAAGCTGGGTGACTGTGAAGATGTGTGACGCCACAGTGAAAGGTCCGCGCGCACATACCATCCAGTTCTGCTCACCTTCAGCCTCAAGCTGAGGTCTGAAATGACGCATCTGATTGAGCATCAGAGGCATGAGACCATCGCTCTTAGGATCCGGCAAACGGAGATTCTTGAAGAACTCCTTTGCATTGTCCAGGTCCTCGGTGAGAGGATGGAGGTGAGGCATGTTGTCATCGAAGAAACATGTCGGACAGCCGAAGCCAGTCGGCTCAGCAGTCATGCCGAACTCGACCCACCAGCCAGGGACGAATATAGCCTCAGGAAAATCCTTGATGATCTTACGGTTGTCCTCCATCCACACATCCGTGCGCATATAATAGTCAAGGAAAGTATGGCCGCAGTATCCCGGGATCCATGGACTGTCGGCGATGAAAGCCACAGGTATCTTGGCGTTCTTGTGCTGGATGGTCTCTTCCAGTATCTTGATCTGATCAGAATTCATAATCGGTTCAGTTATAGTTTATTGTTATATTCGTCAAGTGCCTCGTAGAAGGCTTCGATGTTCTCGAGAGGAGTGTGCGGAGGCACGTCGCAGCCTGTCGAGAGGATGAAATTGTCCCACTGGGAAGTGGCTTCCAGAAGGGCGAGGGTATCAGCTTTCACCTTCTCCGGAGAAGCCTGCTGCATCACGCTCACAGGGTCAAGATTGCCCATCACCAGAAGGTCGGACGGGCAGGCCTCCAAGGCCTCGACCATATCGGCACGGTTGCCGAAATGCAGTCCCTTCGCGCCGCTGTTCACCATCGCGTCGGTGCAGTGGCCGGTATTGCCGCAGTTGTGCAGGATCACCATGAAAGAGTCATCCTGGACTGTCTCCACAATCTTTTTCACATAAGTGGTCGAATATGCGTTGCAGTCATCGTTCGAGATGAGACCTGCGGCAGGCTCAGCCATGATGACGCCGCTGATTCCAGTCTCCTTCATGGCCTGTACATACTTGAGAATGAACTCAGTGCACTTGTCAAGAAGAAGGGTGACGGTGTCTGGCTCGAGATATATCGCCATCATCAGTTCCGTCATGTCGTACAGCCTTCCGGCCAGCGAGAACGGGCCGATGCAGCCGCCATATATCGGTTTGTCCTTGATGCGTTCCGCCGTGAGGCGGTTGGCCTTCAGGTACTCCTGCACCCTGCCTTTTTCCAGACCGGGGACTTCGAGAGCCTGGACGGACTCGAGGTCCGAGACCAGCCTGCCGGTGATGTTTGGGATGTCATTTTCTGCGAAAAGGACTTGAGCGCCGAAAGCTTCTGCCTCAACCGTGAGGTCCATTATGGCGGTGACGGCCGCAGCAGGATACTTCTCGTTCAAGGCACAGATGGCGTCTGCATGCGCTTGTCCGTCGGTCACAGCCTTGAGAACTGTGCCGCCGGTTATTTCGATACCCGGATGGGTCATTATCGGGATTGCTGCCCGTTTCTTCTCTTGTAACATTTCTTGTTCTGACAAATTTCACAATGATATGGCTGACGCGCGAGGTTCTCCCCCATCGCGAAAAAGCCGCTTATGGACTTCTCAGGAGTCATCAGCGACGACTCGGAGAGTCTGATTCCGCAAGGCTCGGGCGGGAACATCGGAAAGAAGTCCTGCTGCTCGCGGATATCCCAGCCACAATATCCGGGGCTGTAGGGAAGCGAGAGATGGGCGTCGATGCCCAGCTCGACCTCCAGCCTGCTGACCGCCAGTTCCGCGAGCACGGTGCCGATGGAATCGGCAATGAAATCAGCGACGATGTCGCCTTTCTCCGCCAGTTCCTTCAGCTTCGAGTCAAATTCCCGTCCTGCAGTGGCGACGAAAACGCAGGCATGCGTCATCCCTTCCAGATACGAGCAGATGATGCCGCCGGGGCTGAATATCTTTCCGTCGAAAGTCAGCTGCTGCTTTGTGACCCTTTCCGCTTCGACGATGCGGTACATGTAGCGCAGCCTTGCCGAAGGGACGAGGTCCTCTATCAATTCCTCGGAAAGTCCGCGCACAAGGTCGTCAGGAACAGCGCCGTTGTATCCCATGGCGGTCCAGAGGTCCTCACGGGAAAAATCAGATGCTTCTATGCTGAATGAGCGTTCCGTCACGAAAGAAGGCTTTTTGCCACTTCAACGGCCTCATTGGCGTTTGAACTGTATGCATCCGCGCCAACCTGGGCGGCGAAGTCAGCGCTGACAGGCGCACCTCCCACCATGATTCTGGCACGGAGTCCGGCCTCATGGAGCGCGTCGATGACTTCCTTCATATATGTCATAGTCGTGGTCAAAAGGGCTGATATGCAGACGATGTCAGCATCATTATCTCTGGCGGCGGCGACAAACTTTTCCTTAGGGATGTCCACTCCAAGGTTCACCACCTCGAATCCGCAGCCCTCCAGCATGGAGGCGACGAGATTCTTGCCTATATCGTGAAGGTCACCCTTGACGGTGCCGATGACCACTTTTCCAAGATTTGTGTTCTGCCCGCCTGCAAGAAGCGGTTTGAGCAGTTCGAGGGAGCCCTTCATGGCACGGGCGCTCAGCAGAAGGTTCGGGACGAAGACCTTGCCTGCCTCGAACTCTTTTCCTATGCCCTCCATGGCAGGAATCATATTCCCGTCAATGATCGATTTCGGAGTCTCACCATTGTCAATCGCCTGCTGGACAAGAGTTTTGGCCTTGTTCAAATCTCCCTTGAAAATAGCGTTATAAAGATCGCTCATCTTTATCGTGAAGTTAAAGTTATTATTACGCAAATATAACCATTCCTTATGAATTGTCAACAGAGTATATCAGTTCGAAGAACTCATCCACGCTGTGGACGAAGACTATCATATCTGAATCCTTTCTGATGAAACCTTCTCCTTTCATCGTCTCCACCTGCTTCTCAAGCCCGTCATAATAGCCGTCGATGTTCAGGATGAACGACTTCTTGTCATGAAGGCCTATTTCGTTCTCCACTGCATAGCAGAACAGTTCGTCCATGGTCCCGTAACTGCCCGGAAGGGCCACACAGCAGTCAGTCAGCCGGCTCATCGTCATCTTCCTCTCCGCGAAATCCTTGACTTCATAGAGTTCGGTGAGATCTCTCCTGAGTATGTCCCTTTTCTGGGCCGCGACTTCCCTCTTGCCCCCGAAACCGACAGGAAAGACACCTGTCAGATGCCCATTCCCAGCCAGCACACCGTCAGCAAGAGACGCCATCGTCCCAACATTCGCGCCACCATAGACCACCATTATTCCTTTCTCCGCGAGGCGTTTGCCGAAACTGTACGCGAATTCCCTCCATTTTGCAGAAGCTTCCGCAGACCCGAGATAAACTGCTACTGATTTTATCATAATGGTCAATTTAATATTTCTCTTCCACAAAGTTATGCTAAATTTGAGAAACGATTCTATACAACATGGTCACGGGTAACAAATTTGTCTCTCTTTTTCTAGAAGTTTCAGCGGCGGTGCTTCTTCTGCTCTCACTTTATCCTGTCATGAGATATGGGACGCTCGCGGATGTAAATATTCCTCAGCATTATACGGACGGATGTGTCGACATCTGGTCTACCCGAGTGATATTCATTTATTTTGCATTGATCGCTATAGCTGTCTATGCTTTGTTATGGGTGGGCCAGTCACATCCAAAAATGATGAATATTCCTTTCGGCAGCAAAATGTCCGTGCAGGACAGGGCATCGCTTGGAAAGTCCATAGCAAGATCTCTTAAGGCATGGTGCATGGCGTTGTTTGCTTATTTGTCAATATCCTCTTACAGAATCGCTCTTGGAAAAGAGCAATGCTTGAATGATACTGTCATGTGCATGATACTAGCATGTGCAATTATTCATCTTTCTTTGATTCTGATATTTCAGCATAGAACGCCAATGGTTCATTGAACAGCTGCGGAATTCCGGGCTTGATCTGGAATGCGGCCCTTCCGCGCTGATCCGTGTGCGTTTCAGGCAGTTTTTGCCCCCGGATGGCGCACCGGAGAGCCAGCAGTTATCCTCGGACGGGCGACAACTGCATCCGCATACCGCCGTTCCGTGGGCTGGTCATTTCATAAGCAGTGAGAATGCCCCTCATGAAATTCATCAAGCACAGGCACATGCCTCCTAGTAGCCCGAAAGGGAAAATCATACGCTCAATGAGCCCTGCGAGACCTCACCGAGCATACGGTTCAGCCTGTGACAAATGCCTGTGGCACATCGTCGTGCCCGATAAATATCTCGAGCACGGAATCATACAAGGAAAACGGGGCTCGGGGACTCGCGGGCGAGTCCTTGACGCGAAAAGACAGTGCCAAAAACAAAAAAAGAGAGGTGCTTGAAGCATCTCTCTGTGGAGCGGAAAACGGGGCTCGGACCCGCGACCTTAACCTTGGCAAGGTTACGCTCTACCAACTGAGCTATTTCCGCGTTGTTTCCTTGTGGGAGTGCAAAGGTAGGGAAAAAATCCTTACCTGCAAATTTTTTTGAGAAAATTTTCATAGATTTGTATTTACCGCCACGGACAACCTTCCACGACGGAAACACGAAAACAAATAACAAATTACAATATGAAAAAACATTCTCTTCTCTGCACACTGGCCGTGCTTGCCGCAGCCATCATCCCGGTACAGCAGACCGATGCGTGCACGAACGTCATCATCACCAAGGGCGCCAGCGCTGACGGCTCCTGCATGGTATCCTATTCAGCAGACTCACATGTCCTCTTCGGAGAACTCTATTACCACCCGGCCGCAGACTGGAAAGCAGGCTCGCAGCTCCAAGTGACAGAATGGGATTCTTACAAGCCGTTGGGATTCATCCCTCAGGCAGCACATACCTACCAGACCGTAGGAAACATGAACGAGCACCAGCTCATCATCGGTGAGACCACATGGGGAGGCCGCGAGGAGCAGATGGACCCGGAAGGCATAACCGATTACGGCTCACTCATTTACATTGCCCTACAAAGGGCACGCACAGCACGCGAAGCCATTGACGTGATCGTGTCGCTCGCGAACGAATACGGCTACCCTTCAGAAGGCGAGACATTCTCCATCGCCGACTCCGAGGAGGCATGGATCATGGACCTCTGCGGCAAGGGCGCAGGCAACAAGGGAATAGTCTGGGTGGCCCGCAGGGTTCCTGACGGATACATCTGCGCCCACGCCAACCAGCCCCGCATCACCACCTTCCCGCTCAACGACCCAGAGACCCTCTACGCCACGGACGTGATCTCATTCGCCCGCGAAAAAGGCTGGTTCAGCGGCAAGGATGAGGAGTTCAGCTTCCGCGACGCATACTGCCCGCTCGATTTCGGTACTGTACGAGGCTGCGACGCCAGAGCATGGAGCGCGTTCAACATCCTCGGAGAAGGAAATTTCACATATGTTGACGAAAATGGCAAGGAAGTCACCAGGCCTGCAAGCGACTGGCTCGACTATGCGATGGGATACGACTTGGAAGGCGAGATGCCGCTCTGGATCAAGCCGTCGAAGAAAGTGACCCCGAAAGCAGTAGCCGATGTGATGAGAGACCACTTCGAGGGTACACCGATGGATATGACCACAGACATCGGAGCAGGCGGAAATGCTCTCCCATACCGCTGGAGACCGATGGAATTCGAATATGATGGCAAGACATATGTCAATGAAAGAGCCATCGCGACCCAGCAGACAGGCTTCTGGTTTGTCGCCCAGGCCAGAGGATACTTGCCGGACGAAGTCGGAGCCCTCATCTGGTTTGGCTGCGACGATGCCGCCACTTCATACCTGACCCCTATCTATGCCAGCACACAGCAGGTGCCTGAGTGCGTGCGCGTCGGAAACGGCGACATGTTGACTTATAGCCCGACATCGCAGTTCTGGATGTGCAACCGCGTAGCCAACGCATGCTACAAGATGTATGACCAGATGGCACCGTATGTCCGCGCGAAGGCTGATGCTTTCGAGAACGACCAGATGTTCACCAAAGTGCCTCAGATGGACGCCAAGGCCGCTGCGGCCGTGAAGGCAGGCAAGATCAAGGACGCGAAGAAGATGCTGACGCAATACTCTGTCGAGACAGCACAGAAGCAATTTGCAGACTGGGCGAAACTAGAAGAGACCCTTCTCGTAAAATTCATTGACGGAAACGTAAAGGCTCAGAACGAGGACGGTTCCTTCAAGCACTCCGAATACCACGCCGGTACTCCAGAAGGTCTCACCCAGCCTGGCTACACCGACTTCTGGAAAGAGGCTGTGGCCTACGCACATGGCGACATCCTCGAAGTGAAGGACAGCAAGGGTATTTTCGAGGCTCCTGCCGGAAACTGGCGCAAGTCCGACGAAACCCACCGCCGCGCCGACTTCCCTAAGGTCAACGACAACGGAGAGTTCTGGTTCCAGTATCAGGCACCGGCTACCGCCAAGAACGTTGTCCTGAGCTTCTCCGGCACTGATTACCCTATGATGAAGGATGCTGATGGCAAATGGAATATCGTTCTCAAGAGCCCTAAACCTGGATTCCAGTGGTACTGGTTCGTGGTGGACGGCATTTCAGTCAGCGATCCGGGCGTTTACCCTTCATACGTCAACGGCATATTCAGCACCATCGACGCTCCTGGCGCCCCTGGAGACGAGTTCTACCAGATGAGGGACGTACCTCACGGAGAAGTGCGTGAACACTGGTTCCACTCCGCCGTGGACGGCAACTACCGCCGCATGTATGTCTACACTCCAGCCGAATACGAGAAGAACAAGAACAAGAAATATCCTGTGCTCTATCTCCAGCACGGTGCCGGCGAGGATGAGACAGAATGGGTGAACTCCGGCAAGGCCGCCATCATCCTGGACAACCTCATCGCCGAAGGCAAGGCCCAGCCGATGATCATCGTCATGAACAATGACTTCGTGTACAAGGAGGGCGACGCCATCATCCGCCTCGCCATGTCAGAGCATTGGTCCGAGAACTTCGAGGAGATGTTCATCAACGAAGTCATCCCTGACATCGACTCGCACTACAGGACCATCGCTGACGCAAACCACCGCGCCATGGCCGGACTTTCCCTCGGTGGCATGCTTACTTCAAACATCGGTCTCAAGCGACCTGACCTGTTCTCATACTACGGACTTCTCAGCGGAGGAGTCACCGACGATCTGGACAGCGTCCACAACGGAATAATGAAGACAGACGCCTACAAGAACGTGAAACTCGTGTTCATGAGCTGCGGATCCGAAGAGTATCCAGAGCGCGTGGCAAAGGGAACCGAGGAGGTGAACAAACTTGGCGGAAAGATCAAGGGTGTCGGCTATGTGTCTCCTGGCACCGCACACGAGTGGCAGACCTGGCGCCGCGCCCTCCACGAGTTCCTCCCTCTGCTCTTCAAGTAGAGTGAAAGGAATAACCTGTCTTAAATAATCAGATCTGCAGCAGCTCCAACGCTATCTGATGGATACCGCTTCTTATCCTTCTGGACATTTCTGGTCTGGGATTGCGGAATCCGGAAGCATAGTGCGTCAGCTGCTGCTGGTTTATGCCGGTGGCCTTCGCTATAGCGGCTTTGGTGACATATTTTTCAGTGACATGCAGAAGGGCTCTGGTGGTAAGCTGCCAGTCAAAGCTC
>JAZRWN010000139.1:0-3503 GCA_045599725.1 Candidatus Cryptobacteroides sp. | reverse complement strand
GAACCAGACATAGGCGAGAGCCGCCGCAAGCAGAACTGCGACTGCAATAAGGGCATACATTACGGTCTTGAGACCGCTTTTCTTTTCACGCTCCTCGCGTGCGATACGCTCGAGCGGATCTTCTTTAAAATCTGACATCTCGGTGGATTTTTTGATTACGCCGTCAAAAATAGCAAATTTCGTGCAGAAAGCGAAATTTAGCAGTTTCTTGCTATCTTTGTGAAAACAGAATCATTATGAGATATATATTAAGAGCCGTAAAGTACTTCATCTACATCTGTGTGATAGTTACCATCATACTCGCCGCCCTTGTGCTACTCAAGGCAGTCTCGCCAGACATCAACGTGATGTTCAGGCACGGCTGGAAGTCTGTCGGCCTCATCGCAGCCATGTTCGCCGGCGTTTCAGCGTTCTACCCGCTTTTCGGATACACCAAGCGGCTCGCCACAGTGTTAGGTGAAATCGAAGGACTCCGCGATGATGTGGTCAAGTATATGGACACCAAGGGCTACCGCCTTGAACTGGAGCAGGACGGACAGATGATCTTCCGCTCACGCTCTTTCATGACCCGACTCATCTGGGATGACAGAATCACCATCGAGAAAGGACTCGGCGGCTTCTATGTGGAAGGCGTCTCCCGAGAAGTGGCGAAGATAGTCTCCGGCCTCGAATTCAAGTTCCGCACTCCGGACATCGACGCATAACCCTAGTATCTGTAGATGACGGAGGAGACGCCGGAAACGGTGATCTTGTCCGTAGTTTTTCCACTCTTGTAGGTGGCTTTCTTGTAGCTTCCGCCAATGATTTCAGGTTTCGAAGAGCAGGCCGGAATCTCCACTGACACCTGCTTCTCGGAAGGGTTCAGCACCACGATGCATTTCTCAGTTCCCAAAGTTCTCTCATAAACCATAGGATACGGCTGGTCAAGACTGCTGACCAGTTTCCAGTCCGCGTCAGCGCCCAGAGCCTTGTATTCGCGACGAAGGCTCGTCAATGTGCGCACATAGTTGAGAAGCGAAGCAGGGTCATTCTCCTCGGACGCGACGGTAAGACGGTCAGGATCAGGATCCTGAGGGATATAAAGCTTGTCTGCGGAAGCTGTGGAGAAGCCGGCATTGTCGGTTCCGTCCCAGAGCATAGGGATACGGCAGGCAGTACGGCCACCTGCACCTTCGACAGGCTTCACCCAAGGCTGCTGCTTGAGGCCGATCTCGTCACCGTAGAAGATGAACGGCACTCCCGGCATGGTGAGGAAGAATGTCATGGCGACCTTCAACTCTTCAGGAGTGGTGCGGCCTTCGGTGCAGAGGCGGTTGAAGTCATGATTGCCGGTAGGCATGCTGACATAGCCCTTGCCCTTGACGGCCTCATACTGATAGGTGTACAGATCGAACCAGGTCTTGAGTTCTCCAGCGCCGGCCTTGTCGAAATATGGCATCACAGTACTCCCGTCGCGGCTCCTGCGGTTGTAGAAGAAGAGGGTCGAATAGTTGTACTGTCCATCATGGCAGAAGAAGTCAAGATTGAAATCCGCACTTATGGACTGAGCGGGATTGAACCATTCCGCTATGAGGAGGTTCTCCGGATAGTTCTCATGGAACCACTTAGCGAGGTCTTCCTTCCAGAGTTTGATGGTCGCGGACTTGTCAAAGTCATTCTTGACGAGGCTGGCCGCCATGTCCACACGGAAGCCGTCCACGCCCTTGTCCATCCAGAACTGCATTATGTTCTTTATCTCGCGGCGCATGGCCATAGGGCCGGGGGCATCCACAGCCTGCTCCCAAGGATGTTCGGGGTCAGGATTGGCGAAGCCGAAATTCAGCGCTGGCTGGGTGTCGAAGAAATTCTTCACATAGTAAGGCCCGCGTGGAGCGTCAGTAGCCACGAACTTGCGGATGAGGGCGTTGTTCGAGTTCATCAGAGCGGCATAGTCCATTGGACCGTCACTTTTTGCCTCCTCCGGCTTGAATGAAGGCCAGATATAGTAGTCGCTGTAGCGCAGGTTCGCGGCTTCCTTGGACTGCAGGAACCATTCACACTGGTCGGATGAATGGCCGGCGACGAGGTCAAGAATCACTTTGATGCCTAGTGAATGAGCTTTCTCGACGAGATTCACGAGATCCGTGTTGGTGCCGAAACGGGGGTCGACCTTATAGAAGTCTATCACATCATAACCTCCGTCCGTCCATCCGGAAACGAATATCGGATTCATCCAGATGGCTGTCACGCCAAGGGACTTGACGTATTCCAGCCTTGAGGCGATACCAGGGAGGTCACCGATGCCGCTGCCGTCGCTGTCCTGGAAAGAGGACGGATAGATCTGATAGGCCACGGCGTCGCTCAGCCACGAAGGCTGGCCGGGCTTCTGCGCACCGGCACTGAATGAAAGTGCCAGTACAGACAATATCAACAGGACTCTTTTCATATTCTGCACTTATTAGACATTGTAAATATAAGAAAAAAAAAGCCGCCCGGTTTTTTCGGGCGGCAATATCAAAACTTGATAGAACAAGTATTATTTGTTCATGGCATCAGCGACCTCCATGCAGCCCATGACATATCTCACGAACTGAGGGGCGGTGTTGATGCAGCACTCGTTCTCACCCCAGTGGAACGGATAGTCGTCCTTGTTCTCAAGGAAGTCAGGAGCCTTGACAATGAGACCAGGGACTATACCTCCAGGGATGACTGTGTAGTCAGCGCGGTTGTTGCCGTAGGCGACCTTCTTGGTGTTCACACCGACTGAGGTGACGAATGAGAGATTGTTGTATGGATGGCATCCGAAGAGGTAGTTGAGACCCTTGAGGATAGCTTCAGGATCCACGAGATCCGGGTACTTCTGCCATACGACATAGAGGTTGTATGAGTTGTTGATGACAGTACCGTTTCCTGCCCAGCCGGCTCCGGTAATCGGAACTCCGTAAGGGTTGTCGCTTCCGCTCTTCATGAGGTTTTCCACATATGCAGGGATGGCTGCATCCACCTTGGCCTGGGTCTTGGTATCCAGAAGGTCATAGATCCTCAGGATGGTAGGGATGTTGAACGAGAAGTCTGCAGGAGCCGCGTTCTTCTTGCCCTTGGTCTTAGGATTGATCTGCTCGGTGAGAATAGGGAGGAAGAAATCCTTGTACTTGACGTCATCGGTGGCGTAATAGAGCTCGATGGCAGCGCTGATTCTCTGGTCGCCGCCGCCTCGCCTGTTGGCAGGAGCATTGGCTAGTGCAGGAGCAGGAGCTGCAGCCTCGAAATTCTTGTCCCATAGCATGATGGCATTCTTGAGGGATCTCTCCGCCTCTTCAGGATAGTAAGGCTTGAGCGCCTTGTATGAAGAAGCGAGTGAGACGATGGTTCCCATGGTGCCGGCAGGAGAGAATCTGCTTGTGAAGACATATCTGTCATCAGGGGTTCCTGAACGGCCGTCCTTGACCTCGTAAGGCTTGAGTGAAGGATCATAGATGAGACCGTCGGTGAGGGTCATGGCATCTCCGAGATGATGATAGTGA
>JAZRWN010000138.1:0-6841 GCA_045599725.1 Candidatus Cryptobacteroides sp. | reverse complement strand
GTTGCGGCGGCGGGAGTAGATGGCCTCTCTCTGATAGTTCATGACATCATCATACTCGAGGAGTCTCTTACGGATACCGAAGTTGTTCTCCTCCACCTTCTTCTGGGCCTTCTCTATCGCACTTGAAAGCATGGAAGCCTCGAGGGCCTCATCGTCCGCCATACCGAGCTTGTCGACCACTCCTGCGATCTTCTCGGAGCCGAAAAGGCGCATGAGCTTGTCTTCAAGGGAAATATAGAATGTAGAGCTTCCCGGGTCACCCTGACGGCCTGCACGACCTCTGAGCTGACGGTCGACGCGGCGCGAGTCGTGCCTTTCCGTTCCGATGATGGCAAGTCCTCCACAGGCCTTGACCTCAGAAGAAAGCTTGATGTCGGTACCACGGCCAGCCATGTTGGTGGCGATGGTCACGTTGCCGGTCTGGCCGGCCTGGGCGACGATTTCAGCCTCGCGGGCGTGCTCCTTAGCATTCAGGACATTGTGCTTGATTCCGCGCAGACGGAGCATGCGGCTGAGAAGCTCCGAAGTCTCGACATCGGTCGTACCGACGAGTACCGGACGGCCGGCCTTCGAGAGTTCGACCACCCTGTTTATGACGGCGGCGTACTTGGCCTTCTTTGTCTTGTATATGAGGTCCTCCTGGTCGTCACGGATGACAGGGCGGTTTGTCGGGATCACGACAACATCCAGCTTGTAGATGCTCCAGAACTCACCTGCCTCTGTCTCGGCGGTACCGGTCATACCGGCAAGTTTGTGATACATTCTGAAGTAGTTCTGGAGAGTGATGGTGGCGAATGTCTGAGTGGCGGCCTCGACCTTCACGTTCTCCTTCGCCTCCACGGCCTGGTGCAAACCGTCGCTCCAGCGGCGTCCTTCCATGATACGGCCTGTGCTCTCATCGACGATCTTGACCTTGTTGTCCTCGGATATGATGTAGTCTATATCCTTCTGGAACATAGCATATGCCTTGAGAAGCTGCTCCACGACATGCACGCGCTCGCTCTTGAGTGAGAAGTCCTCCATAAGGGCGTCCTTCTTCTCCTGCTTCTCGGCGAGTGAAATGTCCTCGGCCATGATCTCCGCAGTCCTTGCGCCCACGTCAGGAAGCACGAAGAAGTCCTCGTTGCCGACAGCCTTCGCCAGCATGGCGTCGCCCTTGTCGGTCTTGACCACCGAGTGCTGCTTCTCGTCGATGACGAAGTAGAGTTCGTCCGTCACGACAGGCATCTCCTTCTCATTGTCCTGCATGTAAAAGTTCTCGACCCTCTGGAGAAGAGCCTTCATGCCCGGCTCGCTGAGGTACTTGATGAGAGGCTGATACTTAGGAAGTCCCTTGTGCGCACGCAGCAGGAGCTTTCCACCCTCTTTCTCATCGCCGTCGGCTATCAGTTTCTTAGCCTCATTGAGGCACTGGTTCACAAGAGTGCGCTGGCTGGTGTAGAGACGCTCGACATAGGGTTTGAACTCCATGTACTGGGCGTCATCCTCGGCCTGGGCCACAGGTCCTGATATGATGAGAGGGGTACGGGCGTCATCGATGAGCACTGAGTCCACCTCGTCGACGATGGCGAAATGATGCTTGCGCTGGACGAGGTCCTGGGCGCGTGTGGCCATATTGTCACGAAGGTAGTCGAAACCGAACTCGTTGTTCGTTCCGAAAGTGATGTCGCAGTCGTATGCTTTCTTGCGCTGGTCGCTGTTAGGCTGATGTTTGTCGATGCAGTCGACGCTGAGTCCGTGGAACATGTACAGAGGTCCCATCCACTCGGAGTCACGCTTGGACAGATAGTCGTTCACCGTGACGACATGCACTCCCTTGCCCGCGAGGGCGTTCAGGAATACAGGGAGGGTCGCGACGAGTGTCTTTCCTTCTCCTGTCGCCATCTCGGCGATCTTGCCCTGATGGAGGACCGTACCTCCGATGAGCTGCACGTCATAGTGGATCATGTCCCAGGTGACCTCGTTGCCTCCGGCAATCCAGTGATTCTGCCAGATGGCCTTGTCACCCTCGACGCGGACGAAATCGTGATTCACGGTAAGATCACGGTCGAACTGAGTCGCTGTGACCTCGATGAACTCGTTCTGCGCGAATCTCCTCGCAGTGGATTTCATGACAGCAAACGCCTCAGGAAGAATCTCCTCGAGACATTTCTCGATGGCATCGTCCTCATCTTTGACAAGCTTGTCGGACTCCGTCGCGAGCTTCTCCTTCTCGGAGACAGGGATGTCGCCCTCCAGGGCCAGCCTTATCTCCTCTATCCTGGCCTCAAACGGAGCCTCCACCTCGCGGAGTTTCATCTTGAGGGCCTCGGAACGTGCACGGAGGTCGTCATTGGAAAGTTTGTCGATAATATCGTACTGAGCCAGAATTTTGTCGAGGAAAGGTCTGACAAGTTTCATGTCCCTGTCAGCCTTTGTCCCGAATATTTTTCCTATAATGCTGCCGAATGCCATATAATACAAGTTTTTAAATCCTTCTGTGCCAATATGCACATAATCGTACAAAATTAATAATATATGGTGATATAAACAAAATCGAGTCCACAAGATATTGACATAGTTCTTAACACTTGCACATGACAATCTGTCAGAAAAGAAGTATCTTTGCAATCCTTTCATGAAATGACAAGCAGGGAGAAGAAATATGAAGAAATGACCACTGAACCGGTTGAGAAACTGGTCTGCAGGTTCGCTGTCCCGGCCATTGTGGGCATGCTCATCAGCAGCATATACAATATAGCGGACACGTTCTTCGTGGGGCGTCTCGACACGCAGTCCACAGCCGCCCTTGGAGTGGTGTTCTCATATATGGGCATAATCCAGGCGACCGCCTTCTACGTAGGCCACGGGTCGGGCAATTTCATATCCCGCTGTCTTGGAGCGAAAAAAGGGAATGAAGCGGAGGACATGGCCTCCACCGGCTTCTTCCTGGCAGTCAGCGTCGCCACCGCCATCGCCGTACTGTGCGGTCTGTTCATAAGACCGGTGCTGACCCTGTTCGGTTCCACTCCGACCGTACTGCCTCATGCAGTAAGCTATTTCCGCTGGATCCTCATCGGGACTCCGTTCATTGTCGGAGCCATCGTCCTCAACAACCAGATGCGTCTTCAGGGCAATGCCGGCCTGGCCATGTACGGCCTGCTTTCCGGAGGAATCCTCAATATCATACTTGACCCGATTTTCATCTTTGTCCTGAAAATGGGAGTGACAGGGGCCGGGCTCGCCACCGCCATCTCCCAGGCTGTCAGCTTCTGCATTCTGCTGCATCTCTGTGGACGTCGCGGCGGCATCAGCATACATTTCAAGAACTTCCGCCCTTCCTGGTTCTACGCCAGAGAGATAAATGCCGGCGGTCTCCCATCACTCGCGCGCCAGGGACTAATGGCCGTGGCGACCGCACTTCTGAACAACCTTGCCGGTGCTTACGGTGACGAGGCGCTCGCAGCTTTCTCCGTAGTCGGAAGGGTCATGCCGGTGGCGGCATCTTTGATAATAGGGTTCGGGCAGGGGTTCCAGCCTGTCTGTGGATACAACTTCGGAGCCGGACTGTACGACAGGCTCAGGAAGGCGCTCAGGTTCTGCATAACAGTGGCTTCGTGCTACGCGCTGCTCGTCTCGCTGCTCGGAGAGATGTTTGCGCCGGCCATTGTCGCAGCGTTCCGCAACGACCCAGCGGTCATCGCTCTCGGAGCCCGCGTTCTCCGTGCACAAAGCCTCGCCTTCCCTCTCATCGGCTTTGTCACCATGACGAACATGTACCTGCAGACCACGAACCAGACTGTCAGCGCCGTGACCATTGCGATAGCCAGGCACGGTCTGTTCCTCATCCCCGCCCTGGCAATAGGCGCGACATTCTTCGGGCTGGACGGCATAGTCGCCGCACAGCCTGTCTCTGACCTGCTCTCTTTCGCGCTGGCCGTGCCGTTATACTGTATGTCTGTGAAAAAACTCAGCGGGAGAGCCGTCTGACCTTGTTTTCTGAAGTTTTCCTGATGGTCTCCGCAAGAGCGTCGAAGCATTCCTCTGTCTTCGACTTCGCTGTCCTGCAGGCTTCAGGATCCCTGTCAAGGCGCTCCATGCGGTCAAGGATTCTGGCGAGGGCGACCTCTGCCTCAAAAGGAAGTGACGCGGCGCCGTTCGAACCGATCTTTGCCTCCGGCAAGCTCTTTCTTCCGCGCGGAGGTGCCAGGGCCTGAGTAATGTCCACGACACGGTCCTGCTTGCCAAGAGACTCCAGCATGCCCATGATGCGGTCCTCATAGTTGAGGGTCACAAAAGGTACGTCGTTGTTCAAAGCGAAGACAATAGAATGGTAACGGGCGCCCACAACACACTTCGCACCGGATATCACCGTCTGATGGTACTCGGAGATGAGAGTGTCGGGAAGCACCGCGAGCCTGTCGTCGCCGACCTCGGCCGCTATGTCCATGAAAAATGCGCGGTCTGTGGAAAGATAGTCGGTTCCGCAGAAAAACTGTGGAAGCAGGACCACACGGCAGTCTGAGAACCTGTCAAGTATGCGGCGCGCAAGTTCGGTGAAGAAGAGCTTCACCTGAAGGGGGCTTGAATGCCCTGTGAAGTCCTTCGACTTGTTTATGAGATAGTTAGGCACCAGGACTATGTACTCCCCTTCTCCGAGCATGGACTTGACCTCCGGAGGAAGGCTGGCCATCGGAGTATAGAGGAACGCAGTGTCAAAGGTGGAGTGGAAGTCCAGGCCCAGCCCGGATGCTATGCGCTCTGACTCGGGATCACGCAGGGAGATGAATTTCGCTCGGCGCAATGCCTTTCTGGACAGATAGTTGAATCTGGCATGGACCGGGGAATCGTCAGGGAACGGGCCGATGGAACGGCCGTAATAGGCCAGTTTGCAGCCGAGGAACTCGGCAAAGCTCACAAAGAAAAGGTGGTCCCAGTCATATCTGGATCCGAGACTCTTGTCGCCCGGGGACGATATCACCCAGTCGGCCTTCATCAGACGTCGGGCAATGTCCCTGGTGACAGGATTCATGAACCAGAATATGCGCAGAAGCCTTTTTGTGTTGCGGATATGACTTCTGAGATAGCGGTCGTCCACCTTGAGATTCGTATATTCCACACGGACATCATCCACCCTGCATTCGTCCACAGCCACCTGCGGTCTGCCAGTGAAGAGAACTTCTATGCTGCAGTCCGGAAAACGCTGCAGGAGGGCATAGACAAGCGCCTTGTGGGCGGACTCATCCCCTCTGTTGAACATCGGCTGATTGACCAGTACAAATCTCATATCCAAAATCGCGGCAAGTGGTCCGCTTTCCAAAGTTAGGAAGTTTTTTGTGAATTTCGATATATTCGCTATATTTGTGACTGCCAAGCGGGATTAGCACATCGGTAGTGCATTGGCTTCCCAAGCCAAGGAGGCGGGTCCGACTCCCGTATCCCGCTCTTAGAATTGAAACAGCATTTTTTCGAAGACGGTACACCCGTCTTTTTGTTTTTTAGATTAAACTTTTCCGCTGACAGTCTGTCTAATAACACTGAAACAAATCTTAACCATTAATAATAGATGAAAACCAAATTCTTTCTTCCAGTAATCTGCAGCCTTGCGCTCGTATGCGCATCTGCATCTGCTCAGCCAGGAATGGGCGGCGGCTTCGGCGGCGGCATGCCTATGGGAGGTCCTCCTATGGGCGGCATGGGCGGCGGTATGATGATGAGAGGCGGTGCCATCGATATGGCGGAACTCGCTCAGGTTCAGACCGACCAGCTCGCCAGAGAGCTCAAGCTTACTGACCAGCAGTACAAGAAAATCCTCAAGATCAACAAGAAAGAGCTCGACAGAAGGGTCAACCATTACCTCAGTGTCGGTGGCTCTGCTGGCGGTTTCGGCGGCTTCGGCGGCTTCGGCGGCGGAATGCCTGGCGGTATGCCTGGTGGTATGCCTGGTGGCCCTGGCATGGGCCCTGGCGGTATGCCTGGTGGAATGCCTGGCGGTATGCCTGGAATGGGCGCCGGTGCAAATGCACAGGAGGACAACGGAGAGTCCGAGTCACTCAGACAGGCGCGGACAGTGTATGACAGGATGGAGGCCATGGAGCAGACTAAAGCTGACATCAATGCCCGCATCAAGATTGAGAAGAAGATGCAGAAAATCCTCACCCCTGAGCAGTATGAACTCTGGGGACGCATCCAGGCCAGGCCGAAGGGTCATGGCGGAATGATCGAAGGAGCTGCTCTCAACTTCGACGAACTTCCAGAGGAAGTGCGCGAAAGGATCAGAAAGATGATGGAGGAGAACGGCGGACAGTTCCCTCAGGGAGTGCTCCCGGGCGGAGCCCCTCAGGGTATGCCACAGGGTATGCCGGGCGGATTCCCTCCTCAGAACGGCAACAGGCCATAGCGCGCTGAATAAAGGTCATTATCATAACAGCCCCGGTGCCACTCAGGCACCGGGGTTTGTTGTTTCCGGATGCGTATGGCAGCAAAAAGAAAGGCGGGCGCCTGAGCGTCCGCCATACAAAGTGAAAGTGAAATTTATCTAATCGGGATTAGATATACATATTGATGATAGCCTCATAGAGCTCCTGCTTGCCGGAAGTCTGCTTAGGCTCACCATTCTGCTTTGCATACTCGTAAACCTGCTCGAGAGTAAGCTTGCCATCCTCGAAATCCTTGCCGAGACCTGCGTCGAATGAAGCGTAGCGGTCCTCAACCATCTTAGGGAGAGGTGACTTCTCAAGAACGTCAGCAGCAGCGAGAAGAGCGCGTGCCATGATATCCATACCGCTTACATGAGCGAGGATGATATCGTCGAGGTCAGTAGAGTTACGACGTGTCTTGGCGTCGAAGTTGGTACCACCTA
>JAZRWN010000137.1:0-2119 GCA_045599725.1 Candidatus Cryptobacteroides sp. | reverse complement strand
AGCGGCGGCGACGAGGAAGATGCAGGCTCCCACCACCATCATGATCTTCTTCTTGACATCCTGCTCCTCGTTGTTCATGGCGATGTAGACCGAAATCGCACCTACGATGGCGACGACACCGGCTATCGCGTAGCAGAGCTTGACGACGATAGGCACGTACTTGGCGATCTCCTCCGCGACGGTGGAGAGGGCGTTGGTACCCGCCGTATAGTCACCTGCAGTGCTCTGCGCGAAGGCTGCGGTGCTGACCAGCATGGTCAGCGCGAGGCTCTTCAGACGTGGAGTCAGGTTGAAACTCTTGAGTCGTTTTCCTAACTTTCTCATTGTTGTCGAGTTTTGTTGGTTAATACTTATCCGTTATCGCTCTTCTGCAGCAGAGCTTCCTCGTCAGACGGCGGCCACTACCTGAAGGCCTTTCCAATCTCATGGTCACCGTGTGATTCAGTCTGGTTGTTATATCTGGTATCCGAAAAAGGCCGGGAACACTATCGAGGCGCCTATCATGAAGAGACAGGCCCCGAGCAGTGACATGATGCTCTTGTTGATGTCGCTCTCACCGGTCTGCATCTTGAAATAGATCTGAAATGCAGAGATGATGGCCATGATGGCCGCCACGGCGTAGCACACATATAAGACATAAAGCATCATAGTCACCGTGAAGTCGTGGGCTGTGGCCAAGGCTTCCGCACCCCATGAGTAGTCGACACCGCCGCACCTTGCCGCAGCGTCCTGCACATGGAGAAGGGTAGCACCGAAAGTAACGGCCACGCCTTTGACCGGGAGTGTCCTATATCCTGATTTCATTGGTTCCTTTGTTGTTGATTTCCGGAGTTGCAGGAGCTGGAGTGGTTTTCTCCTTGACGAGTTCAGTGTCCTCACCACCCTTTATGGCTGACATGAACATATCGGCTGTGTTCTCCCTGCTCATCTCAAGCTCGGTCTCCTCCATCTTTGCCTTGGCATCCTCGATCTTCTGCTGGGCAGGGGTCAAAGGAGCTCCGGTAGCATCGAGTTTCGGAGCAGGGGAGTCTACCTCTGCAGGAGGTGTGTCCTCCTTGGGTTTGACGACTGTCTCGCTTTCTCCGACACGGAATCCGCCGTCAGTTACCTCGACGGCCTTGGCCTCCTCCATGACCTGCATACCCTTGAGATCGAAGTCCTCCTCAGCCATTGGCTGCTCCTGTTCCTTAGGTTTTCCATACAGGTCCAGACAGATGTTGACCACATAGTATATTATGTAGGCGAGTGTCAGGAGACCGGCGAAAATCCAAAATGCTTTCATTGTTCTGGGTCTTGTTTATACAAAAAAGTTAAACCGAAACGAGTACCAATATCTGCCAACAAAAGGGCGGTTTCCGGTCTTCGTTCCGGCTCAAATTAGAAACAAATCGAGAATTCCAAATAATTAGTCACTAATTACTTGAGAATTTTCAAAGGGTTTTATCGGATTTCGATATATTGGTACTCCGAAATGGTACTCGAAATAGAATGAAGGGCAAAAAAAGACATCCTTCCGTTCGGAAAGAGGTTTGAGTGGTTCTGCCAGAGGAGTCCCGATTCGTACACTGACGGGAATTAGCTATCTTTGCATTCCCCGCCGCCTTCACGGCTGCGCTATCTTATGGATGATATGAGAAAACTGATAATGATGGCGGCATTTGCCGCAACCCTTCTGTCCTGTGCACCCAGACCTTCTGTTCCGGAGCGTTTTTCGTCTGTCACGGACACCCTGTCCGCGGGAAAGCATTTCGCACTAGCGGATCTTGGTGGGGAAGAGGAAGCTCTTCTGATAACGGACTATGTGTATGATGACCTTGAGGGACATATGGCGACAATCATGGCTGATGTCTATGCGACTGACCCGGACGGAAAAGTGGTGAACTGTGGAAGCGTGATCAGCCAGGGAACCGCATATCCTCTAGCTGTGAGGGAAGGCCGTCTGTTCACTGCAGGCCATCGCTTCATCAAGAAGCACACCCTCAAGAATGGCAACGGGAAACTGACAGAAGCGGGGGATATGCTCGAGGTCCTTGACTCACTGGGTGAACCGAAATGGTATGTCATCGACGGGGATATGGTGTGTTTCCCCGGAGACAGCCTTGTCATAGCAAAATATGAC
>JAZRWN010000136.1:0-12366 GCA_045599725.1 Candidatus Cryptobacteroides sp. | reverse complement strand
TTCTGTGCGTGGACATCCAGCATGCCCGCCTGCTCGAATGAGCGGATAACAGTGGCCTCAGAAACCGGTTGGCAGAGCTCAGCACCCATGATCACATCGTCCACAGGCCGGTCGGACACTAAACGCGGAGTTTCGCTCTTGGAAGCCACCAGCAAGGCCGCAGCGCTGAATGCCAGGAATAACTTTTTCATCTGATAATTAATTATTTAAATCTATGTATTTCAAATCAATATGCTCTCCCATCCGGCATAGCGCGTAGCCAGGTTCGGGCTTGATGTTCTCAAGTGCCGGGATTACATAGTAGTCGATCCCTCCGAAAACTGTATGTTCTGCCGTATGGTCATGTCCGGTCAGCACCAGATCCACCCCATACTCAGTGAAAAGATGGGCAAGGTCATAGGTTTCCTCCATGGAATAGTTGCTGGTATGGCCCTGACTTGCATCTATCTTGAAGAAATGCGTATGGGTGAATATTGTCACATGCCTGTATGAGGAAGCCTTGGACTTGAGCACATCCTCAAGCCAGCGTCTCTGGTCACGCCCAAGAGCTCCACTGGCAGAATCAAGACATATATACAGATCCTTGACTTCAGGGCATACAACTTCGAACCAGTAAGACGCCGTATGGAAATGTGACAGATACTCAGGCCACAGTCCGAAATAAAGGTCATGGTTGCCAGGAGTGACAAACAGGTTTCCCCTCTCGGACAGAGGCTGAGTAGCCTTGATGAAGAGATCCCAGTCCGCATCCCGGCTGTTCACCACATCACCAAGATACAGCGACAGCGGGGCTGGAGCGGATTCGTAAACCTTCATGAAGGCATCGAGGTTGCGTGTATCACCGTCAGTATGGAAGTCAGTGAAGACATACACGGAGTACTCATCAGTATCACTGCAGACTGTGGCATATCCGTTCTGGCCATTGTATGCCATAGATTGGGCGAAACGGCTGTCAACAGTATCCGACTGTGCCCAGAACATGCCGGGCAAGTCCAGACTATCACAGGACACAACTGCACAGCAGCAGGACAGGAACGCAAGAATCAATACTTTCCCTTTCATGGCATCAGAAGATATAAGAAAGTCCAACAGAAGACCTTACGCCGTAGAAAGATGCCACCAGATGGAACATTCCAGTTGGCTTGCAAAGAACCTCTGCATTCAACCGCAGATGCTCATTGAAACGATAGCTGCCATTGAGAAAGAAAAGAGGCTGCCACATCCGCTCATAATCATAGCCGGTGTAGTTTGAAAAGCCTCCCCCGACATTCCAGACAGACGAAGATGGCCTCAACTGAAAAGACACACGATACAGAAGGTTGAATGGCTCTGAGACGAAGTTTTCATTGCTATGAGCCTTCCTGTCCATATCAATCATCGTTCTGGAGAACAGTCCGAACTGCGCACTCACATAGTCCATCCTGTACCCGACACTGCCCGCGGCAATGAACTCAGCCGAGCGGTAAGATGAAAGCGAACGGTAAAAGGCTGTACCGTCAAGAAAGATCTCCCCCACAGGCAAGGCGAACTTCGGCCGTGCCGTTGCTGAGAACGAAAACACACCCGAACCGGCGATCTCCACATACTCCTCGGCCTCGAAACCGCCGTTCACAGGCTGGAAGCCGGAAAGAGACAGCCCTGCATAGCCGCGGTATGTCTGGTTGTATCCGAATATGCCCGCTCCTGACAACTCATACCTGTCTCGTCCGTATTCCTGCGCAGCGAGGGTGGTACATGACAGAACAAGGGCAAGTATGGACAAATAACGCTTCATTCGATAAAATCAGTTATCAGGCGGAAGATGGATCCATAAGTCTCGAAATAGAAATGCTCCATAGTGTCCTGAGCCGTGTGATAATACTGAAAAGCATCGCCGCTTTCATTTTCGAACATCACGCAAGGGACGCCTTTCTGTGCGAATGGCCAATGGTCGCTGTTGGCAGCGAGTTCCCCTCGGTCAAATGCCTTGAAATATCCGTTCTTCGCGTTCAGCTTCTCCATCTTTTCAAAGCCGGGCAGGCCAGGATCGCTGACCTCGCAGTATTGGACGGGATTGTTGTCCCCTATCATATCAAGGTTGAAAAGATACTTTATCGACTCGAGCGGGAAGGTCGGATGGTCCACGAAGAAAGTCGAACCGCGAAGATTGGCATCCTCGCCGGAGAAGGCTATGAAGTATATGTCGAACTCGGGCTTGCTGGCGGCATAATGCTTCGCAAGCGTGATGATGGCCGCTGTGCCGGAGGCATTGTCGTTCGCTCCCGGGAAATACAGTTTACGGCCAAGATTGCCAAGATGGTCGTAATGGGCTGTGAAGACATAGCAGCTGTCGTGCCTCACGCCCTCGACCTTGGCGATGACATTGTCACTCTCGTAGGCGGTCAGGAACTTGTTCTTCACATTCAACTTCACCTTCTTCGCATCTTTCGGGAAATCGGGGGACACCCAGACAATAGGCTTGTCGGAGACTTTCTCACCATAGGCCTTGTAGAATTTCAGCGGTGTGTCCCAGGTGTACATGACGCCCCCGTTCGGAGCACCGTCGCGGCTCTCGAGTTTTCTGAAATCCGCGCTGTGCTTGTAAGTGAACCAGAAATCGCAGACCGCCAGCACGCCCTTGTTCTCCGGTTTCGCAAGGTCGGCGAATATGCGGCCGGCATCATAATCGGCGGTGTCAATCAGGTAGAGCCCGAACTCCCCTTTAACGCCAGGGGAAAACTCACGCATCACGAAATCATCACCGGGAACGAGTTTCTGGCCATCCACGGACATGGCGACCTTGCCCGGGAAAGTGTTGATGTCAATGGTGAAAGGCTGAAGCGTGACTTCGTCCGCACCTGCCTTCCTGAACTGCTTCTCTATATATTTTCCGGCCTTGATGACACCGTTCCTGGCATAGCCGCGGCCCTGATATCTGGCAGAACTGAGTTCGCTGGCTATCTCCCCGAAAAGTTCAGTTTCCTGCGCGTTCGCCTGGACAGACAGCCCCAGCACAAGGCACGCTATGAGAATTCTTGAAAGTTTCATGTCCGTAATCTAGTCATTATAGTGCAAATATAAAAAATTCAGGCTTGATATCATATCTGAATAATCAAGCCTGAATATGTGCGCGGGATGAGACTCGAACTCACACGCCTTTTACAGCACTAGCTCCTGAAACTAGCGCGTCTACCATTTCGCCACCCGCGCCTGTAAGGGACTGCAAATATACTAAAACTTATCAAAAATACAATACAGCCAGGCTCAAAACGTCATGTCAAACGACAGGGTCTTCCTCCACTTCATGATGGAGAGTTCCGCCCCCGTTCGGGAGAAATCCATCTCCACCGAAATATCCTCCAGATCAGGAGCTTCCCAATCATAGCCGCTTTCCGCGATGTACTCCCCTATCGGGAATGTCCTTATCTCGCCGCTGTCCAGGAAATGCAGTTCAATCCACAGTGAATCATCCATCTGACGAGGCACCCTGACAGTACAAAGACCCTCAAGGGAAGGGCCGGAACAGTAGCATAATGTCCCTTCCCTCGGAGTCCCGTCAGGAGAATATCCGCATACATTTCCATCGACCTTAACTTTGAACGGTCTCTCCCGAATCCCGTAGGACGTTTTAATCCTCACCGTCATCTCACAATAGTTCTTGTGCAGTTCCACGTTCAGTCTGTCCTCGTCTCCTCCCGGGACGAGAGATTCCGAGAACATCTGTATCACAGGGCATTCTACACCCTCATCAAAAACTATCCCTTCCCCTGCCACACACTGTCCGCCATTTTTGCACACGACCGTCACATCCGTCCCCGCCCGCGGCACAGGTACGCAATACTCTTCTATCCTCTCATCCAACCGCCAGGCCTGATAGTCGGAAAAACCGTCTTTCCCGACGATCAGCACTTCGAGAGTCTCCAAACCCTTCCCTTTGAGGGCGGCTGCATCCACGCTGCTGAAATCAACAGTCAGAAAGCACGGGCATTCCTGACGTTCCTCCTTCACGGAGCAGGCTGACAACGACAGAATGAACAGGGACAGAGCCACTGTCCCTGCAGCACGGACAGAATCAGAAAACATACACCAGCCCGAGCAGAATATCATTTGCCAGAAAGAATGTCCTCTCACCGGAATCGATTTTCCTGCCACATTCAGGACAGGCATAGACCGTGTAAGTCTCGTTCCCGGCCCAGAAACCGGCACCAGCTTCGATGTTGAAATGCGGGGACAGCATATACGTGTATCCTCCTGTCAGGCCCGCTCCCACTCTGTCGCCCTCTCTGGTCTCCGCCTCGGTGAGTCCGCCGATGTTGAATTCCTGGTATTGTGCCTTCCCCGCCAACCACCAGCCTGACATTATGTGCCAAGGCCAGAACCTGCATCCCAGGAACACCGCCCGCTGGCGGGACTGCATCTGATCCGCCACTCCCTCCCTTCCGGGGAAGGTGAACGGGTTGTAGCGCACTCCCGTGTTGACTGACCAATGTCTGGAGACTCCCATGGACGCCTCCAGGTTCATGGTGCCAAGATTCAAATAATCCAAAGCATTTGTGGAGACCGAGATTTCCTGGGCTCCCGCTTCCATCGCCACTATGACCGACAGAAGGACCATCACGTATTTAATGTATTTCATATACTGTCAATATCTTTCAAATGCCTGACTGATTATCGTTCCGTATTCCGGATACAGGCTCTCCAGTCCGGAACACAGCGCATGTCTGGAATTCACTTCCGGCGTGAGCGCCTTGAATATCGCGGATCTTTCCAGTCCTCTTTCGTCCAGATAGAGGAAGATGTGGGGGCGGAACCAGAATGATGTCCCGAATGTGGTTCTATCCTCGCCGTAGCGTTCCTTGTACAGCCTGTTCTGGACATAATACGCCCACATCTCGCCCACTTCACAGTACCCTGCATACTCTTCTGCTCCAGTTCCGTACATCTTGCCGCCAGTCCTTATGAACGAGCCGGCGATATAGTCGGCATACCTGTTCCAGTACTCCTTCCCCACCTGGGCGAAATGGCTTGCATGCGCCAGTTCATGGACAGTCATGGCGTAAATAAGAGAATACTCATCCTGTCCTTTCATCCCTATCATGACATCTGGAAGGAACATTTTCAACAAGTCAGAATAGTCGCCGAGGAAATTGCCTATGAAAGTATCATCTATCAGGACCCCCTGCTGGAGCATCAGGCAGCAACTGGACTCAATCGGTTGAAAAAGCCAGATTCTCGTATTTGCCGGAGGTGCCGATATTTCCTTGCCTTCCTCCGCACACTTCTCGAAATAGTCATAGGCTGCATTGTTCACCACGCTCCTGGTATACAGTTTCCTGTCCGAATTACTGTCAATGGTGACACTCACCCCGTCAGGACTATTCTTCCCCAGAGTGGAAGTCGAAGCCGGCACAAGCACCTTGTTCAGTCCGATGGCGAAACCCTTCTCATTCTGGAACACTATCCTGTACCTGGCATCTGTGGAGAACTGCCTGTCCATTTCATACGCCCCCTGCGGATCGGTATATGCCGAGGAGAATTTGACGAAGGTGTTGCAGGACACCTTGACACCCGCTACACCTATGGGCTCTCCTCCATTGAAACGCTCATCCTTGATGAGAATCTTCCCTTTTGGAGCATGGGTGCCGGCATCACCTTTCACCTCCGGAAACAGCATGGCCTCGTTGCCCGTCAGTCGGAAAGCCTCACGTTCCACCTCAGCCCAGTCAATCCCGTCATCCGAGCGGGTCACAGCCCCATTGTCAGGGATATAGCACTCATCCAGAATCTCATACTTTATCCCCGGTGGGAAATGGAAATCCGGTCTGACCACTGCATACTGCCATGTGATGGAATTCTCCGCAAGTGAAGGATCGTGATAATAGTCACCTTCCTTGATGATTTCAAAATCCAGAGGATGGTCCGTCAGACTCAGTCCCATTCCAGTCAGAGTATCATACTCCTGCTCCGAGGCTGGCAGGAAGCGGACGTACAGGTCAGTGGCACTGATGACGACACGACCCGCCTTTGTCGGACAGACTTTAGTCAAGGCCTCCTCCATGTTTGACACTGAATACGGGTCATCAAGTCTGTCCCCGAGCACGATCATATCATGCGAGACCTCAGCGTTCCCTGTCCTGTCAGGGACCTCCACATCATCGGCCGTACAGGAAACGGACAGAAGAAGCATCACTTGCATCAATCTTTCAACAATTCTTTTCATAGAGTATTCCAATAGTTTCGTTGATGCAAAGTGACACATATTTATCCGTGTTCACAAAATGGAAACGACTAAATATTAAATCGGCCCTGCAGGTATCTGCAAGGCCGGTTCAATATCTAACTATGGAAAAATTTTCTCAAAAAACCGCAACTGTCTTCTGCTCTATGGCCGACATGAGGGAGTTCGCGAGGCGGCTGACGCCGAAACGGAAGTACTTTTTGTCAATCCATTCCTTTCCTAGGATGGATAACACTATTGAGTAGTAGCAGACCGCATCCTGAGCATTTGAAATACCTCCTGCTGCCTTGAATCCAACCTTCACTCCAGTTTTTTCGAAATAGGCCCTGATGCATTCGCACATGACATATGCTGACATCGGAGTGGCATTGACACTCACCTTGCCGGTAGAGGTCTTGATGAAATCAGCGCCTGCCTCCATGGCCAGGAAAGATGCTTCCGCTATCATTTCCGGCGAAGGAAGAAGTCCTGTCTCGAGTATCACCTTCAAGATAACAGGTCTGCCTGAGGCTGCGGCCTTTGCGGTGATGGCGGATTTCATGGTGCGGATTTCATCCGCCGCCTTTTCATAATCTCCGGCAAGGAAAGAGTTCAGGGCAAGGACAATGTCGATTTCATCGGCTCCGTTCTCCACGGCCAGTTCGCATTCGCGCACCTTCACCTCAAGATAACTCTGTGATGTCGGGAAGCATCCGGAGACCGTGGTCACATGGACCTCGGAGTTATCCCTTCCGGAGGCCACTACAGACGCGAAATTCGGGTACACGCAGATAGAGGCCGGAGCAGGATATCCCGGGTATGAGGAGGCCAGTGCATTCACCTTGCCGACAAGTTCCGACACGGACTTCTCAGTGTCATCCGTGTGCAGAGTTGTGAGATCCATGAGTCCGAAGCAATCCATGAGAACTTCAGGATTCATGAAATCATCTCTGTTCGCGGCCAGAATCTCCAGCCTGCCGTTGATGGCTTCCGCATCTGGCGAATAGCCGTATTTTTCACATAAACTGCCCATATCGGAAGTATTAATTTTTATCCTTTTACTTGTACTTTATATCCTTCATCCACAAGCGGCTGCACCAGTTCGCGCATCTTCTCCGCGCTGAATCTTACCAGGCCTTCCTGAGGAGTCTCCCTGTCGATGGTATAAACCATTATCTCCCTCGGCCTCAAGTTTCTGACTATCTCGAACCATGCATTCAGCTGTTCTGGGTCGGACGAGTCAAAAGCATCACTTCTGAGGAACATGGTCTGAAGGACGAAATCACCTCCGAAGCCCTTGAGAGCCTCCACAACAGCCTGCACGCTGTATCCCGGAGCCGGATGGTTTATCAGCTCCGCCAGTTCATCTGTCGGGGCGTCAATCTTCATAATAGGGTTGTCAACCTTCTTCAAGGCCTCGAGAACGCTCTTCTTGTGCACCATGGTAGCGTTCGACAGCACTGACACCTTAGCGTCCGGATAATACTTGTCTCTGAGTGTGAGGGTGGCATCTATCATTTCAGGAAAATGCGGGTTCAGGGTAGGCTCGCCATCACCGGAGAATGTTATCGAATCTATTGCAGTTCCCTGCTCCCTGCACTCGCTGAGCTTCAGTTCCAGAGCACGGCTGAGATCCTCCGTGTCAGGGAGACGTTTGTCCTCACGCCCGTCACGGTTCCATCCGCATTCGCAATAGATGCAGTCAAAATTGCACAATTTGCCGTTCTCCGGCAGCAGATTGATGCCGAGCGAAGACCCTAGCCTGCGGCTGAAAATGGGTCCGAACACTATCTTCTCCCTTATCATTTCACCAACAGTACGTCATTGCTGACCACATGCGCCACTTCCCCCACTTCTCCATCTTCCGGCAAGACATCGGACTTGAGAATCATCCTCGGTCCCCGGAAAGAGACATCCTCCCTCATCTGCGAAGGAAGATAGACACCGTCCGGACTGAGTCGGACGTCCATCCGGTCGGTAAAGAACGAGTCTTGGACCAGTTCTGAATAGTCGGTATATAATTCTGTGTGCCAGCCGTGCTTGTCAGGCAATGCCTTCTCCAGAGCCGCCCTGTTCCTCTGGTTCTCCACCTCAGTCTGCAGGGAGAGGGCTTCTTCATCCAGTATCTGCTGTGTCTTCCTCAGAATGCGTGAGAACCTTTCGGGATCATTCAGATAATAATCGACACTTGCCAGGTAGTCGGAAGTGGTATAGCCGTATTTCTTGAAGACAGGCTCGTAGAAGGCAGTGGTGTCTGTCATGTTCCTCTCTTCAGGATTCGAGCCCATAAGCCAGGAGTCTGCGACTAACATGTCTGCATATATGCGTGACATTTCAGCTCGTGGTATGATCTCAACATCCTTGCTGCAGGATGACAGGAGACATGCCACGGCGGCAGCCAGAGCCATATGCAGGAATGCTTTCATCGGAGAGTGGCACCGTATTCGTTGGTGAATGTCGCCAGGAGCTTGTCCATTACCCTCTCTACATCAGCGTCAGTGAGAGTCTTCTCAAGGTCCTGAAGCACGAAACTCAGTGCATACTGCTTCTTGCCCGCAGGAATCTTGTCACCTCTGTAGACATCAAACAGCGATACCTGTCTGAGCAGTTTCTTCGCCGCTCTCTGGGCACTGGCCTGAAGATCTGAATACTTGACGCTCTCGTCAAGGAGAAGAGCGAAATCGCGGCGGACCTCAGGGAACTTAGGCATCTCCTTGAACGCCACCTTGTTCCTCTTGATAAGTTCGAAAAGCGTATACCAGTTGATCTCAGCGGCGAAAACAGGCTGCTTGATGCCGAACCTCTTCGCGAGAGCAGGGTTGATGGTACCCATAGAAAGAAGGGCCTTGCTCTGGCCGCCCTGGAGGCTGTATGTCATGCCCTCAGAGAAGATGTCGGACGGTGCTGCATCGCATTTCATCTGATAAAGGTCAGCGCCGTAACGCTTGAGAAGGAGCTCGACATATCCCTTGAGCTGGAAATAGTTGCTCTTCTGAGTCTCTGAACGCCATGACTTGTCGGGAGTTCCGGTGATGATCATGGTGAAGCAAGGATGCTCTTCGTAACCGGCGAGAGTCGTGCCCTCGACCTCCGGCTTCCTCTGATAGACAGAGCCGTACTCGAATGTCTTCAGAGAGTTGATCTGACGGTTCACATTGTATGCGACGACCTCAAGACCGCCGAGAATCAGTGTCTGTCTCATGACATTCAGATCCTGGCTGAGAGGATTGACGACGTGCGCACACTTTTCCGCCGGGAAGGTGGAGAGTTTGTCATAGTACTCGCCCTTAGTGAGGGAGTTGTTCATGATCTCCACGAAACCGTTGGCCGCCAGGAAATTGGAGATACCGTTACGGACGGCTTCAGGTTCAGGTGAAGGTGTCGCGTTCACAGACATCTTCATATGCTGAGGGAGATCGATGTTGTTGTATCCGTAGATGCGGAGGATTTCCTCCACGACATCGCACTCACGATAGACATCGATCATGTAGGAAGGAGCAGCTACCAGAGCACCGTTCTCCTTCTTCTCGACGAAATCATATTTCAGATATCCAAGGATGGACTCGATCGTCTCCTTGCCGAGATCCTTGCCGATAAGTTTTCCTATCCTCGCATAGTCGAGGTCAATGAGTTTCTTCTCAATCTTCACAGGATAGACTTCCTGCACCTTTCCTACGATCTCACCGCCGGCGAGCTCCTGGATGAGGAGAGCGGCACGCCTGAGGGCGAACGGAACTGCCTCTGGATCAGCACCTCTCTCATATCTGAACGAGGCGTCGGTCTGAAGAGTCTGACTCTTGGCGGTCTTCCTGATGGAGCCAGGATCGAAATATGCGCTTTCCACGAAAACGTCAGTGGTGGTCTCGGTGACGCCAGAATCTTCGCCCCCGAACACGCCCGCGATGCACATAGGGCCGTCAGCGTTCGCAATGACCATGTCACTGTCACTGAGCTTGCGCTCGATGCCGTCGAGAGTCTTGATCTTCTCGTCCTGAGCTGCTCTGCGGACTATCACTTTGCCTCCGGCAATCTTTGCGGCGTCGAAGGTATGAAGAGGCTGTCCGAGCTCGAAGAGGACGAAGTTGGAGATGTCGACGATGTTGTTTATCGGATGCTGGCCTATGGCCATGAGTTTCTTCTGCAGCCACTCAGGTGAAGGGCCGACCTTGACGTTCTTGATGGTGATGCCGCTGTATCTCGGAGCACCCTCGGAGTCGAGCACCTCCACAGCAAATCCTTCTCCCTCACCTTCCTTGAAGGCGGAAACATCAGGATACTTGAGCGTGCAAGGGATATTGTTGAGTTTGAGGTATGCGTAGAGGTCACGGGCGACACCGATATGGGAGGCGGCGTCCACTCTGTTGGCGGTAATCTCGTACTCGATCACGGCTTCAGTCTTCAGATGAAGGTAATCCTTCGCCGGAGTGCCAACAACTGCATCAGGCTCGAGCACCATGATGCCGGAATGGTCTTCACCGATTCCAAGTTCATCCTGCGCGCAGATCATGCCGAAGGACTCGATGCCACGGATCTTTGACTTCTTGATCTTGAAGTCTCCTGGAAGCACGGTGCCGAGGGTGGCGAAGAGAACCTTCTCACCGGCGGCGACATTAGGCGCACCGCAGACGACGGTGAGAAGTTCGCCGGTACCAGCGTCAACCTTTGTCACATGAAGATGGTCAGAGTCCGGATGAGGCTCACACTCAACCACTTGAGCGACGACCACTCCAACGAGACCGCCAGGAATCTCCTCCTGCTCTTCGACAGAATCGACTTCAATACCGATGGATGTGATGGCATCAGCAACCTGTGCCGGGGTAAGGTCGAACTCAAGATAGTCCTTGAGCCAGTTGTAAGAAAGTTTCATATATCAGTGTTTTTATCTTTTCAAATCTTCAGGGGTGAAAAGCGAGGACACGAACTCCTGCTTGTCAAATATCTTCAGGTCATCTATCCCTTCACCTATGCCGATGAACTTGATAGGGATCCTGAACTGGTCCACGATACCTATCACGACACCACCCTTCGCGGAACCGTCAAGCTTTGTGACAGCCAGAGAAGTGACATCCGTGGCTCTCGAAAACTCCTTGGCCTGCTGGAAGGCGTTCTGGCCGGTGGAGCCGTCAAGCACCAGGAGCACGTCATGCGGTGCGTCAGGGACAACCTTGCGCATGACATTGCGTATCTTTGTAAGCTCGTTCATGAGATCGATCCTGTTATGCAGGCGGCCGGCGGTGTCTATTATTGCAACATCCGCACCACGGGCCACGGCAGCACTCACGGTATCGTATGCGACTGACGCCGGGTCGGAGCCCATGGCCTGCTTGACGATATCGACACCCGCGCGGTCCGCCCATATCTGGAGCTGATCCACGGCAGCAGCACGGAAAGTGTCAGCGGCACCAAGTATGACCTTCTTCCCCTCGGCCTTGAGCATGCTGGCAAGCTTGCCGATAGTGGTGGTCTTGCCCACGCCGTTCACTCCGACAACCATTATGACATATGGTTTCTTGGAGAAGTCAAAAGGCATCAACGGGCATTCAGGTTTGTCTTCGGCACTGAGATCAAGAAGTTTGGATATCTCGTCCCGGAGGAGTCCGACAAGTTCATCGAAGGACATGTACTTGTCCTTCTCCACTCTCTCTTCAAGGTTGTCGATGATCTTGAGGGTGGTGTCCACGCCCATATCGGAAGCTATCAGCGCCTCCTCGATGGCATCCAGGACATCATCGTCAACCCTGGATTTCCCGACTATGGCTCTGGAAAGCTTCTGGAAGAAACTATGCTTCGTCTTCTCTACGCCTTTGTCAAACAATCCCATATTCCTTTTCTTGTAATCTACAAATATAGACAAAATAGAGGACAATAAAAAAGATGGAGACGTCAATCTGCGTCTCCATCTTTTTATCTATACTGATCACGGCAAGCCGTGAATCTGTGGAATCAATTACTTCTTGTCGAAGAATTCCTTTGTCTTAGACTCCTCAACGAGCTGCTCTGTGAACACATAAGCGCCAGTCTTAGGGGACTTCTCCATACGGATGCACTTGACCATGCTCTTAGCACCGGCCTTAGCTGCGAATGTTGCGACGGCTTTCTTTGCCATAGTTTATTCTCCTCTAATTATTTGATTTCACGATGAACAGTGACCTTCTTGAGGAAAGGATTGT
>JAZRWN010000135.1:0-11751 GCA_045599725.1 Candidatus Cryptobacteroides sp. | reverse complement strand
GCAGGCACTCGTGTTCGACCTCGATGCAGCAGGAAAATCAGCGCAGCAGGTGCTGACAGAGGCCGTGCTTCACACATATGACGTCCGCGAAGACAGCGACGCTCTCCGCGCAGAACTCGGAGCATTCGAGAGACTCCGCGGAGACTATATGATACGCCGCGAGCCGTCCGCATTCACGGTCAGGCTCTCCCATGCCTCTGCTGGCCTTGCGGAAAGACTTGAATTACTTGGATTTAATGTAGAAGAACAAATATGAAAGAATTATCAGACATCGGACTTATCGGTCTCGCGGTCATGGGCGAGAACCTTGTCCTGAACATGGAAAGCAAAGGCTTCCGCGTAAGTGTCTTCAACCGCACTGTTGAGAAGGTTGACAAATTCATGGAAGGACGCGGCAAAGGAAAGAACATATACGGTGCGCACTCTCTCGAAGAGTTTGTCGGATCGCTCAAGGCTCCACGCAAAGTTTTTCTGATGGTAAAGGCTGGCGCAGCTGTGGATGCATTCATCGACAAGCTCATCCCTGTTCTCGAGCCGGGCGACATCATCATTGACGGAGGAAACACCCACTTCCCTGATACCGCCCGCCGTACGGCTTATGTTGAGAGCAAAGGCCTCCTTTATATCGGCACCGGCGTTTCAGGCGGCGAGGAAGGCGCCCTCAAAGGCCCTTCAATGATGCCCGGTGGTTCTCCGGCAGCATGGCCATTCGTGAAGCCTGTCTTCCAGGGCATCTGCGCCAAAGTCGCTGACGGCAGCCCTTGCTGCGACTGGGTGGGCGAAGGTGGAGCCGGACATTTCGTCAAAATGGTACACAACGGCATCGAGTACGGTGACATCCAGCTCATCTGCGAGTGTTATCAGATAATGAAAGACATCCTCGGAATGACCAACGAGGAGATGCACGAAGTGTTCGCCGAGTGGAACAAGGGCGACCTCGACTCATATCTCATCGAAATCACCCGCGACATCCTCGCAAAGAAGGACGAAGACGGTAAATATGTCCTTGACTACATACTTGATACGGCAGGGCAGAAGGGAACCGGCAAATGGACAGCCATCTCCGCTCTCGACCAGGGAGTTCCGCTCACACTCATCGGCGAGTCAGTGTTCGCACGCTGCCTGTCTGCACAGAAAGAGGAGAGAGTGGCGGCAAGCACCGTCCTCGAAGGTCCGAAGCCTCAGAAATTTTCAGGGGACCGCGCTGCTTTCCTCGAGGATCTCCGCAAGGCTCTCTTCGCTGCAAAGGTGGTTTCATACGCGCAGGGATATGCCCTTATGCGCGCTGCGGCCAAGGAGTACGGCTGGAATCTCAACTACGGCGGCATCGCCCTCATGTGGCGTGGTGGCTGCATCATCCGCAGCGTGTTCCTTGGAAAGATCAAGGATGCATTCGACGCCAACCCTGACATCGCCAACATTCTTCTCGACCCTTATTTCAGCGACAAGCTCGCCGAGGCCCAGTCAGGATGGCGGAATGTCCTCTGCACGGCCATTCAGAACGGCGTGCCGGCACCTTGCCTGACCGCAGGCCTTCAGTATTATGACGGCTACCGTTCTTCAAGACTGCCAGCAAACCTGCTTCAGGCACAGCGTGACTTCTTCGGCGCGCATACCTACGAGCGTACCGACCGCCCTCGCGGAGAGTTCTTCCACACGAACTGGACCGGCCACGGCGGAGACACCATATCAACTACTTATAACGCTTAAACACTTGACACAATGGAAATCGGTAAATATTCATTCGGAATCGGTGACCGTTTTGCACATGAAGGAGTAAACCAGCTCAAGGCTCTCATACAGGCAGAGGAGCAGTTCGGAGTTCATTTCGTGCCGGTGTGGAACAAGTCCAACCGTGAACACCAGATAGTGGGCACAGAGCCGATGGAGACTCGCCACGAGGCTGACGCCGCAGTCGCCGCCCTTGGTTACAAGGACCAGTACTTCGTCGACGCCGACCATATCAACCTGAACAATGTCGACCGTTTCATCGAAGCATCAGACTTCTTCACCATCGATGTTGCCGACTATATCGGCAAGAGCGGCTCTCTTGAAGAGCGTTTCCTTCCTGCCATCAAGGAAGCCGGCAAGATCTACCGCCATATCGCCGAAGTCAAAGGCGCTGACAACTTCGTGACCGAAGTTTCAATGGACGAGGTGGATGAAGCACAGACCCCGGAGGAACTCAGATATATTCTCAAAGAGCTTGCTGCAGAGAAGACACCTGTCCAGACCATCGCCCCAAAGTTCACCGGCCGTTTCAACAAAGGCGTGGACTACCGAGGGGACCTCGCGCAGTTCGAGAAGGAGTTCGAACAGGACCTTGTCGTGATAGACGAGTGTGTCAAGGAGTATGGCCTTCCGGCAAACCTCAAACTTTCCATCCATTCCGGCTCGGACAAGTTCAGCATCTACCCGATCATGGGCAGGCTGATAAGGAAATATGACAAAGGCATCCATATCAAGACCGCCGGAACCACCTGGCTTGAGGAGATCATAGGCCTTGCTGTCGCCGATCCTGCCGCGCTTGAACTTGCCAAGAAGATATATGTTAGTGCCCTTGGCAGAATGGAGGAGCTTACCGTGCCTTATGCCACCGTCATAGATGTCGATGTGAACCAGCTCCCTTCTCCTGAGGAGGTGGCGGAGTGGGATGCCGAGACATTCGCCCGCACCATGCGCCACAATCAGGCTGATCCTCTCTACAATCCTTCATTCCGCCAGCTCATCCATGTGAGCTACAAGGTCGCAGCGGAGTTCGGTGACGAATATTACCCTGCGCTCGAGAAACATACCGATGTCATCGGCGAGCAGATAACGGCCAACCTCTGCGAGAGACATATCAAGAGATTGTTCAACAAATAAAATATATTGCTATGAAATACTCATTCGACGACTTGAAAGGTCGCAACTGTGTCATAACAGGTGGTTTCGGAGTCCTCGGAATGGCTCTTACACGCGGCCTGGCGGAAGCGGGGGTGAATCTCGCCGTAATCAGCCGCAGCGCCGACAACCCTGCAAAAGGTGAAGCGATAGCGAAGGAGTTCGGTGTCAAGTGCATAGGTATCAGTGCAAGCACACTTGACAAGGCAGCTCTCGAAGCCGCCCGTGACGAAATCCATGAGAAACTCGGAAAGATCGATATCCTCATCAACTGTGCCGGCGGCAATTCGCCGAAGGCTACATGTTCGGCTGAACAGATGGAGAAGGAGACTGATCTCAAGGACAGTTTCTATGGTCTTGACATAGAAGGCTTCCAGTTTGTTTATGACCTCAACTTCAAGGGTACTCTCCTTGCCACTATGGTGTTCACCCAGGACATGATCGAGGCCGGGAAGGGCAATGTGCTCAACATCTCCTCGATGAACGCTTTCCGTCCTTTGACAAAGATTCCGGCATATTCGGCCGCGAAGGGTTCCATAAACAATTTCACTCAGTGGTATGCGGTTCATGTCGCTCCTGTCGGAATCCGCTGCAATGCCATTGCACCAGGCTTCTTCCTGACCAACCAGAACCGCTTCCTCCTCACCGACGAAGCCACAGGGGAGCTCAAGCCACGCGGAAAGAAAATCATCGCCAACACTCCGACCCACAAATTTGGTGAGCCTGAGGACCTCGTGGGTACCATGCTCTATCTCCTCAGTGACATATCTTCGTTCGTGACAGGCATAGTCATCCCTGTCGACGGCGGATACAGCGCATTCGGAGGCGTATAGTAGAAATATCATCACCATAACCACCAATAATCACCACATTCTTTTCCCATGTCAACACAAAAGAAACTGATGACCAACTGGCGCTGGTGGCTCTGTTCGCTGCTTTTCGTGGCGACCACGGTAAACTACCTCGACCGTCAGGTATTGTCACTGACTTACAAGGAGTTCATAGCCCCCGAATTCCACTGGACTGATGCGGACTATGGCACCATCACTTCCTTCTTCTCCATATTCTACGCCATCACCTGCCTGTTTGCGGGCAAGTTCGTGGACTGGATGGGAACAAAGAAGGGATATCTCATTGCCATAGGCGTATGGTCACTCGGCGCGTGCATGCATGCCGCCTGCGGCTGGGCCACAGCAGGACTCGTGGACGGTGTAGCCAATGCTGCCGCTCTCAAGGCCGTCGAGGCAGGGAGCAATGTAGCTCTCGCCATCTCCACTACTTCCGTATATCTTTTCCTGCTCTGTCGTGGCATCCTCGCTTTGGGAGAATCTGGAAACTTCCCGGCAGCCATCAAGGTGACGGCCGAATACTTCCCGAAGAAGGACCGTGCTTTTGCGACCTCCATCTTCAATGCCGGCGCATCCGTGGGCGCTCTCGCGGCTCCGCTCTGCATCCCGCCTCTCGCAAAGGCCTTTGGATGGGAGATGGCTTTCATCATCATCGGTGCCCTCGGTTTCATCTGGATGTTCTTCTGGGCATTCATGTATGACAAGCCTGAGAACAGCAAGCATGTAAACGAGGCCGAACTGGAGTATATCCATCAGGATGATGCAGAGGAAGCAGCTGCCAGAGAGGCCGCTTCTGTCGCCGCGAAGGACGAGAAGGCCATTCCTTTCCTCCAGTGCTTCAAGTTCAAGCAGACATGGGAGTTCATCGCCGGCAAGTTCTTCACTGACGGTGTGTGGTGGTTCTTCCTGTTCTGGGCTCCGGCATATTTCCACGACCAGTTCAACGCACCGGCATCCTCTCCTCTCGGACAAGGTCTGATCTTCACACTTTATCTTATTGTGACCGTGGTGTCCATCATAGGCGGTTATCTGCCTAAAATTTTCGTTGAGAAGAAGGGTATGAACCCATATGCAGGCAGGATGCGGGCTATGCTTATCTTCGCATTCTTCCCGATCGCAGCGCTTTTCGCCCAGCCTTTGGGAATGCATTTCAACAACCCTTGGTGGCCGGCCATCCTCATCGGACTTGCCGCCGCAGGCCATCAGGCATGGTCAGCGAATCTGTTCTCCACCATCGGTGACATGTTCCCGAAGAGCACAATTGCTTCCATCACGGGCATAGGCACGATGGCTGGCGGTATCGGCTCGATGATCATCCAGAAGGTCGCCGGAAACCTCTTCACTTATGCTGAGAACGCCGGTTCAGCTTTCCGTTTCTTCGGATTCGAAGGCAAGCCTGCCGGCTATTTCATCGTGTTCTGCTTCTGCGGTATCGCGTATCTCATTGCCTGGAGCGTTATGCATTCTCTCGTCCCTAAGTACAAACCTATTGTTGTCAAGTAATCAGATATGAGTTTCATCAATGAAGATTTCATGCTTTCGAACAGTTACGCAAAGGAACTGTTCCACGAAAGCGCGGAAGGCCTGCCCATCATTGACTATCACTGCCACCTGGTGCCGAAGGAGATAGCCGACAACATCCAGTTCACCGATATCAGCCAGTTGTGGCTGGGTGCGGACCATTACAAGTGGCGCGCCATGCGCGGCAATGGTGTCACTGAGGAGTATGTCACGGGGGACAGTCCGTCCTGGGAGAAGTTTGAGAAATGGGCTGACACCATGCAGCATGCGATGCGCAACCCGCTGTATCACTGGAGCCATCTCGAGCTGAAGCGTGTTTTCGGTATTGACAAGACCCTCAATCCTGAGACAGCGCGTGAGATTTTTGATGAGTGCAATGCCATGCTGGCGACTGAGGAATTCCGCGGTCAGGCGCTAATCAGGAAGTTCAATGTCGAGGCAGTCTGCACCACTGATGACCCTGTAGATGACCTGCGCTACCACAAGCAGATAATGAAGGATCCTTTCGGGACCAAGGTGCTTCCTGCCTGGCGTCCTGACAAGGCCGCTGAAATCGGCAATCCTGCTGCTTTCTGTGATTACCTCCAGAAACTTGCTCTTGCCGCTGATATGGATATCCTCTGTTTCAGTGACCTGCTTGCTGCTCTGAAGAAGCGTCACGACTATTTCGAGTCAGTTGGTTGCAAACTTTCCGACCACGGAATGGCGACATTCTACGCCGAGGACTATACCGAGGAGGAAATCAATGCGATTTATGACCGTACTATAGAGGGAGTCGTCCCTACGGCTCTTGAGGTTGACAAGTTCCGCAGCGCGATGCTGTTCGAACTGGCGAAGATGGACGCCGAGAGCGGCTGGGTGCAGCAGTTCCATGTGGGACCGCTCCGCAACAACAACGAGAAGATGTTCCGTCTTATCGGCCCTGACACTGGTTTCGATGCCATCCACGACCTTCCGGTGGCGGCTGCAGGTCATAAGTTCTTCAGCCGTCTGGCTCTGGAGGACAAACTCGCCAAGACTGTGCTGTACTGCTTGAACCCTAAGGATTTCGAGGTCATGGCCGCCATGGCATACACTTTCAACGACGGTTCCTGCCCGGGCAAGATGCAGCTTGGTTCCGGCTGGTGGTTCCTCGATCAGGAGCATGGCATGCGCAAGCAGATTGACACCATCAGCGACCTCGGTCTTCTCAGCCGTTTCGTAGGCATGCTGACAGATTCGCGCAGTTTCATCAGCTATCCGCGACATGAGTATTTCCGCAGAATCCTGTGCGACACGATAGGCCGCGACCTGGCCGAGGGCAAACTTCCGGTTTCAGAGATGCCGTTCATCCATCAGATGGTCAGTGACATCTCCTACTACAACGCGAAGAATTACTTCAATTTCTAGCGCAGACCGTGGTGGGCGGCGGCTACGGCAGCCTGGATGTTCTCGAGAGGGGCTGAGGACACCGTGCATTCGGCACCTATCATCAAGCGGCCTTCAGGGCCTTCCTCAAGAGCCTGTTTCACAAGAGCTTCCACCTCGGCAGGGGATACCTTGTTGATGGCGCCGGTCCTCTCAAGACCGCCGAGCACTGGACGATTGAAAAGCTTCTCTCCGTCTTTCATCGTGAATGGCGTTCCGTTGAGGTCGATAGGTGTGTTCACTATCTGCCCAGGGTAGTCGGCATATCGGGTGAGATCATCGTATGTACCCTCCCAGTCGCAGATATGGAGGATATTCATCTTCGTGCCCTCTGAGCAGGCGTTCATGACGTCCAGGTCGAAAGGCTTGATGAAGTTGTCAAAGAACCCCGGGATGTCATAGTATTTCATTTCACCACCCTGAGTGGTCATGTAGAATCCTTCGATACCGATCTTCTTGCACTCTCTGATGAGCCATTTGAGAGCGTCGCAGTAGTATCCTAGCACACGCTTCAGATCATCAGGATGGTTCTTCGCACCTTCCCTGATACCTTTTTCTCCCAGGCTCTGGGTGGCCAGCTGATATGCGGAGTAGATGGTCGGAAGCACATATACATTGTCCCCGGCGATTTCCTGGAGTCCTGAAATGACTTCGAGAGTCGGTCTGTAGTAGTCCTCAGGAAGCGGCTCCACAGCGTCCCAGGTCTCCTGGAGCTCGTAATTCCTGATGCGCGGGGCCCACTGCTCGAACTGGACCTTCAGGATATCTGCATTTGTCCTTACGAAATATTGGAGATGGCTCTTGACAGCAGCCTCTCCTTCCTTTGCGTCAGCGCTGAAATGTACGAAGAATGCAGCAGGGGCATAGGAAGGATCGAGAGTACCGGCTACAAATCTGTCCATTATCTCCTTCTTGTCTGTTGGCAGAGTACATTTGTTCTGACCACAGCCCGTCATGAACAAAAGCGTGATGACGGACATGAATGCGATGAAGTGTCTTTTCATAATAGTTTTATGGTATTGACAGAAGCCGGCCGGTTGGGGCCGGCTTCTGCCGTATTGTGTTAAAGAAACTTATTTCTTGAACTCCACTGCCGCCTTCTCGATGGCGAGGCATGCCTTGTAGTTCTCCATGTAGGCGTTGAAGCCTTCCACTGCCTTCGGGTCAGGTTTGACCTCCTCTCCTGCATTGCCGGCGAACACGACGAAGTCGAGGTAGTCGGCGAGGGTGAGGTTCTTCTTGTTGACCATATATGAAGCAAGGAGCGCGATGCCCCATGCGCCTCCTTCTCCTGCTGTCTCCATGACAGAGATAGGGGAGTTCAGAGCAGCTGCGAGTATGCTCTGGCCTACGCCCTTCACCTTGAACAGACCGCCGTGTCCGGTGATCTTGTCCACCTTGACCTTCTCTTCCTTGAGGAGGATGTCGTTACCGATCTTGAGCACACCGACGGTGGCGTAAAGAACGGAACGCATGAAGTTGGCAAGGTTGAACTTGTCGGTGGCGGAGCGCACGAACAGAGGACGTCCGTCAGCGAAGCCGGTGACAGGCTCTCCTGATATATAGTTATAGGAGATGAGACCGCCACAGTCAGGATCGCCGTTTGCAGCTGCCTGGAAGAGCTTGTTGAAGATGACGTTCATGTCCACTGGCACTCCGAGAAGTTCCTGATACTCCTTGAACAGGCCCACCCAGCCGTTGAGGTCGGATGTGCAGTTGTTACAGTGAACCATGGCGACGAGGCTGCCGTCAGGTGTGGTGACCATGTCGATCATCTCGTATGGCTTGGAGATGTTCTTCTCAAGAACGATCATCGAGAATGAAGAAGTTCCTGCAGAAACGTTTCCTGTGCGCTGTTTGACAGCGTTTGTGGCGACCATGCCGGTTCCAGCGTCTCCTTCCGGAGGACAAAGCGGAACGCCAGGCTTGAGGTGACCTGAAACGTCGAGTTTCTTGGCACCGGCCGCTGTGAGGCATCCTGCAGATTCGCCTGCGTTGAGTGACTTAGGAAGGATGTCGAGAAGTTTCCAGCTGTACCCCTTCGGGGCAATCAGCTTGTCAAACTTGGCGACCATTGTGGCGTCATAGGTCTTGGTATCAGGGTCGACAGGAATCATACCTGATGCGTCGCCTACTCCGAGGACCTTCTCACCTGTGAGCTGCCAGTGGATGTAACCGGCGAGAGTGGTGAGGAAATCGATGTCCTTCACATGCTCGTCTCCATTCAGTATGCACTGATAGAGATGTGAGATGCTCCAGCGCAGAGGGATGTTGTATACGAAAAGCTTGGAAAGCTCTGCTGCCGCTTCACCGGTGTTGGTGTTGCGCCAGGTCCTGAAAGGAACAAGTATTTCCTGCTTGTCGTTGAAAGCCATATAGCCGTGCATCATGGCCCTGATGCCGATGCCGGCAAGGTTCTCGATCTCAACACCATATTCCTTTATGACGTTGGCGCGGAGATCTGCGTAGCAGTCCTGCAGACCGTACCAGATGGCCTCGATGCTGTAGGTCCAGAGGCCGTCCACGAGCTGGTTCTCCCACTCGTGGCTGCCCTGGGCTATAGGTTTGTTCTCCTCGTCGATAAGGACAGCCTTGATCCTGGTGGAGCCGAACTCGATGCCAAGGATGGCTTTTCCTGCGACGATGGTGGATTTAGCATCTGCCATATTACATCAATGCTTTGTTGAGAAGGTAGTAAACCTCGTTGGTGCGGAGTTCCTTCTTGAATCCTTCTGTGGTGGTGTTCTTGTTGATATGAACGAACTCGATGCCGGTCATCTCAGCGAAGTCATCCCAGTACTCGGCTGTGATGTCATAGCTGAATGCTGAGTGGTGGGTGCCGCCTGCGAGGATCCAAGCGCCTGCGCCGATCTCGAATGTAGGCTGTGGGACCCAGAGGGCTGATGCGACAGGGAGGTTCGGCATCGGCTTAGGTTCGATGCACTCGACATCCTGAGCGATGAGGCGGAAGCGGTTTCCGAGGTCAACGACTGTAGCCTTGATGCCAGGGCCGACCTTTGATGTGAACACGAGGCGGGCTGTCTGCTGCTTGCGGATACCGATACCGAGGAAGTGCACCTCGAGCTTTGGTTTGTCGGAAGCGATGAGAGGGCAGACTTCGAGCATGTGTGACTGAAGGATGGAACTGCGGTCACCGGCGAAGTTGAGGGTGTAGTCCTCGAGGAATGAGCATCCTGTTGGAAGCCCCTGTGACATTACCCAGAGAGAGCGGTAGAGGCAGGCTGTCTTCCAGTCGCCTTCTGCACCGAAACCGATACCCTCTTCCATGAGGCGCTGTGAAGCGAGACCAGGGATCTGGTCGAATCCGAGGAAGTTCGGGTCGTCGATGTCAGCGCCGCCGAGGTCGTCGAAGTTGGTGGTGAAAGCGGTGGCGCCTTCATCCTTGAGAACATTGCGGAGAGCGATCTCAGCCTTTGCTGAGTTCTTCACCTTCTCCCAGTATACCTCTTCGCCGGACTCATCTATCTTGATGGTATAGAGTTTCTTGTACTCCTCCACGAGAACATCGACCTCTGCGTCCGTTACCTTCTTGTAGTACTCCATAAGTGAAGAAACAGGGTAGTAGTCCACGTGGTATCCGAGTCTCTGCTCGAATTCTACACGGTCACCGTCGGTCACAGCCACATTGTTCATGTTCATACCGAACATGAGGCAGCGGACGTTCTTTGCATCAGCGACTGCTGCTGCTACGCGTGCCCATACGGCGATCTTCTTCTGAGCTTCTTCGCTCTTCCAGTATCCTACAACGACCTTTCTAGGAACGCGCATGCGTGCGCAGATGTGGCCGTATTCGATGTCACCATGAGCTGACTGGTTAAGGTTCATGAAGTCCATGTCCATGGTTTCCCAAGGAATCTCGGCGTTGAACTGAGTGTGGAAATGGAGAAGAGGCTTCTCGAGAGCCTGGAGACCCTTGATCCACATCTTGGCAGGTGAGAAGGTGTGCATCCAGGTGATGACACCGACGCACTTGGCCTCGTTGTTGGCAGCCTTCATCACATCTTCAACTTCCTTAGAAGAGTTGGCTGTACCTTTATATACAATCTTTATAGGGATGATGCCTGACTCGTTGAGGCCGTCAACCATCACTTTTGAATGACCGTCAACCTGAACGACTGCGTCTCCTCCGTAAAGGAGCTGTGCACCGGTCACCCACCAGAGTTCTACGTTGTCAAATGCTTTTGCCATAATTGATTATTGTTTCTTTTTTTGTCCGTAATATGCGTTAGGCCCGTGTTTGCGTGAAAAATGCTTCTCCACGAGCAGAGGATTCATAGTAAGGTCAGGATTGACGCTGAAGGCTATGAAAGCCATCTTGGCCACCTGCTCCATGACGACAGCGTTGTGAACGGCGTCAGATGCATCCTTGCCCCAAGAGAAAGGTCCGTGGTTCTTGACCAGGACACCCGGGGTGTGGACAGGGTTGATGCCTTCGAAACGCTTGACAATGACGTTTCCTGTCTCGAGCTCGTAAGCTCCCTTGACTTCGGCTTCCGTCATGTCTGCTGTGCAAGGAATGGCCTCATGGAAATAGTCGGCGTGAGTTGTCCCGATATTTGGAATGTCGCGCCCTGCCTGAGCCCATGCCGTTGCATAAGTGGAATGTGTGTGTACGACGCCGCCTATTTCAGGGAACGCCTTGTAGAGCACCAGATGTGTTGGTGTGTCTGAAGAAGGGCGAAGGTCGCCCTCGACAATATTGCCGTCGAGGTCGACCACCACCATATCTTCTGCGCGCATGGTCTCATAACTGACTCCGCTTGGCTTGATCACCACGAGGCCCGTCTCCCTGTCGATGGCGGAGACGTTGCCCCATGTGAAAATGACCAGTCCGTGCTTCACCAGATCGAGGTTGGCGCGAAATACTTTTTCTTTAAGTTCTTCAAGCATATTGAATTACCAAAGAACGACATAAATGAGAGCCACGATAGCGATGATGCAGAGAGCACCGATATTGTAACCCTTGTTCGTGCGGAACAGGCTGAGGTCCACAGGAATGGCCTTCTGGTCCTTGAGCTTGTCCTTTGAGTTGGAGTAGAGCCATACTGCAGGGCAGCCGACGAGAACTCCG
>JAZRWN010000134.1:0-2298 GCA_045599725.1 Candidatus Cryptobacteroides sp. | reverse complement strand
GGCAGGAACACCGTTCTGGAAAACATCTCCATGAAACTGGAGGAGGGCCGTATCTACGGGCTCCTTGGTGAGAACGGAGTCGGCAAGACTACGCTTCTGACGCTCCTCTGCGGCTTGAAGAAAGCACAGAATGGAACAATCTCCGTTGACGGGCACGATCCGTCCAAGCGTCTTGCTTCAGTGCTGAACTCTCAGTATTATCTTCCGGATGAGGTTATGGCATACAGCATCCAGGCTCAGGACTTCGCCAAGTTCTCCGGAAAATTCTGGCCGAGATTCGACATGGATAAATTCCTCACCCTCATGAAGGAATTTGAAACTGAGCCGGACAAGAAGATGAACAAGATGTCAGCAGGACAGCTCAAGAAAACCTATATTTCCTTCGCACTTGCCTGCAATCCGAAATATTTGTTCATGGATGAACCTACCAATGGTCTTGACATTCCTTCAAAGGCGCAGTTCAGAAAGGCGGTGACTCTTTATACGCCGGAGGATTCCACCATTGTCATTTCGACACATCAGGTCAGAGATCTCGAGAACATCATCGATCCCGTGATAATCCTCGACCGTCGCGATGTGCTGGTGAACGCTTCTGTCGAAAAGATCGCCGAGAAGCTTTATTTTGACTATGGCAATGTCCTCAAGGATGGTTCGCTGTATTCAGAGCAGCTTCCGGGAGGCTTCATCCAGGTGCTGCCGAATGTGACAGGGGAGGAGAGCAAGGTGAACATCGAGGCTCTATTCAATGCCGTTCACAAGCATAAGGAACTTATAAAGAACATGTTCATTTAAAGGAGGACCGCGATATGAGTGATTTTTTCGACCTCAAGAGATTCGGCAAGTTCATGACCTACGAACTCAACAACGCCAAGGCGTCCTGTGGCCTGTCAATCCTGGTCATGGGTCTTCTGCCTGCGATTCTTTTCACTTTCTTCGAGATTTTCTGCTTCATCTTCACAAGACACTTCCAACCGCTGGACATGGAGGTCAAGAAAATCTGTTTCTCTTTCTGTATCCTCATTCTTGTCATGTCCATCCCTGCAAAGATGTACGGAAGGCTGACGGAAAGGAGAAAGGGTTCTGACTGGCTGATGATCCCGGCCTCCACATTCGAGAAGTTCCTGTCGATGGTGCTGGTCATGTGCGTCGTGATACCTGTTTCTTTCTTCGCACTGTCCGGATGCTGCGACTGGCTTCTTTCCGTGATGTTCCCTGAGCATTACGGCGCATCACAGACATTGGAGCTTTTCCGTAGAATATCTTTGTTCGGATCCTTCGGCAATGATTCCACGGGGCTGATCGAACCTTCATTGGCCGGCGTCATCTGGATGTTGCTCGGCAGCATGTGGGTGAACATCCTGGCATTCACTCTGGGAGCCATCTGCTTCAAGAGAGGCAAGGCCGGAAAGACCATACTCTGCTATTTCGCCCTCTCCATCCTGCTGTCCACCATTCTTGTGACTTTCTTCGGTCACGGCGGATCATTTGACTCTGACGATTTCGATAATCTGATTTCAAACATGACAGCACAGAAGGCACAGCATATATTTAACTTTGTCATCAATTCTGCATTCTTCGTCATGCTTGGCGGGCTGCTGACTGCTATTTATTTCAGAATCAAGACCATAAAGCACTAGAGTATGGACTTCGACCAGAACAGACCGATTTACCTTCAGATCTTTGACTCGATATGCGAGCAGATTCTGAGCGGAGCGATCGCTCCGGAGGAACGTATCCTCTCTGTCAGGGAGTACGGCGCTTCAGTGGGAGTGAACCCCAACACGGTGGCACGCTCCTACGAGAAACTGACTGATGCTGGGATAATATACAACAAGCGCGGCATAGGTTATTATGTCGCCGCTCCGGCGAAGGACATCATCCTGGCAGCCGAAAAACAACGCTTCATGAACGAAGAGGTGCCCGCTTTCCTGAAAAGGATGGAACTTCTCGGAATAGACCCAAAAGAAATTTTCAACAAACAAGAACAACAAGATATATGAAATACATAAAGACAGCAGCAGTGCTTGCCATGTTCGTGGCACTAGTTTCATCCTGCACTTTCGTTAAAGTGAACCCTGGCGTATTTGATGGTATTTACGGCGGTGGAACCGGGGAGAGGATCAAGGGAAGCAACACCTTCACTACCGTTTCCTACAATGTCCCGCAGTTCGACAGGATAGACGTATCCCTGTACGCCGACATGACATACGAGATGACGGATGGTGAACCGTCCGTGGAGATCTATACTTCCGACAACCTTGTCCAATATCTTAATTTCAAAGTCGAGGACGGCTGCCT
>JAZRWN010000133.1:0-7668 GCA_045599725.1 Candidatus Cryptobacteroides sp. | reverse complement strand
TTTCTCTCAAGTAACATATTGCGGTGGCTATAGCGGCGGGGCCCCACCTCTTCCCATTCCGAACAGAGAAGTTAAACCCGCCATCGCCGATGGTACTGCCCCACCAGGTGGGAGAGTAGGCAGCTGCCGTTCTTCGGAAAGGCCGAGTCCAAAAAGACTCGGGCTTTCTTCGTTTTCTCCCTACGGTGTTGAGCGTTCCGTTGCGCGGCGATGGCGGGCGGCCTGAAGGATGACGGCACCATTGTCATCTGCAGTGTGATGTGTTTGGCAGCGGCCGCCTTGCCCGATGCTGCAACGACAACGCAAAAACACTCCAACCTTCGACCAAAGGTAGAAGGTTGTGCATGAAACCGGGTGAAAACTGCTCTATCCTTCTACCGGAAGTAGAAGGTTGGAACTATATCAAGGATGATTTCAGTTAGATGATTTTTTTGATGTTGTAACAGTTCCTCTCGTTGGAACTTCTTGATATCATCTCGCAGATGAATCCAGCCAGGAAAAGAAGCACTCCGAGAATTACTGCTACAAGTGCCAGATAGAAGAGCGGCTGGTCAGTGACGGCTCTGAAATATGCGTTGTTGGCCTGATGCACCAGCTTGGCTATGATGATCCAGAGAGTCATGATGCCTCCAACCAGGAACATGAGGATGCCAGTGAACCCGAAGAAATGCATCGGCTTCTTGCCGAATGTGCTCAGGAACCAAAGAGAAATGAGATCGAGGAACCCGTTGATGAACCTCTCGATGCCGAACTTGCTCTTCCCGTATTTGCGCTTCTGATGGTGAACTGGTTTCTCGGTTATTTTGCTGAAGCCAGCGTTCTTTGCCAGATAAGGGATGTATCTGTGCATCTCACCGTAGACCTCGATATTCTTCACCACCTCATTCTTGTATGCCTTGAGACCGCAGTTCATGTCATGAAGCTTGATGCCGGTGATTTTTCTCGCAGTGGCATTGTACAGCTTGGAAGGAAGATTCTTGGTCAACTTGTTGTCCTGACGGTTCTGCTTCCATCCAGAGACGACGTCATAGCCATCCTCCACCACCATCTTATACATCTCCGGAATCTCTTCCGGTGAGTCCTGAAGGTCTGCGTCCATGGTTATGACGACTCTTCCCCGGGCTTTTTCGAAGCCGCAGAACAAGGCGGCGGACTTGCCGTAGTTTCTTCTGAACTGTATCCCTTTTACCTTGTCGTTCTTTTCTGCAATCTTTTCGATGACATCCCATGTACCGTCGTTGCTGCCATCATCAACAAAGAGCACTTCATGGCTGAATCCGTTTTCGGCCATGACTTTTTCAATCCATTCGATGAGTTCAGGAAGGGATTCGTTTTCGTTGAAAGCAGGGATGATAATGGAAATGTCAAATGGGTACTCCATACTATTGTTCGTTAAATGGATTTCTGGAAGGGATGTTCTTTGAAAGGATTAATGAAAGGACTGTTCCGAAAAGGAAGCAGTAGATAAGATTCGAGAAGAATGATATGGATGCCATATTCATGTTCTCCATAGCGTCCAGAGCTTCCTGACCCATCATGGATCCGTAACTTTCGCGGACGGTGTCCATCGCATTCGTGAAAGTGTCAGGGGCGATGATGGTGACATATGCCAGATAGAATCCGGAGAAGATGAGCGCGGAAAGGAGTGCTATGGCAACTCCGAGCTTGAATGTATCGTTGTTCGTCAGGCCAGGGTGGTCCGCTGCGAACTTCTTCATGAAGTATTTCATCAGAAGGATGCAGCCTGCGAATTTGGCGGCCCACAGAATGATGTCGAGGACAGACAGCAATGCCGCCATGACAGGAGATGTGTTGACTGACGCAAGCAGCTGTGTTATAGCTATATATGCGCATGATACTGCGCCGAGGACCAGACCCGCCTTGCCGGCGCGGTCCCAGATGTCTTTTCTAGTAACGATACCGTCCATACTTTGTGTATATGTAAATACAAAGATATAAAAAAATTAGTACCTTTGCATCCTTGACTAATAATATGGCTAATCAAGTTCAAGTACTTGGTTTGTAAATACTGGTTAGTCCAATTTAATTATTATGGTATTAATTTAGAGTTTATGATCAACATTACGTTTCCTGACGGCAGTGTCAGAACCTACGAGCCGGGAGTGACCGGTTACGAAATCGCACAGAGCATCAGCCCGAGACTGGCTGCGGAAGTGCTTGCGGTATCAGTGAAGGCTGAAGACGACGCTTCAGCAGGCAAGGGTGTCACATATGACCTGCTCCGCCCGATCACCTTCAACGCCCGCATCAATCTTCTCAAGTGGGACGACGACGATGCAAAAAGAGTGTTCTGGCATTCATCCTCCCACCTTATGGCCGAGGCTCTCGAAGCCTTGTATCCTGGTGTCAAGTTCGGCATCGGCCCTGCAATCGAGAGTGGTTTCTATTATGACGTGGACCTCAACGGCAACCAGATCACCGAGGCCGACCTTCCGAAAATCGAGAAGAAAATGCTCGAACTTGCAAGAGGCAAGGAGGATTTCATAAGAATAGATGTCTCCAAGGCCGAGGCACTTCAGTATTTTACTGAAAAAGGCGACCAGTACAAGTGCGAGCTCATCAGCGAACTTGAGGACGGTACCATCACATACTACAAGAACGGCGCGTTCACGGATCTCTGCCGCGGACCTCACCTTATGAACACCGAGGTCATCAAGGCAGTCAAGCTCACCGCTATCGCCGGCGCATACTGGAGAGGAGACGAGAAACGTCAGCAGCTCACCCGCATCTACGGTATCACCTTCCCTAAGAAATCCCTCCTTGACGAATACATCGTTCTCATGGAGGAGGCCAGGAAGAGGGATCACCGCAAGCTTGGAAAGGAGATGGAACTCTTCACCTTCTCGCAGAGGGTGGGTCTCGGACTTCCGCTGTGGCTGCCGCGCGGCGCTGTCATGCGCAACATCCTGGAGAACTTCCTCCGCAAGAAGCAGGCTGAACTGGGTTATCTCCCTGTCGTCACACCTCACATCGGAGCCAAGGATCTCTATGTCACTTCAGGACACTATGCAAAATACGGCAAGGATTCATTCCAGCCTATACATACACCGCAGGAAGGCGAGGAGTACATGCTCAAGCCTATGAACTGCCCTCACCACTGCGAGATATTCCGTTCCTCACCTCATTCATACAAGGATCTTCCTCTCCGCTACGCAGAGTTCGGAACAGTCTACCGTTATGAGCAGAGCGGAGAACTCCACGGACTGACCAGAGTCCGCGGCTTCACCCAGGATGACGCTCACCTCTTCTGTCGTGCCGACCAGCTCCAGGAAGAGTTCGAGAAGGTCATTGACCTCATCCTCTATGTCTTCAAGACATTGAAGATGACTGAATACATGGCACAGATATCCCTGCGCGACCCGAACAACAAGGAAAAGTACATCGGCTCCGACGAGAACTGGGCGAAGGCTGAACAGGGCATCATAGACGCTGCCGCGAAGAAGGGTCTCAAGACCGTTGTCGAGTACGGCGAGGCCGCATTCTATGGTCCTAAGCTTGACTTCATGGTAAAGGATGCCATTGGCAGAAGGTGGCAGCTCGGAACCATTCAGGTGGACTACAACCTTCCTGAGCGCTTCCAGCTCGAATACACTGATGCGGACGGCTCCAAGAAGCGTCCAGTCATGATCCACAGGGCACCTTTCGGCTCCATCGAGAGATTCACCGCCGTCGTGCTCGAGCATACTGCCGGACATCTTCCTCTCTGGCTTGCCCCTGATCAGGTTAAAGTGCTGCCAGTCAGCGAAAAATATGCAGAATATGCTGAAAAAGTTTGTGGATTGCTGAAAAATTCCGATATTCGCGCTTCGGTCGACAGTAGAAATGAGACGCTTGGCAAGAGGATCCGTGAGGTCGCTTTGCTCAGAGTCCCGGTTCTCGTCATCGTTGGTGAAAAGGAAGTTGCCGACGGCACAGTTTCTGTAAGACAGGAAGGCGTCGACAAGGGTACCATGACACTTGACGGATTCAAGGAATTCTTCCAGGCCCAGCTGGCAGAGGAGCTTTCCTGATCCGCTGATATATTTTATGTTTAATTAATTATAGGAGATCAGTTTTATCGCAACACCTTACAAACCGGCCCCAAGGCCTATGGGGACCAGACCGAACGGTCAGAGACCAGGCTATCGTCCGAATCAGAAGAAGGACGAGAATGAATTGAACATCAACGAAGAGATTACCGCATCACAGGTGCGTCTCGTCGGTGACAATGTGCCCGAACAGGGCATATATCCCATCGCCAAGGCTATGGCCATGGCGGATGAACTCGGTCTTGATCTGGTGGAGATAAGCGCGAAAGCGGATCCTCCTGTATGTAAGATCCTCGACTATCAGAAATATCTCTATCAGCAGAAGAAGAAAGCCAAGGAGATGAAGGCGAATGCCGCCAAGGTGGTCATCAAGGAGATCAGGTTCGGCCCGAATACCGACGAGCACGACTTCCAGTTCAAGTTGAAGCACGCTCAGGAGTTCCTCGCAGAGGGCTCGAAGGTCAAGGCTTCGATCTTCTTCAGAGGACGTTCCATCCAGTTTGCCGACCAGGGCGAGAAACAGCTTCTCAGGTTCGCGGTGGAACTGGAAGAGTATGGCAGGGCGGAGAATATGCCTGTCCTCGAGGGAAAGAGGATGGTCATGATGCTCGCACCATTGAAGAAAAAGTAGTCTGCGTGGCAGATTTACAATATTATTAACAATTAAAAAACAAAAGAATGGCAAAGCTTAAGACCAACTCCGGTGCCAAAAAGCGTTTCACGCTTACCGGATCGGGAAAAATCAAGAGAAAGCACGCTTATCACAGCCACATTCTCACAAAGAAGACCAAGAAGCAGAAGAGAAATCTCGACCATTTCGCTATCATCGAGAAGGTTGACGAGAACCGTATCAAAGAGCTCCTTGTTCTCTAGTATCATTAATGTCAAACTTGGATGAGCAGTAGGTCAAGCACCTCCCGGAGAGGTCACTGCCTCCAGAAAAAAATCAAATTATGCCAAGATCAGTTAATTCAGTTGCTTCAAGGGCACGCCGCAAGAAGATTCTCAAGAGAACCCGCGGTAACTTCCTGTCAAGAAGAAATGTTTGGACGGTTGCGAAGAACACCTATGAGAAAGGTCTCACCTACGCATACCGTGACCGCAGAAACAAGAAGCGCAACTTCCGCGCTCTCTGGATTCAGAGAATCAATGCTGCCGCACGCCAGTACGGTATCACTTATTCTCAGTTTATGGGTAAACTCGCAAAGCAGAACATCGGACTCAACCGTAAAGTGCTTGCAGACCTTGCTATGAACAACCCTCAGGCATTTGAGGCTATAATCAATTCTGTAAAATAGTATATTGTGAGCTGGAAGGGGTTTTTCCATAACCGTTGGACGAAGTTCGGTATCTGGGCTCTGCTCTATGTGTTATGGGTTATCTGGCTCGGAAGTTACTGGTGGTTCCTCGGACTGATAGTCATCTTCGACATCTTCATCACGAAGAAAGTGAAGTGGGCGTTCTGGAAGAAGGACTACAAAGAAGGAGAGAAAAGAAATGTCTGGCTGGACTGGCTTGATGCCATCATCTTCGCCGTACTGGTCGTGACGCCCATCAATCTTTTTCTGTTCCAGGCCTTCAAGATCCCTTCATCCTCAATGGAGAGCACTCTCTATACCGGAGACCACCTCTTCGTGAGCAAGCTGGCGTACGGCCCAAGAGTCCCTGAGACTCCGCTGACCATACCTTTCACACATAACGTATTCATGGGGAAGGAGTCCTATTCGACACTCATCCACAACAAATACAGAAGAATGAAAGGATTCGGTCATGTCAAAAGAGGCGATTCGGTCGTGTTCGGATTCCCCAACGGGGACACTGTACTGACAAAGGCTCCTGTGGAAGACTACCACGCGCTGGTAAGGATGAGCGGGAGAGAGTTTGTGGAAAGCAGGCTGGGTCCGATAATCGTCCGTCCTACGGACAAGAAGGACCACTACGTGAAAAGATGTGTTGCACTTCCGGGTGACACTCTTTCAGTCAAGGAAGGCCTTGTTTACATAAATTCCGAGAAGCAGACGGTATATCCGGGAATACAGCTTACCTACAGAGTAAGGACCAACGGCCAGAGAATAAACTCCAGGACCCTCGAAAAGTTGGGGCTCAATATCGGAGAGCTTTACTTCGACAACGCGCTGCCGGGCTACCCGCAGATGCCTCTTACAGCAGAGATGCTGGAACAGGTGAGAAATATGAGCGGAGTCGAAAGCATTGAACCCAATTTGGAGACTTATCCGTCAGATGACCCGTATGGCGTCTTTCCTTTTGCGGACAATTTCAAGTGGACCCGCGATTTCTACGGTCCTCTCTGGATACCTGAGAAAGGAGCGACAGTTGAGCTGAACAAAGATAATCTCCCTCTGTATGAGAGGATTATCATAGCTTATGAGAAAAACGAGCTGACAGTTTCTCCGGACGGAACGATAAGGATCAACGGTGAGGTGGCACACAGTTACACATTCAAACAGGATTACTTCTTCATGATGGGAGACAACAGGCACAATTCCCTGGACTCAAGGTACTGGGGCTTCGTTCCTGAAGATCATATAGTCGGAAGACCGGCTTTGATCTGGCTCTCAACAAACAAGAATGCTAAGTTTCCGAAAAATATAAGGTGGAGCAGATTTTTCAAATTTATCTAGATAATTTGCAATTAAGAAAAATTAACGCGAAATTTGCAACCCCTGTAAATTATTAAGAATCAAATAAAAGAATAAAGATATGGCAAAGGTTTGTCAAGTAACAGGTAGAAAGAGAATGAAAGGCAACAATGTTGCCCATTCCAAGCTTCGCACAAAGCGCGATTTCTCCCTCAATCTCAAGACCAAGAGATTCTGGTCTGAGGAGGAGCAGAGGTTCATCACATTGAAGGTTTCCTGCAAGGGTATGAGAATCATCGAGAAGAATGGTCTCGACGCTACCATCAAGGAGGCCCAGAAGAAAGGATTGGTTAACCTTGTTTAAACTTTTTGAATTATGGCAAAGAAATCTAAAGGAAACAGGGTGCAGGTCATCCTTGAGTGCACAGGGCAGAAAGAGAGCGGTGTACCTGGAATGTCAAGATACATCACTACCAAGAACAAGAAGAACACCCCTGAGCGTCTTGAGCGCAGGAAGTACAATCCTTTCCTCAAGAAGGTCACTGTTCATCGTGAAATCAAATAATTAGAGGAGAATAAACTATGGCAAAGAAAGCCGTCGCAACATTCGCAGCTAAGGCCGGTGCTAAGAGCATGGTCAAGTGCATCCGCATGGAGAAGTCCCCTAAGACTGGCGCTTATGTATTCACAGAGCAGCTCGTCGAGGAGGCTAAGACAAAGGAATTCTTCGACAAGAAGTAATTGATTCCGCAGTTTCACGGTTCCCCGTGATCAGCATAGAAGAGAAGATGGAGACGCAGATTGGCGCCTCCATCTTTTTTATTGTCTTCTATTTTGACTATATTTGTAGATTACAAGAAATATATCATGGGATTATTTGACAAAGGCGTAGAGAAAACCAAGCATAGCTTCTTCCAGAAGCTTTCGAGGGCGATAGTCGGTAAGTCGAAGGTTGACGATGATGTCCTGGACGCCATCGAGGAGGCGCTTGTCGCTTCTGACATGGGAGTGGACACCAC
>JAZRWN010000132.1:0-4088 GCA_045599725.1 Candidatus Cryptobacteroides sp. | reverse complement strand
CAAAGTAATGCTGATCGGTAACGTTGGAAGAGACCCGGAAGTACGTTACCTCGAAGGAAACCAGGGCGCGGCAAACGCCACAAAAGTAGCATCATTCACCCTTGCGACCACCGAAAGGTACAGGGACCGCAACGGAGAGACCCGTGAGAACACAGAATGGCACAACATCGTGGCCTGGAGGAACTCCGCCGACCTCGCTGAGAAATTCATCCGCAAAGGCACGCAGGTATATATCGAAGGTAAACTCAGGACCAGGTCATGGACTGACCAGCAGGGTGTGAAGAAATACACCACAGAAGTGGTCATGGACAATATCCAGCTCCTTGGAAAGAAGGGTGACAACCCTGGCGGAGAGGGCGGTGACTACCAGCAGCAGACCCAGGCGCCGGCCTTCCAGCAGCGTCAGCCTGCACAGGCCCAGTCATACAGCCAGCCTGCCGGCTTCCAGCCTCGTCAGACTGCACCGGTCCAGCCGGCGGCCGCTCCTCAGAGCCAGCCTCTGGACATCATGGGTGACGACGGAGCGGACGACCTTCCGTTCTAGTTTCCTGCAGCTTCGTCCAGACAGAGTTCCGGATGGAGTTTTGAAGACCGGCGGAGCAGGAAGGCGATCACGATGGCCACTGCTCCCAGACCGATGAAAATGAATTCGGCGTTTACCGCAGCCGCCACTTCCTGCGAGTGGTTTCCTGCTTCGGTGACGCCGTTCTTGAATATGGCTCCCACGAATATAGGAACGAGCATCATGCCCATGTTCTGGATCCAGTAGATGAGAGAATAGGCTGTGCCGAGGTTCTTCTCCGGGACGATCTTAGGCACTGACGGCCACATGGCCGAAGGCACAAGTGAATAGCCGACTCCGAGAAGCGAGAGTCCGAGATAGCCGTAGAATGCAACTCCCTGCGGTGCGAAGGCGATGACAAGATGCGCGCAGAACACCAGCACGGCACCGACGATCATCCACAACGTCCCCTTACCCACCTTGTCCACCAGGGCTCCGAAAAGAGGAGTGAACACCACGGTGAAGAATGGGATCATGGTTATGAGCCACTTGGCCGAATCCACATCCATGTCAAAGCGCGGGATCACGATGGAAGTGCCGAACTTCTTGAAGGAGATGATGCAGCAGTAGAAGAACACGCAGAGCAGGGCTATCATTATGAAGCGAGGATTCGTAAGCAGCTTGATGATATCCGAGAACTTGAATTTGTCATCCTCCGCCACCTGACCGCGCACGGATGCGATGCCGTTCCGTTTGTCGAAGCGAGCGTCCATTGCCACGAAAGTGGCCCACAGAATGGCTCCGGCAAAGAGCATGATGAGTCCCACGAGCGCCGGTCTGGAGGTCTCCGCCAGCGTGTACATCTCTCCCGCGGCCTTTTCAGCCACCAGCATCGGCGAGAGGATGAAGGCTGTGGCTGTTCCGAGCCTGGCTATGGCGAGCTGGAGACCCATCGCGAGAGCGACCTTGCCGCCCTTGAACCATTTGGCGATGGAACGCGTGACCGCAACTCCCGCTATCTCGCTTCCCAGACCGAATATCATGCATCCTATATACGCCACAGTCAGTGAAGTGCGTGGCGGCATTCCTGAAGATATGGCCGTATAGACTACTCCGGCGCCGAGGACCATCAGACCGACGAATATCGAGCCCACCAGTCTGACGCCGAACACATCGAGCAGTACTCCGCAGACTATCAGTCCGCCGCAGACGCACAGGAACGAGTAGCCTCCGGCATAGAATCCGTACTCGGCGGAGTTCCAGCCCAGCTCCAGCATCTCAGGATTCTTGAAAAGATGTGAAAGCGTCGAGAACATGTCGTCGAAGAAATATGATGCGAACATCGGGACGACGAGGCAGGCCAGAGCGAGCCAGCAGAGGGTGAGTCTGTTCTTGGTATTCATGCGATGGAGGTTTTCTGTCAGACAAAATTAGCACAAATCCTCCAATTATCGTATCTTTGTATCTTGAATATGTACACGGTACTAGACAAAGTAAATTCAGTAGAAGATCTCAGGAGGTTGGAAAGGGGGGAACTCATTCAGCTCTGCTCCGACATCCGTTCATATATGGTGGACTGCTGTTCCAGAAATCCCGGCCATCTGGCTTCCAGCCTCGGCGCGGTGGAACTCATCGTCGGTCTACATTATATATATAACACCCCGGAGGACAAGCTTGTCTTTGACGTGGGACATCAGGCATACGCGCACAAGATCATCACCGGAAGGAAGGACGCCTTCAGGCAGAACCGCACACGCGAGGGCATCAGCGGATTCCCCAAGATGGACGAGAGCCCGTTCGACGCATTCGGCGTCGGTCACTCGTCCACATCCATTTCCGCAGCCCTGGGTTATGCCGAGGCATTCAAGCTGGAGAAATCCCCGGCACGCAGCATTGCGTTCATAGGTGATGGAGCACTCACGGGAGGACTTGCGTTCGAAGGTCTGAACAATGCCGGAAGCAGCGCGGCTGACCTTCTTGTCATCCTCAATGACAACAACCAGTCCATCGACAGGAACATCGGCGCACTCCACGAAAATCTGCTGCGCATCACCACCAACCCTGCCTACAACAAGTTCAAGGGCAAGGTCTGGGACTCCCTAGGGAACGGTGAGTTCAGACATTTCATCCAGAGATGGGCGAGAAGTTTCAAGTCCTGGATAGTCAAGAGAACGGGAGGAGACCTTTTCGAGGCTCTTGGATTCAGGTATTTCGGTCCCATCGACGGAAACGACATGAACCAGGTGCTGGACACGCTGGAGAAGATGAAGGCCCTCAAGGGTCCGAGGATCCTGCACTGCATCACCACCAAAGGCAAGGGATACGCTCCGGCTGAGGCCGACCCTACGGTCTGGCACGCTCCGGGCAGGTTCAATCCTGAGACGGGTGAAAGGATACGGTCCGAGTACAAGGCCGACAGGTACCAGGATGTTTTCGGAGAAGTGCTCTGCGAACTCGCGGAAATGGACGGCAGGGTCGTAGGAGTGACTCCGGCCATGGCCAGCGGCTGCGGAATGAATCTCTTCGGGAGCAAGATGCCTTCCCGCTTCTTCGATGTTGGCATCGAGGAGGAACACGCAGTGACATTCTCTGCTGGACTGGCCGCAGGAGGTCTGAGACCGTTCTGCAACATATATTCATCTTTTGCCCAGAGGGCTTATGACCAGATCATCCATGACGTGGCGCTCCAGAAACTTCCTGTCACTCTCTGCTTCGACAGAGCCGGAGTGGTGGGCGAGGACGGACCGACACACCACGGCGTGTTCGACTTGTCGGCATTCAGATGCATCCCGAACCTGGTCATAGCCGTCCCTTCGGACGAGACCGAACTTAAAAATATGATGTATACCTCCCTTCAGCAGGATGCTCCTGTGATCATACGCTACCCGCGCGGAACCGGAGAGGGCCGCGACTGGCGTGAGGCCGGATACCGGGTCCTGCCTGCCGGGAAGGGTGAGATAGTCAGAGAAGGCTCGAGGCTCGCCATACTGGCGCTGGGTCCGGCCGTGAACCGCGCCGTGGAGGCCGCTGATGCGTTCAAGGAAGAGACAGGCACCTCGCCGGCCGTCTTCAACATGAGGTACCTGAAACCTCTGGACACCGCCCTGCTTGAAGAAGCGTCACACTATGACGTCATCCTCACTCTGGAAGACGGAGCCGTCGCGGGAGGACTGTTCGGAGCCGTTTCGGAGCATCTCGCAGGGATGGATTCGAGGCCGGTGATCGAATGCGCCGGAACCCCTGACAGGTTCATTGTCCAGGGCAGTCAGGCGGAAGAAAGGAAAGAATGCGGCCTCGATGCGTCAGGAATACTTTACAGAGTGAAAGAACTGATGCAAAAAGATTGAAAAAGTTTTGCATTGTTCAAATAAATTTCTACCTTTGCAGTCCCTTTGAAAGAAAAAGGAATTGACATACTGCCGATATAGCTCAGTTGGCTAGAGCGTGTGATTTGTAATCTCAAGGTCGTGGGTTCGACTCCCTCTATCGGCTCCAAGCCAGGAAATAATATCCGGCATGCACATGGGAAGATACCAAAGTGGCCAACTGGGGCAGACTGTAAATCTGCTGCGTCATCGCTTCGGAG
>JAZRWN010000131.1:0-16612 GCA_045599725.1 Candidatus Cryptobacteroides sp. | reverse complement strand
CAGACGCGAATGATTCGCGTGTGTACAACATCCGCCGCGCTTGTCCGGTCTTCCAAACGGGGGAATAATAGCCGAATATTCCCCCGAAATGCTCAAAAACAGTTCAATCGGGGGAATTTAACGACAAAATCACCCCGCCTGCCAAGTCGTTGTGTTCTCGTTGGTCTTCAATAACGATTATTCTCTCCTGTGTCACAAAACGTAAATGTATAGGCGGCTTTGTCATATCTGTCTCGAGACAGAGGTGCAAATGTAATCGATCCACACATTTCATAAGGTTTGAGCCTTCCAACATCCGTTTCGCTTTTCCCAAAGTGAAACGGATGCACAGATTGGGAAAGAATGTGTATTGTGTGGCATCAACATGATGAAACTATGTCCAACGGCTTGCTGTGAAAAATGACACGCCTGCCTTGCGCGAAGCGTCAGGGGGTATTGAGTTACCCACCTGTGAAAATGATGTCCTCAGGGCAAGCCCTGAATTTTTACGATGATGGCAGATTAGGAATCTCCAAGGAGTTCGAAAGAAGGTCAGTCTTCTGTAATGCGCATCGGAAAAGATTCGCTATATTTGCAAGTCGTTAAGCCATAATCTGGTTTGCGGAGACAATGTTCTTTGAAATCGGCAGAGAAATACTCAGGGAATCCGGCAATTTTTATGCACAATCTACTTACAATTTGTAAGCAGAGAGGCTTCCGGTAACTTGTTGAAGTTTTGTTACTATTTTGTTACTCCAACCGATTTTGAAGATGAAACCAAATTGATTTACAAGCAGTTATGCCTGATTCTAATTTCATAGACTACGTAAAGATATACTGCGCATCCGGACACGGAGGTGCAGGTTCGACACATCTCTACAGAGCTAAGTATGTACCTAAGGGAGGACCGGACGGCGGTGACGGCGGACGCGGAGGACACATCATCCTCAAGGCCGACCCGCAGTTCTGGACACTCATCCATCTCAAGTACCGCAAGCATGTCAAGGCTGACGACGGCGGCAAGGGCGAAGGAGGCCTGCGTCATGGAAAGAACGGCGCGGACATATACCTCAGTGTCCCGGTCGGAACAGTAGTCAAGGATGCGGAAACAGAGGAGGTCATCGGTGAACTTATCGAAGCCGGGCAAGAGATGATTCTCTGCCACGGAGGCCGTGGAGGCTGGGGCAATGACCATTTCAAATCAGCCACGATGCAGACCCCGCGCTTCTCGCAGCCCGGCGAAGAAGGAGAAGAAGGCTGGTTCATCCTCGAACTCAAGCTTCTCGCGGATGTAGGACTCGTAGGCTTCCCGAACGCTGGCAAGTCCACCCTTCTCGCCACCATCACTTCCGCCAAACCGAAAATCGCGAACTACGCCTTCACCACTCTGGAGCCTAACCTCGGTATCGTCAAGTACTACGATGACCAGTCGTTCGTCATGGCGGACATACCTGGCATCATCGAAGGCGCCCACGAAGGCAGAGGCATCGGCATACGCTTTCTCAGGCACATCGAGCGCAATTCCGTGCTGCTGTTCATGGTGGCGGCGGACGAAGAGAATATTGCCGCAGGCTATGAAACGCTGTTGAACGAACTGCGGGAATACAATCCGGAACTTCTGGTCAAGGACCGTGTGCTCGCAGTCACTAAATGCGACCTGATCGACAGCAAGGAAGAGAAGAAGATCGAGAAAACCCTTCCAAAGGACATCCCTCATGTCTTCATTTCATCTTTGAACCAGCAGGGTCTGAAAGAGTTGAAGGAAGAACTCTGGAAAGCGCTGCACAAATGATCATCGAATGGCTACAGTCTCTTGACGAGACCATCACCCTCTTCATCAACAGCTTCTACAGCAAGCCGTGGGACCACATCTGGCAGTTTTTCTCAATGAAGGAAACCTGGTTCCCCCTGTATGCGATAGTATTGTTCTATCTTGTCAGGAGACTGGGTTGGAAGAAGGGTCTGGTCATGGCGGTGTCACTCGCGGCCACCATTCTGATCTGCGACCAGTTCGCGAACATCATGAAAACCGCTGTGGGCCGGCTCAGACCTTGTTATACAGTCGACATGCTTACAGGCGGCCTGCATGTACTTGAGAGCAGAACCGGATTCTACGGTTTCTACTCCGCACATACCGCCAACGCCTTCGGTTTCGCAGTCGCCTCGATTTCCGCCTTCAGCCTTGACAGCGAGCACGATTACAGACCATACAAATGGTTCATATACTTCTGGGCCACAATGATAGGGCTGAGCCGCATTTTCGCGGGCAAGCACTTCTTCGGAGACGTGCTTGTCGGCGTGATAGCGGGTCTGTTAGTTGGCTGGTGCCTCGCGAAGATGGCGAGGATGGTTACAGGCAGGATATGACCTTCTCCATCTGAATGCCTCTCGAACCTTTGACAAGGATGCAGGCATCGGATACCACATTCTCCTTAAGGAAAGCGGCAAGCTCTTCAGAAGAAGCATAATGTCCGAGTACATTCGGACAGTCCCCGACGGAAGCCAGTGCCTTGCCGAACTCCTCCCCCACCAGATATGCACTGAAGTCGGATTCTGCAATTCTCCTGACCACTTTTTCGTGTTCTTGAACGGAATTGTCACCTAGTTCCCTCATATCTCCCAGCAACGCGACCTTGCGCCCTGCTTCCATGATAGAGAAACTGTCAAGAGCCGCCGACATGCTGGAAGGGTTGGCGTTGTATGCGTCCAGAATCAGGATATTCCTGTCTGTCTTCTGCATCTGAGAACGGTTGTTGGAAGGAACGAAGGACTCGACCGCGGCCACACAGTCTTCGAACGGCACCTCGAAATGACTTCCTATGCAGATGGCTGCCAGCACGTTCACAGCATTGTATGCGCCTATGAGATTCGTATTCACCACCTTGCCATTGACCTTAACTCTGAGATAAGGGTTATCAGGATTAGGAGGAAGCACCTCAGCACCTGAATACTGCGGTCCGTAAGGGATGATTGTCAGGCCCGGACGGGACTGAGCCATTGACTTGAGGTTCTCATCATCGACATTGACAAACACTTCACCGCACTTCTCAGAGATGAAATCATATAGCTGGCCCTTTGCCTTCATCACGCCCTCAAAACTGCCGAAGCCGAGCAGATGAGCCTTGCCGACAGTGGTGATGAGACCGTAATCAGGCTCACACACATCCACGAGGTGCTTGATATCGTCCGGGTGGTTCGCGCCCATTTCGATGACAGCCATCTCAGTGTCAGGACTTATTTTGAGAAGGGAGAGTGGAACTCCGATATCATTATTGAGATTCCCTTCGGTGGCTGTGATCCTGTACTTGCGGGAAAGGACAGCGCGGATGAGCTCCTTCGTGGTGGTCTTGCCGTTCGTGCCGGTAAGACCCAGAACAGGAAGGTGTCTGTCGCTGAGGCAATGGTTCCTGTGATAATGGGCGAGCTGCTTCAGCATCTCGAAAGTGTTCTCGACCGCCAGCACACGCGCATCTCCGGCCTTCGCCGCCTCGCTGTCAGCATTTACGACAGCGCAGGACGCTCCACTCTCGATCGCTTTCAAAGCATAGGCGTTGCCGTCAAAATTCTCGCCCTTCAGGGCAATGAACATCTCCCCGCCCTTTATGGCGCGGCTGTCTGTGGTCACCACACCGCCGCACTCCAGATATTTTTGATAGATTTCTTCGATACTCATTTCACTCCAGTGCTGCCGAAACCGCCGGCGCCACGTTCTGAATCCTCCAGTGAATCAGCCTCGACCCACTCCACCTGCTCGCACTTGGCAAACACCATCTGCGCCACGCGCTCTCCTGGAACTATCGTGAAAGGTTCCTGCGAAAGGTTCACCAGTATCACGCCCACCTCTCCGCGGTAGTCAGCATCGATGGTACCCGGTGCATTGAGGACAGTCACACCTTTCTTCGCGGCCAGACCACTTCTCGGACGCACCTGCGCTTCATATCCGGCCGGGATCTCAAGATAAAGCCCGGTAGGGACAATCACCCTCCCGAGAGGCTGAAGAACGATATCTTCATTGGTGTCAGCGCGCAGATCTACGCCTGCGGACTGCTGCGTGGCATACTGAGGAAGCTGCCAGCGCGATTTGTTCACGACCTTGACTTTCATGCGAATTCTATTTTGGTGCCAGCCTGTACAGGACGGCGGCAATGATGGCAAACAACATGTTCGGTATCCAGATGGCCAGTCCAGGAGGGAGCAGGTCAGTATAGACAAACATCTGGGCGAAACGCTGGAACAGAATATAGGAGAAGGCCAGAGCTATTCCGAAGGCGAGATTCCATCCTATACCTCCCCTCTTCTTTCTGGAAGAGAGAGCGACGCCGATGATAGTAAGAATGATGGCGGAGAACGGCATGGCCCAACGGTTGTGCTTCTCTATCTGGGCATACATCACATTCGAATCCCCCCTCATCTTCTGGGTCCTGATCAGTTTTTCAAGATCTCCGTAGTTCAAGGTCTGCACAGTCAGAGCGTTTCTGTGGAAGTCCTCCACGGTCAATGCTATCACTGTGTCCTTCTGTGGATAGTACACTACATTGTCCGACATGCCTGAAGTGTAGTCTCTTATAAAGCTGTTGTTAAGCTTCCAGGCCCCGGAAAGGCTGTCCCACGCGGCAGACTCGGCGGAAAGTTTGCTTACAATCTTGTTGTCCTCGACTGATTCGAGGGTGAATTTGTATGCTGTGTTGTTCCAGGTGCTGAAACTCTCCACAAACACGAACTGTCCCGGAGCGATCTGGTAATGTACATTTCTGACAGCGACGTTCTTGTTCTTCACATAAGTGTTCTCGAAGGCCAGACGCTCTATGTTGGATTCAGGGATCACCCAGAAATTCAAGCTGAGCGACGCAAATGCGATCAGGGCGGCCGCGACTATGTACGGAACCATCATCCTGTGGAAGCTGACACCTCCGGACAAAATCGCGATAATCTCCGAATTGGAAGCCATTCGCGAAGTGAACACGATGACAGTGATGAACACGAACATCGGGCTGTACATATTCACGAAATACGGGATGAAGTTCAGGTAATAGTCGAAAATGATCTTCTTGAGAGGAGCCTCGTTCTGAACGAACTTATCAATCTTCTCACCGGCATCGAACACAATGACAAGGATGATGATGAGCAGCAGGGATATCAAGAAGGCCAGGATGAACTTCTTGAATATGTACTTGTCCAGTTTCTTAGGTCTGAGTGTCATATCACATTCTGCTTGTCACTTTCTTCACAGCCTCTTCCTTCCAGCTGCTGAAATCGCCGGCCTCGATGTGCTTCCGCGCCTGACGGACCACATCAAGATAGAAAGCAAGGTTGTGCTCTGTCGCTATCATGCCCGCGAACATCTCCTTCGCTATGAAAAGATGCCTCAGATATGCTTTCGAATAAGTATGGTCAACAAAAGAGGTCCCACAAGGGTCGAGTTCGCTGAAATCTTTCTCCCATTTCGCGTTCCTCATGTTCATGATGCCGTTCCATGTAAAAAGCATGCCGTTCCTTCCATTTCTGGTAGGCATCACACAGTCGAACATGTCCACTCCCCTCGCGATACCCTCAAGTATGTTGGCAGGAGTGCCAACACCCATGAGGTATCTCGGACGATCCTGCGGCAGAATAGGGCACACCACTTCGAGCATCTCATACATCTTTTCAGTCGGCTCACCCACCGCAAGACCGCCGATGGCATAGCCGTCGGTGTTGAACTGCAGCGCATGCTCCACCGCCTTACGTCTCAGGTCAGGATACACGCAGCCCTGGATGATCGGGAAGAAACTCTGGTTGTAGCCGTACAGCGGCTCCGTTTCGTTGAAACGCTTGGCAAACCGCTCAAGCCACGACTGGGTGAGCTTGAGAGACTTCTTGGCATAGTTGTAGTCCGCGTCACCCGGACAGCACTCGTCCAGCGCCATCATGATGTCTGAACCGATGATACGCTGCGTGTCGACATTGTTCTCCGGGGTGAAAGTATGGCGGGAGCCATCGATATGCGAGGCGAAAGTGCAGCCGTCGGGAGTAAGTTTCCGGATCGGGCTCAGGGAGAACACCTGGAAACCGCCGCTGTCAGTGAGGACGGGTCTGTCCCAGGATTCGAACTTATGGATGCCCCCGGCGGCCTTAAGTGTGTCCAGACCAGGCCGGAGATAGAGGTGGTAGGTGTTCCCGAGGATGATTTCAGCACCTACGTCGTTCTTCAAGTCCTTGTGGTACACGCCCTTGACAGCCCCGACCGTTCCGACCGGCATGAATATGGGGGTGTGTATCTCGCCATGATCCGTGGAAATGACCCCGCATCTTGCGGAGCTCAACGGGTCAGCGGCTGTCAGGACAAAATTCATCTTATTTGCTTTTTAACTTTCAAAGATAGTAAAAACTGCGTAATTTCTCGTAATTTTGCAGAACGCGCCAAACATGAACAAACAAATAATACAGATATGAAAAATCAGCACATCAGTCTCAGACTGATCATCATGAACTTCCTTGAATTTGCTGTCTGGGGAGCATACCTTACCTCAATGGGGAGTTTCCTTGCAAACTCGGGCATGGGGACCAAGATATGGTTGTTCTTCGCCACCCAGGGCTTTGTCTCCATATTCATGCCGGCATTCATGGGAATCATCGCCGACAAGTGGGTGCCTGCACAAAGAGTACTTTCGATATGCCACGGATTCGCAGGAGTGTTCATGCTGGGAGCAGGAATGTACGCCATCTCGAGCGGTGCGGACATCCAGTTCGGACCGTTCTACGTACTTTACGCTCTGAGCGTTGCGTTCTTCATGCCGACCATCGCCATATCGAATTCAGTCGCATACTATTCACTCGAAGTCAATGACAAAGACCCGGTGAAGGATTTCCCGCCCATCAGAGTTTTCGGAACCATAGGTTTCATATGCAGCATGCTCTTCGTGAATTTCATGAAGGGTGCCGACGGCATCCAGTTCCAGCACTCGGCCGCGCAGTTCCTCACCTCAGGCATACTGAGCATACTGCTCTGCATATATGCCCTGACCATGCCATACTGCCCTTGCAAGCCTAAGTCCATGGAGACCCAGTCATTTGCGGAGGTCACCGGTCTGACCGCTTTCAAGCTCTTCAAGCAGAAACAGTTTGCAGTGTTCTTCATCTTCTCGATGCTGCTCGGTGCCTCTCTCCAGATAACGAACGGCTATGCCAACACCTTCATTTCCTCCTTTGCTGGACAGGATGCCTTCAAGGACGCCTGGGGCGCCAACAACGCCAACGCTCTCATCTCTCTGTCACAGATATCGGAGACTCTATGCATCCTTCTCATTCCGTGGGCGATGAAGAAGTTCCGCATCAAGGGAGTCATGCTCATCGCCATGTTCGCGTGGGTGTTCAGATTCGGTTTCTTCGGCCTCGGCAACCCGGGCTCCGGAGTCTGGCTCTTCATCCTCTCATGCATAGTCTACGGTGTCGCCTTCGATTTCTTCAACATCTCAGGCTCTCTCTATGTCAATGACAACACCGACAAGGGAATACGTTCCAGCGCCCAGGGTCTTTTCATGCTCATGACCAACGGTCTCGGAGCCTCCATCGGCACATGGGTCGCAGGAAAGATCGTCAACGCCCTCGTCTACAACCCGCAGGCCGCGGGTGAAGTTGGGAACTGGCCGGCAGCATGGTTCGTGTTCGCAGGGTACTCCCTCGTGGTGGCCATTGCCTTCATTTTCCTGTTCAAGAATCCGGAGAAAGAGGCATAGTCTATTATCTAATATTTCTTGTAGTCAACCCGGACGGCACCATCCGGGACTACGTCTGTGAACCATCTGCCCAAGGCTTCCTCCGGGATGAAGAACACATTGAACAGAGATATTCTCGTTCCATTGTACTTCACCTCCCAGGTAAAGTGGAAGTGCGGCTGACCACTAATTCCTAGCGTCACTCTGCCGTTGGTGGTTGTTCCGCTGACCGTGACTCCCGGATCACCGGTTTCAACATCATCCCAGCCGGTCTCCTTGCAGCTGAATGCACCTCCGAACTGGATGTTGAGAGTGCTGAATCCAACTGTGAAATATTCATCCGGAATTATGTAATAATAGTTCCCAGAACGCTCATTGATGATGAGAGGTCCGTGGCAGGAAGAAGGGTCACCCTGCGTATTCCACCATGTCCAGTCCAGATAATAGTCGAATGAAGGATCAGGGACATCCACTATGACCTCGATGTCCCTGGATGTTGCGACTGGTTTTCCATTGACATAGCCTGTGACACTGAGAGTTCTGCCTTTTCCACCGGAGACTGCCCTGACGACATGGGTCCTGCGTATGCCATCATTTGTATCCGAATAACTGTAATAAGATGCACCGCTCTCGTTCCATTGATATGTGGCGTCACCGACCGGTTCGCCGTTCCTGTACAATGTGGCGACAAGATCACGTGAAGGGTCTTTCTTGACGATGAGATGGACCTGTGAGATGCCGTTCCCTGTCGTTGCCGAGCCTTCACGCACCACTATCTCATAGTTGCAGCTGTTAACTGAAAGTTCAAGGCTGTCGGAATATTCATTGCCGTCCGGTCCTCCGTATGTGGCGGTGATGGTCGCCGTTCCTGGGCCTTCAGCCTCTATCACACCCTTCGAGACACCGGCGACACCGGAATTGCTGCTGGACCATGCCGCCTGCTCTGTTACATCCTGCCCGGTCCAGCCACTCCATTCACCCCATTCGGCGTCGTCGTCAGGCTCCGACTGATGCTTGGTTCCAGTCCTTGACCTGGTGTACAAGGTGGCTGCGGCACGGCCCGTTCCACCCTCGTCAAGAGACATGGTGCCCGGGGTCACCTCCAGCTTGTATTCACATTGGGTGACCGTGATGGTCGGATCATCGTCAAATACCGTTACACTCAGAGTGTTGACGCTTTTTATGCCATTATAATACCCATGGACTGTGGTATGTCCCACAGAATTGCCGGTCACTGTGGTTTTGGACACAGTGGCTATTGCCTCATTGTCTGATTCAAGGGTGGCATCCAGTGCCCTGTAGGTAGTGTCATGATACTTGCCGTCCCAGTATATGACAGTCGTGAGTCTTGCCGACCTGCTGATATATGCGGTACTTCCCTTTGCGACACGGACATCCTTGCCGAATAGTTCGAGTTTGTACTCGTACGTAACCACCGGAGCATCTGCCTCTGCAGTGAGAGTGGCGGACACTTCCATTCCTTCGAATGCCGCTGTAATATGGGCCGTTCCCGCGCTGACCGCCAAAGCAGTCCCGTCCTTCACAGTGGCTACTCCAGTGTTGTCAGATGACCAAGAGCACTGTGCTGTGACATCCTCGGAAGTTCCGTCAGAATATTGCGCTGTCACGGTATATGCCTGACTTTTGCCGATAGCTACGACTGATGAGGACGGATCAATGCCAAGACCCGTCAGCGTAGCGTTCCAGCCGGAATTCGTAATCTTCCACGAACCTCGGTGGCCGTCAATTTCCGCCTCGGTCGGGCAAAGAGTGATGGAATACCTGGTGTTTCTTTTCACGTCAAAGTTGGTGGTGGTGTTGCTGCCAAGGTACATCCTGTAGGTTATGCCGTCACTTGACAGACCTCCTGATGAATATGAGCATCCGAGTTCCAGATATGTACAATAGTCCGCGGAACCTGATATCCTTGAAGGGACCTTCGCCCACGGATCCGTGTTCCCTGCGAGCAAGTCCCCCTGCATGTTCTCGAACGCGTACAAGCATATATCCGAGCCGGCATTGAGGGAGTTCACATCTGCCTGAGTCGCATAGTCGAAAGAATGGTCCATGCTCCCTGAACGGGCCTGTTTCACATTTGCCGTAAACGGTGCATAACTGTTTATGGCATTATAGATTCTGACAGACTTGACCTTGAACTCCTCTGGACTGGCGAGTTTGCTCCTGTCTATCCTGAAATCGACCTTGGCAAGCATCCTCACCATAGGAATCGTGATATTGGCGGCATCCTTCTCCACGGTTATGGATGCCGGGCCAGGACTGCCGTCGGCCTTCGCCGAATACATTGGCACACCGGAGGAGGCTATCTGCGAATAACTCACTGTCCTTGTACCTCCTGTAAAGTCGGACAAGGTCGAGACATCTATCCTCCGACCGATATTGGCCGCAGCCCATAAGAAATAGGTATGGCCGGCCTTCCCCTCAAATGAAAGAGACGAGGATGTCTGTGAGTACAGGACTTCCTGTACCGAACCATCTTCTTCCGCAACCACGATTTCAACATCCCTGATGGCATCATCCAACCAGGTGAAGGAAGACCGTGTCTCCGGTTCCGCATAACAGTCACTGTCAAGACTGACCGTCACTGTGACCGTTTCAATTCCACTTTCTGTTTTTCCTCCCATTTCGGAGATATCCTTCGAGCATCCCGGCAAAAGAGCCACAGCGGCTCCCGCCGCGGCTATGAAAAATGTACTTATTCTTTTCATATCTATGATTTGTTTCTGTCAATAATCCAGATTCACACGCTGGATGTTGAATATTCTGGTGGAAGTGCAATAGAACTTAATGTCATAGCACCTGTATTCCTCGTGCCCGCTGACCTTGTGGAAAGAAGTCATGAAGTCTCTGTTGAATCCCATCTGGGACAAGTCCCCAAGGCTGACTGAAGTGACATCCGCTTTGATGAGTCTGTCCAGAATCTCATAATTTCTCTCCAAAGTGCTTGTCACCATCAGTTTCACGGAACGCCTGTAATGGTGCAGTCTGTTATGATACCGGTTCTTGCACCGAGGACTGCAGAATTTTCTGTCGCTTCTGCCATAAACGATTTCACCGCCACACTCCAGACACAATGGTGCAACATTATCGATGGTTTCGTATGCCATAGAATTTTTTTCCGAATTTGGGAAGGAGACCCGCATCGTCCAACAATCAGAAAGAAAGTTGGCGGAGGTTTTTCTTTTTTTTGCAGCATGCCTGTTTCTGCATGTCCGGGTCTTTCATTAAGAGCGGCATATGGAATGATGCGCAACGATAAAAAAAGAAAAACCTCCACCAACTTTCTTGTGGTTCCGAGGAAAAGAGAATGAATGCCCTTTCCTTTGCTGCACCGGGAAGACCGCTGACAGTCGACGGCCATTCCCGGAAATGTCTAAAACAATAACGATATGGAACAATTGAACAAGATCGAGTTGAGAGGGAATGTGGGCTCTGTACGGATTCAGAATGCCGGCAGTTCGCGCGTCGCCAGAATATCGCTGGCCACTAACTATGTGTACAAGAACCGTGACGGGGATCCAGTCATAGAGACTACCTGGCACATCATATCAGCATGGGAGGGTAAGAACATCCCCGACTTGAGCAATATTCAGCGGGGAGACAAGCTGTATGTATGCGGAAGGTTGAGGACTCAGAGATTCCTGGGAAATGACGGGCAGGAGCATACTGCCTATGATGTCCTCGCCAAGAATCTGCAGATACTGGAAGGAGACGATTATCTACAATACGAATCCTTGTGATGAAGAAACGGATACTAATGTTGCTGTCAGTCATCGCTGTTCTGTCATGTTCCACTCAACGAAGGATCGTGTCTGTCAGGAAAAGCCAGATGGAAGCGTCCATCCTGCCGTCAGACAGCAGGAGCATGCCCGAGATTCCGTACCTCACAGCCGGTCCGTCAAGGGACACGCTGACAGTTCAGGATGCGGACGGGCATGAAATGATCATCATGAAGGCTGTCAGAGACGAGGAGGGTGAGATGGTGGCACACGATGTCATCAATGCGGCGATAGTCACCGCAAAATTCCGGAATGTCGCGGAAAGGCATGGTAAAGTGGATATTGGATTCATGGTGACAGTTCCCGAGGCCATGCTGGACAGCAAGTGGCAGATCAGGCTGACTCCAAGGATGTATCTGAAGGAAGAAGCCTATGGGCTCGACCCTGTCATCATCACCGGGAAAGAGTACAGGAAGAGACAGCTAAGAGGATATCAGCAGTATGACAGATTCATCGAATCGATCATCACCGATTCGACTCAGTTCATCTGGAAACACGAACTGGAGGTGTTCCTCCACAGGAATATTCCGGAACTGTACATGCTGAAGACCGACAGCACATTTGTATCCGACGAACAGTTCTCATCCATATACGGAGTGACCGAGAGACAGGCCGTGGAGCACTATACGAATCAGTTCGCCGCCGGATGGAACAGAAAGAAAGTGGAGCGCAAGGGAAAGATGTTCGACAAATATGTCAAGGTCCCCATCATCACGGAGGGGCTGAGGCTTGACACCGTGCTCACATCCGCGAATGGAGACTTCATATATGAATACACTCAGACAATAAACGCCACTCCTGAACTGAGGAAAGCAGAGGTGACCATGTCCGGAGGTATCTATGAAGAGGACAAGGACCTGTACAGAATACCGGAAGGAGATCCTGTCACCTTCTACATCAGTTCCTTGAGCTCCCTTTGCTCAGACAAGGAGAAATACATCACCAGGATAATTGAACGGAAACTCACGGCCAACGCCACCTATTGGATAGATTTCGAACAAGGAAAACATGAAATCGACACCGGGCTAGGTGACAATGCCAGTGAAATCCGGAAGATTGAAAGCCAACTCGTAACCGTGATGGATGACCAGGAATACGACCTTGACTCCATAATAGTCACTGCTTCCTGCTCCCCCGAAGGCAGTTGGAGCACCAACGAAAATCTGTCTCGCAGAAGGAGTGAGAGCGTTTCATCTTATTTTGACAGGTTCTGCCGCGAATATAGGGATTCAGTCGTGGCTGAGAACGGCATATTCCTCTCGATCGGTGGAACGATGGAACGTAGCAAGACCATGGAACCTTTGAAGTTCATCGCCAGGAACATACCTGAAAACTGGGACAGGATGAGAGTTCTCGTAGCGGACGATGACCGCATCAACACAGAGTGGAAGGCTGAGATACTGGACTCATTCGACATCGGCGACCCTGATGAGAGAGAGAGACTGCTGTCACGCAGTGAAAGCTATTCATTCCTGCTGGAGTCCCTTTACCCTCGGCTCAGGACAGTGAGATTCGACTTTCATCTCCACAGGAAAGGAATGGTCAAGGACACGGTCCACACCACAGTCCTGGACACGGTCTATATGAATGGAGTGCAGGCCATCAAAGATCGCAACTACAAAGAGGCCGTCACCGCTCTGAGACCGTACAAAGACTACAATACGGCAGTGGCATTCTGCTGTATGGACTACAACGAAAGCGCCCTGGAGGTACTTGAAGGACTTGACCGGACTCCTGAGGTGGAGTATATGACAGCTGTGGTTCTGTCCAGGAAAGGGATGGTGCAGGATGCTGTCCAGCATTATGTAAATGCCTGTCAGAAAGATGCTTCATTCATCCACAGGGGAAATCTTGATCCAGAAATAAGTGAATTGGTGAGAACGTACGGACTGAACATGCAATGAACACGAATGTAATCTGTTTGAAAGGCATACCAGTACTGGCCTCCCTGTTCCTGACGGTCTCCTGTGACATCGTTCCCGAATACCCGTCAGAATCATTTGTCGGACTACGGCTTGAATATGCAGGAATCACCAAGGTACAGAATCCGGAAGATGATACAGAAAGCGCCGTTGGCAGCGTCTCATATTTCATATTCGATGAAGATGGAGTCATGGAGGCATCAGTCGGCTCAAATGCGTCCGGTTCACGGACGGAAGCAAAAGTCAGGAACGGGCACAAGACGGTCTACGCTCTAGTGAACTGTCCGGAACAGACTGTCATTGAAAATGAAAGCGAACTGCTGGAAAGAGTGTCCTTCCTCAAGGACAACAGACCTGACCATCTGGCTATGACTGGCTGCGTGGAAGTTGATGTCGAGAATGATATGGAAATATCCGTCAAGGTCAGAAGGATAACGGGCAAAATAGTAATAAAGGAAGTGGCTGTGGCATTTGAAGGCACAGAACAGGAAAGGATCAAGATCAATGACATTTATCTGACCAATGTCAATCCTTCACTTACTTATGGCGGGGAGTACGCATCTGAACCGGATAAGTGGCTGAACATATCAGGGATGTGGGGCAGCGAGGCTGACATCCTTCTCCACGATGCGGTGGACAGCACCATCATGGACGGATGCTCGTATTCGTTGGCTCACAGGTTCTACACATATCCGAACGGAACTGATATCTGCACCAAACTGGTCATCAGCACTGACATGGGCTTCTACTGTATCGACCTCCCCGACGTTAGAAGCAACACGGCTTTCATCATCAGAAAAGTGACCATACACGGCAAGGGATCTGAGAATCCGGAAGAAGAGCCGGAAACAGGAGTCTCGTGCTCCGTCGAGCTGTATGTCACTGACTGGACAGACGGCGAATATATAAACGAAATGATATGAATCGAATAAAACAACCTTAAATCATTCAGACATGAAAAGAAGAATCAGACCTGTTCTCTACGGAGCAGTTATCCTGGCATCATTCGGGGCATGCAGCGTAGAAGAAGACATTGACGCCGATGAAAACGGCAGCATCCACACTACCGTCTCTGTCACAGGAGACATAAGCACAAAGGCGACCGGCGTCACCGGAGCGGAGGAAGACAATATCAACAACCTTCAGCTGTTCGTGTTCGATGAGCACGGGACGAAAGAGTACTATGTCAACGCCGGCAGTTCCATGACTGCTGAAATCGTGACAAAGGAGGGAAGAAAGACAATAGTGGCGGTGGTCAATGCTCCGTCACTGGAAAATACGGGATCAAAGACGGAACTGATGGACCGGCCGACTTACCTGGCGGACAACTCCCTCGGCTCCCTCATAATGACAGGAGAAGTGGATGCTGTGATACAGCGTGAGGGCAGGATCACCATTCCGGTCACCCGAATCATCTCAAAGGTGACCATCAGAAAAATCACCTCCGCGCTGTCAGCCTCCTTGTCATCCAAAGAGCTGAAAATCAAATCTATATACCTGATAAATGTCGCCGGAGACAACAAGTATTCCGCTTCGTCCGCCCCGACTTCATGGTACAACAAACTCTATGACGGAAGGAATGACAGTGGCTGCAGGACATTCCCTCTGCTCTCGGATCCTGTCAACAGCATCATCTCTGCAAATTCATCTTATTCCAAGGAGCACAGTTTCTTCTGTTATCCAAATCTGACTCAAGACGAAACATTTGATTCGACATGGTCACCAAGACACACCATGCTGGTCATCGACGCTCTCCTTGGCGGTGAACAGACATATTATCCTATAGAACTGCCTGTGATAGGACGTAACAAATGCATCATCATCGATGAACTTATCCTGACGAGAAAAGGATCTGACTATCCATATGTCCCCGTCTCTGACGAGGACTGCACGGCGACGGTCAAAGTGGTCCCTTGGGACGTTATCCTGCAGCATACCGAAACCATCTGACCATGACGAGGCGTCACTATGAAAGTTTGTCTTTGACAGCATTGAACATTGACAGGGAGAGGTGCGTACTGTCCGATTCCAGGGACTGCACGTTGTCGGTCAATAATGAAGAAATTGATATAGAACCGTTCAAGGAAGAGACCTTCCCTGACATTTCATTCTGAGAGTTATGAATTACAGACTTTTGCTGGGACTTGCCGGCATATCATTCATATTGGCTTCTTGTTCGGTAAAAGAGGACAGAGGACCATGTCCCTGCCGGTTGGACATAGATGTCAGCGACTGTGTCAGGTACACGGACAAACTAGCTGTATCGGGCTGGGGCGCGGGCAAGGACCGTCTGTTCCACGACAGGATCAGTCTGTCCGACTTCCCCGATGTTTACAGCAAGAAAATCGACAAGGGAGAACTGATAATATGTGCCTGGTCCGGAGTCAAGGACATGTCCTTCAAGAACGATGTCCTCATCATTCCGGAAGGTTGTCAGTGCGACAGCATCCGCGCGTACCGGGGCGAGGTCGTCGATGCGTGGGGTGAGACGGCGGAAGACGAAGTGTTCCTGCACAAACAGTTCGCGACCATTCATTTCCAGATGGACAGCCTGAGCCTGGAAGCGGGAGAGGTGCTGCTCCGTGTCGTCGGGAATGTCAATGGTATGGAATTGCCCTCGCTGCTACCGAGAAAAGGAGCGTTCAGATGTTTTGCCGCTCCACGAGGATGCGAAATGCAGTCCGCCAATGTTCCCAGGCAGGCTGATGACTCTCTGGTCCTGGAAATATATCTGGACGGCATCTTGTTCCAGGAGCTGAAGATCGGGGAGATGATATCGGAGGCAGGCTATTCATGGGAGCGTGAGGACTTGGAAGACATTTACTTGTCCATCGGTCTGTTCTCGTCCATGACGTTGACTGTCAGCATAAGCGGATGGGATACTGAACGGACTGTCAGGATGATATAGAATCGTGGGATCAGAAAACCAGTTTGACCGCGAATGACTGTCTTCCGCCAGTGAAGCCTTCCACATAAAAGACCCGCATCTTTTCGGAGCTTTCTTCAAATTTGTAGATGTCAACTTCATCGCCGAGACGTGTCTCGCTGGTGAAGTTGACTGTCACTTCACTCACCTGATGTTCAGAGACGAACTGCTGGTCGATGCTGTTCATCGCCCATTCGACATACTTGACATTGTTGGTATGTCCGATGAAATCCACATCTGAGTAGCGCACAGTATGGGTCCCGACCTTTTCCGGCGTCACTCCGCGAGGGGACA
>JAZRWN010000130.1:0-22646 GCA_045599725.1 Candidatus Cryptobacteroides sp. | reverse complement strand
GTGTCTGTGAATCCGTCCCATGTTCCGTTCTCGATGATTTCTTCTCTTGTTCCGAGGTTTCCGGCCTGATGCTGGAAATTGATATAGTCTTCAGCCTGCATGACCTTTGCATAGCGTCCGAGGCTGCTGACCGTATATTTCATGTTGTAGAAGATGGTGCCGTCCTTTGACTTGGCGCCGCTCTTGGTGGTGATGAGGATGACACCGTTACCAGCCTGAGCACCATAGATGGCAGCTGAGGCGGCGTCCTTGAGGACTTCCATAGATTCAATCATATCAGGATCGAGATACTGGATATTGTCAACCTTCAAACCGTCGACGATGAGGAGAGGTCCGAGGCCTGAGCCACTGTTGGAAGAAACACCACGTACACGGATGGACTGGGTCTCGCCTGGAGCACCCGATGCGCTCATGATCATGACACCTGCAGCCTTTCCCTGAAGTGCGGATGCGGCATCGCTGACAGAACGGTTTTCAAGCTCTTGGGATTTGACCGAAGCCACAGAACCGGTAAGGTCGCTCTTCTTCTGGACACCATAACCGACAACGACGGTTTCTTCAAGGAGCTCGGAATCTTCGACAAGAATAATGACGATGCCGTTCCTTGCTGAAACGGTCTGAGTCACATAACCGATGCAGTCAACCTGAAGACTTGCGGAAGCTGGAACGGAGATGGTGAACTTTCCGTCAGGACCGGTCACGGTACCATTCGGTGTGGAAGCACCAACTTCGAGGACAGTCGCCCCGAATACAGGGATGTTGGACTCGTCAAGGACGGTTCCGCTGACCTGTACTTTCTGGGCGAACGCAGAAACTGCCATGATCATGGCCAGTGAAACTGCGATTGCTTTCAAAAATTTCATAGATGATAATTAATAAAAAATTGGTTTAAACAGTGTTATCAGTGTTATCAGTGTTATCATTTGTATCAAATATAACAATCACAGAATATATGTACCTGTTAGATGAAAACATATATTATGCGATAATCAATAAGTAATTCATACGAAATACTAATGATTTGTTTTAATTTGACACTTGCTAGTTAAACATACAAAGATAACAAAAAGTAAAATAAATATTACAATGTTACAAAAATGAAAGCGTGTTATATATAAATTCACATTATGTGATATCATTTTTCTACAGAAATAGCCCTGTCCGATGACTGAATTTTGAGGAGAAATTACTATTTTCGCTAAAGAATGCAGACATCGCATATGAACAGAAGAGATTTCATAAAGAGTGTTTCAGCTGCCGGAGCCGCAGTCGCCCTGTCAGGATGCCGCGGAATGAGGACCAATGACGTAGAGACAGCGGTACGCAGGACCGGCGGGAAAAGTATGAAAATGACATTCTTCCCGTATGAGCTCAGTCTGGAACACACCTTCACCGTTTCTTCGTACTCCAGGAACTCGACCCCCGATGTACAGGTGGAGATAGAATACGAGGGTGTCGTCGGATACGGCGAAGCCTCCATGCCCCCGTACCTCGGCCATACCGTCGAGAGTGTCATGGCATTTCTGGCCAAGGTGAATCTCGGCCAGTTCAGCGATCCTTTCTGCATCGAAGACATCCTCCAGTATGTGGACTCGCTTTCAGAGGGTGACGCTCCTGCGAAGGCCGCCATAGACATAGCGCTCCATGACCTTGTCGGGAAACTCATCGGACAGCCACTGTACCGCATATGGGGTTATAATCCAGAGAAGACACCGGACACTTCATACACAATAGGCATTGACACCGCTGATGTAGTCAGGAAAAGCGCGGCCGAATGTGCTCAGAAATACAAGGTTCTGAAACTCAAGGTAGGACTTGACAATGACTACGAGATGATCAGGGCGATAAGGGATGTCACCGACCTCCCGGTGGTCGTGGACGCGAACCAGGGTTGGAAAGACCGTGAAAAGGCTCTCGACGAGATATTCTGGCTCGCCGGACAGGGAGTTCAGATGGTCGAGCAGCCTATGCCGGACTCGATGCTGGACGACATAGCATGGATTACGGAAAGAAGCCCTGTTCCGATATTCGCAGATGAATCCATCCAGCGTCTCAAGGACATCCCGCGCATCAAGGGGGCATTTTCAGGAATAAACATAAAGCTGATGAAATGCACAGGGCTCAACGAGGCGAGGAAGATGCTTGCGTATGCACAGGCCGAAGGCATGAAGGCAATGCTGGGCTGCATGACAGAGACCTCTTGCGCCACCACCGCTGCTGCCCATCTCTCCCCTGCCGTGGATTTCGCTGACCTTGACGGCAACCTGCTCATCTCAAATGACCGTTTCGAAGGAGTGACTGTCAGAGAAGGAAAACTCATCCTTCCTGACCGTCCAGGACTGGGACTCATAAAACTATAATGATATGGCACTGGAAACACAGATTCAGAAAGACATCATGGAAGCGATGAAGGCGAAGGACACCGTCCGCCTGAACGCCGTCCGTTCCATCAAATCCGCAATACTGCTCGCCAAGACGGCGGAAGGAGCATCAAAGGAACTGACTGACGCGGACATAGTCAAACTCATCCAGAAGCTTTCCAAGCAGCGCAAGGAAGCTGCGGAGCAGTATGCAGCCGCCGGCCGGCAGGAACTCGCGGACAACGAACTCGCTGAAGCCGAAGTGCTTGCAGGCTATCTGCCAAAGATGCTCTCCGAAGCTGAGGTCGAAGAAAAGTTGAAGTCCATCATCGCTGAAGTCGGAGCTTCCAAGCCATCCGACATGGGCAAAGTCATGGGCGTCGCCACGAAGGCCCTTGCCGGCCAGGCAGAGGGCAAGCTCATCTCCACGATTGTCAGAAAACTCCTTTCCTAGACATGGCAAAGGTTTATGTGGCAAGCAGCTGGAGGAATGCATACCAGCCGGAGGTGGTGAATGCTCTCCGCGAGGCAGGGCATGAGGTATATGATTTCCGTAATCCTCCTCACGGACGAGGCGGCTTCCATTGGTCGGATGTGGATGAGAACTGGCTGGAATGGTCAGTTCAGGAATACTGCAAAGGCATGGTGCATCCTGTCGCCGAAAGCGGTTTTAAGGCCGACTTTGACGCGATGGAATGGGCTGACGCCTGCGTACTCGTTCTTCCTTGCGGAAGATCTGCGCACGCTGAGGCTGGCTGGTTCGCAGGAAAAGGGCTGAAAACCATCGTGTACCTGCCTGAGAAGCAGGAGCCGGAACTTATGTACAAGCTTTTCAGCCATGTGACAGGAAGCATCGATGAAGTGATAAGTCTCCTGAAATGATAATTCAAAACAAAATCGTATATTTGTTTGATGGAAAAAGTCATTCTCCCGAATTCCGTGCTTCTAGGAGGAGCGGATGAACTGTTGTCAGAAGGCAGGCAGGTCATCATTCCGACCAAGGGCAACAGCATGCTTCCCTTCATTCATGGAGAGAAGGACAGTGTGCTGCTGGAGAAGAAGGAGGAGCTGGCCGTCGGAGACATCGTCCTTGCCCGGGTGGGTGGAGACAGGTATGTGCTGCACCGCATCTGGGCCATGGAAGCGGACAGGATAGTCCTTATGGGCGACGGGAACCTTGTGGGCAAGGAGCAATGCACCACAGCCGACATAAGCGGCACAGTGGTGGAGATCATCCGCAAGAACGGGAGAAAAATCGATGTAACTTCTGACAGTTTCAAGCGTTATTCAAAATTCTGGAAGAAACTTCTGCCTGTCAGAAGATATATATTGGCCATTTATAGAAGACTGCAATGAAAATCAAGGAAGGTTTCAGGATGCGCAAGCTTGGCCGCGAGCATATTGTCGTAGGCGAAGGACTCGCGCAGGTTAATTTCAACAAGATGATTTCGCTGAACTCCAGTGCGGCATTCCTCTGGGAGTCAGTCATGGGGAAAGAATTCTCCACCGGCGACCTCGCGGCTCTGCTGGTAAGTCAATATGGTATTGACAATGAACTCGCCCAGCATGACAGTGAAGCCATTGCCAAGGCTTGGCTCGAGGTCGGAATAGTTGAAGAATAATCGATTCACATATTAATAACACAATATTCATGAAAAAGAGTATCGCAACATCATTGCTGATGACCTTGACAGTGTCAGTGGCACTGGCCCAGGGCCCGGGTCCTGCCGGTGGTTTTCCAGGAGGACCACGCAGAGGCGGTTTCAGTTTCAATGCTGATCCAGGCAAACAGTACACCCTTTCAGTCGGACAGGTCACTATGACCATAGACGAGAATGGTGGAAAGATATCCTCCCTCAAATATGCAGGAAAGGAAGTCATCAATCAGACAAAAGCTCCGAATCAGTACGGCAGCACATTCTGGACAAGTCCGCAGAAAGAGTGGAACTGGCCGCCTGTGACGGAGTTCGACACCGCTCCTTATGTGGTGACAGAGAAGGACGGAAAGCTCATCATGGCCAGCCGGACAGCGGAAAAACTCCCTATGAGAATAGTCAAGGAGTTCTATACAGACGAATCTGACGATTCCATCGTGGCAAGCTACTATATCGTGAACGAGTCAAAGGAGACCAGAAAAGTGGCTCCTTGGGAGATCACACGCGTTCCGAGCAAGGGAGTCATCTTCTTCGACTGCCCTGTGGAGAACATCCAGGCCGCATCTGGCGAACTCCTCAAATTCAACTCCGCCTACGGCATTTCATGGTACCAGTTCGACGTGGCCAAAGGCAACAGGAAGATCAATGCTGACGGCAAGGGATGGGTCGCATATGCATATGACGGACTTCTTCTCGTCAAGAAATTCGATGACATCGCTCCTTCACAGCCGGCTCCAGGAGAAGCAGAGGTCCAGGTATACGTGAATCAGGGTGATACCTATACCGAGATGGAGAACCAGGGCGCATACACAGAGCTCAAGCCGGGTGATGCACTCCGTTGGACCGTCAAGTGGTACCTTGTCCCTCAGGACAACAGTGGCGAACCTTCAAAGAAACTCGCCAAGGCTGCCAGAAAGCTCATCAGATAAATATTAGCGTGCCTTAGACGGGATTTCTTTCGCGATTACATCCCCGATGAAAATTATTTTACGGGAATTCATAATTTTTTTTTAATAACACAAGAGGTGCTCAGCATAATCTACTGAGCACCTCTTGTGTTAATTTTCAACATTTTATGGCTTAAATCCGCTTATGTGCAAGCCATAGCATATCGAATAAACATAACGTGCCCAGTGATGACATAAATTATTAAAATTTATTAAATAAAAATATTTGCAAAAGGAAATAAATAATTCTATATTAGCAGATGAATATTTATCGAGAAACGGCTACATAAAAGAGCACTCATTTATTTACAACATTTTTACGACCTGGATTATTAAAACTACACCTTTTTTTTTATTATCAACCTATTTTACTTACAAAACATGAAAAAACCATTGTTCTTAAAAGCAGCTGTGGCCGCACTGGCCATTTGTTGTAGCCTTCTCGGGTCTGCAGTTCTGCATGCCCAGAACAGGACTATCAACGGAACAGTCGTTGATTCTCAAGGAGAAGCCATCATCGGAGCTTCCGTGATGGTTGTCGGTCAAACCACCATCGGTACTGTCACAGACATCGACGGTGCTTTCTCTCTTTCTGTACCTGCGGGTTCTAACATCAGCGTTTCATGTATCGGTTACAGTACCCAGACGCTTGCTGTAGGCCAGCAGACTACATTCAACATCGTTCTCGAAGAGGATACCGAATTCCTTGAAGAGACAGTCGTGGTCGGTTACGGCGTTCAGAGAAAGAGTGACGTCACTGGTGCTATTGCATCCGTACGCTCAGAGGATCTCTCCAACAGATCCACCTCTGACGCAGCCAATGCTCTTCAGGGAAAGGCAGCCGGTGTGCAGATCCTCAACTCAGGAGCCCCTGGTTCAGGTTCTTCAATCCGCGTACGTGGTTACTCTTCCAACTCCGGTAACATCGGACCTCTCCTCATCGTCGATGGTCTTAAAGTTGACAACATCCAGTACCTCGATCCTTCAATGATCGAATCAATGGAAGTCCTCAAGGATGCTGCTTCAGCCGCTATCTACGGTGCACAGGCAGGTAACGGTGTCGTGCTCATCACCACCAAGTCCGGATCCAAGGCAAGAGACGGCCGCATCACCTACAGCAACCAGTATGTAATGAGCTCACTCATCCACAGATCAGAGGTGATGAACGCAGCCCAGTACATTGAGAACAAGACCAACGGTATGCTTCTCAACCAGAGCATGCTTGACAACATCAACTACAACGGTCAGGACACTGACTGGCAGGATATTGTCTTCGGTCCAGGCAGCACCATGCGCCACACTCTCGAATTCCAGGGCGGTAACGACCGCGGAAGCTACTATCTTTCACTCTCCAACACTGACGAGGATGGTATCGTAAGGGACGACAAGGATGTCTACCATCGTCTGAGCGCACAGTTGAATGCTGACTACAAGATCAAGAGCTGGCTCCAGATCGGAAGCAACAACTCTATCGAGAGATGGTCACGCAACTCCGCTGGTGCAGGCGGCACCGTTCTGAGCACTTCACTCATCAACGACCCTCTCACCAAGCCTTTCCTCACCTATGATGAACTTCCTGTAATCTCCAAGGACGCTCTTGCACAGGGATACAGACTTTTCACCAACCCTGATGATCCTTCTCTCTACTTCGGTGTATCTGAGATCTATGAGGCTGAGAACGGCGGTCACCCTCTTATCGCTCGTGACCAGAACGAGACTGAGAACTACGGTCTCAACTTCCGTGGAACGTTCTACGCCAACCTCACTCCTTTCAAGGGATTCACCTTCACATCACGTTTCGGTTACAGAGCCACCCAGTCATACAGCAGCTCATACACCGAACCTTACTTTGTGAACACCCATGTAAAGACCACCTCTCCTACATATTATAGTATTAGCGAAACCATGGGCACCAGCCTCTACTATCAGTGGGAGAACTTCGCCAACTACAACGTCAGGATCAAGAAGCATGACATCACCGCAATGGCTGGTATGTCATACATCGAGGACAGATCCGAGGATCTCTCAGGTTCCGGCAACGGTGAGGACCCTATGACTGGATATGAGTCCAACTTCCATTACCTCAACTTCCTCAAGAGCGATGCTTCCAAGAATGCTACCGGTCAGACCAATCTGTCAACAAGCATCTCTTACTTCGGACGTCTCGGCTGGGTCTATGACAATCGTTATAACTTCCAGGCAAACTTCCGTGCTGATGCATTCGACTCTTCAAAGCTTTCCAAGACAGCCCGCTGGGGATACTTCCCGTCAGTTTCTGCAGGATGGACCATCAGCAACGAGTCATGGATGAGTGATGCAAAGGAGGCCCTCAACCTCGACTTCCTCAAAGTACGTGCATCATGGGGTGTCAACGGTAACGTAAACGTGCTCAACAACTATGCTTACGCTGCTGACATCGACTACAATGCATATTTCTGGGAGTACAAGGACGAGCCTGTTCTTTCATACGGTTCTGCTCCTTCAAGACTTGCAAATCCTGACCTCCAGTGGGAGACTTCTGTCCAGGTGGACGCAGGTATCGATGCACGTTTCTTCAACAACAAACTCACTCTTGCCATCGACTACTATAACAAGCAGACAAGAGGCCTTCTCGTGAGCGTCGCTCCTCCTGTGGAGACCGGTTTCACAAGCACAACCATCAATGCCGGTAACGTTCTCAACACCGGTCTTGAGCTCGAGGCAAGCTGGAAGAGCCATGTCGGAGACTTCAACTACAACATTTCCGGTAATGTCGCATTCCTCCACAATGAGGTGACAGAACTTGATCCTTCCATCACCCGTATCGGTGGTTCAGGTATCACAGCAGCCCATCTCCAGACAGCTTGCGAGGTCGGCATGCCTATCTGGTTCATCCGTGGTTACAAGTACTTGGGTATTGACAATGAAGGTAATCCGGTCATCGACCAGAGCTATGGTGCAGACCCTACTCAGACTCAGCAGGATGACATCCAGCCAATCGGAAGTGGTATTCCTGATTTGACCTATGGTCTCACATTCAACGCTTCATGGAAGAACTTCGACCTCGTCGTATTCGGAACAGGTGTTGTCGGCGCAGACATCTATCTCGGCCTCTATCGTACTGACCGTCCTCTGTGTAACACATTCGCAGTCTACCATGAGAAGAGCTTTGACAAATTGGGCGCAGCAGCTACATATCCAAAGGCCAGCACCATCGCTACGAGCAACGCATTCTGGAGTTCAAGTGCAACTGTATGGGATGGATCATTCTTCAAGATCAAGCAGATCCAGCTCGGTTACACTCTTCCTAAGAACTTCACTCAGAAATTCGCAGTCAACAGCCTGAGACTCTACACCTCTCTTGATGACTACTTCACATTCACCAAGTATCCTGGTCTCGACCCTGAGACAGCAACCACCGGAAGCGGCAGCTCCATCGGTATGGATACAGGTCGTTACCCTATCTCCAAGAAATTCATCTTAGGTATCAATGTTACATTCTAAAACAGGAGAATTACTATGAAAAAGATATTTATTGTTATTGCTTCCGCTCTTCTCCTTGCTACAGCATGTGACCAGAGCAGACTTGATATCCCTAAAAAGGGAGTCGTTTCGGAAGAGTCTTTCTACAAGACCGATGCTGATGCAGAGTCAGCTCTTGTAGCAGCATACTACAATGCTTGCCGTGCATTGTGTGCTCCTGGTACCGGTAGCGGTGGTCTTTACGCACCATATATCTGCTGCTTCTCCATCCCTACGGATGAGTTCTGGGGCGGTGGTGCAAACTTCGGTGACACAGACTACCTGTCAAAACCTAACGAGTGGCGTGCAGACAGCCAGAACTCTGTGTTCAACACAATGTACAACCAGGCATATAAAGCCATCTATTATGCAAACCTCGTCATCACTAAGTTCAGTTCATCTGACAGCGCTGTCAAGGCTAGATGTATAGATGAGGCCCGTTTCCTCCGTGCATATTTCCACCTCATTCTCGCCATGGGTTGGGGCCAGCCTCCTATCGTGACCGAAATCCTCGGTGCTGACGCTCGTCCGAGCAACACCGAGCCAGGTGAAGTACTTGCATTCGTTGAGAGCGAGTTGAAGGACATCCTTCCAAGACTTTCCAAGAGAAATGGTCCTAACGACAAGGAAGGCATCTACAAGGCCAACCAGGGTATGTGCCTCGCACTTATCGCAAAAGCTCAGATGTATATGGGCAAGTTCTCTGACGCCCAGGCCAACCTCAAGACTATCATCGACTCTGGTGATTATGCTCTTGTTCCTGGTGAGCAGTGGCACGACCTCTTCCACATGGCAGGTGACGGTTCATCTGAGAAGATCATGGAATTCAACGTCTTGGAATTCTCACATGGCGGTAACTGGAATTCAGGTGCCTACAAGCTCTACACCCAGCAGTTCAGAAGAATGTACCACTGGCGCAACTCCAACTGCTACATCCCTACTTTGAGCTACAATTCAACAGGTTACGGCGCTGGAAACCCTTCAGCAAAGTTCTCTGAGGCTCTCATCGCAAACGATGGTATGGATTCTTACAGACGTAAGGGCACCATCCTCACATTCGAAGAGGTTATCCTTGACTGCAAGTACAATTCTGACGCCGACTGCCCTACTGACGCAGACAAGATGGCTGATGACAACCGTGGTATCCACAACACCGCAGGTCTCTTCGGTCACGAAGGCTACTTCTCCAACAAGTGGAACATGACCGCTAAGGAGCAGCAGAGAGACAACTGGGACGAGGCCAACTATCACCTTATGAGATATGCTGAAGTCCTCCTTATGTATGCCGAGTGCTGTATCCAGACAGGCAAGGACATCGACAAGGGTCTTGCAGCTCTCAACCAGGTTCAGGAGCGTGCCGGTTCAAAGACCATCAGTTCAGAACTTACCCTCAAGGCAGTTCAGAATGAGAAGTGGTTCGAGTTCTGGTTCGAAGGACTCCGCTGGCAGGACGCTGTACGCTGGGGCATCGCAGCTCAGGAGTTCAGCAACGCAAGCAAGAAGCCAGGTCACAAGGCTAGCGAACTTCCTTCATTCATTGACTCACACTTCACAGACGTTATTGACGGAAATGGCAACAAGATCGCTTCCAAGGATCAAAGCCAGCACAAGGGTTATGTAATCTGGCGCGACTACGGTTTCGGAGATCCTGACTTCAATCCAAACAAGGATAACCTTATGCCTTATCCATTCAATGAGATAAACATCAACCCGAACATCACACAGAACCCGGGCTGGTAGTAGATAAACTTCCTTATATGAGAAAATCATTAGTTAATACATTGTTGGTAGCAGGACTTATGGCTTTGCTGGTGTCCTGCACCAACAATTCAAATTATGAATACCCTTTCCAGAATCCGAAACTTTCGAATGAGGAAAGAGTGGAGAATCTCATCTCCCTGCTCACACCGGAGGAGAAGGTGGGTCTCATGATGAACAAGTCCGTTTCTATTGACAGACTCGGCGTCCCATCATACAACTGGTGGAGCGAGGCGTGCCATGGTGTTCGCAGCAGTGGTTACACTGTATATCCGCAGCCTGTTGGAATGGCTTCTTCATTCAGCCCTGATCTGTTCTACAAGGTGTTCGACACAGTTTCTGACGAGGCTCGTGCAAACTGGAACCGTTCAGACCATGACATTTTCAACGTAGGTCTGCGTGCAGGATACACTCCTGGAAACCCTGAGCTTACTTTCTGGTGTCCTAACATCAATATCTTCCGTGATCCTCGTTGGGGACGCGGCCAGGAGACTTGCGGTGAGGACCCATATCTGACCAGTGTTCTTGGTGTCCAGACTGTCCTGGGTATGCAGGGAAACGACAAGAAGTACTTCAAGACTCACGCCTGTGCAAAGCACTACGCCGTACATAGCGGACCTGAACCACTCAGACACAGCTATGATGCAAGAGTGTCAATGCGCGACCTCTGGGAGACCTACCTCCCTGCTTTCAAGGCATTGGTGAAAGAGGCTCATGTCCAGGAAGTCATGTGCGCATACAACCGCTACGAAGGCGAGCCTTGCTGCGGCAGCGACAGACTTCTCACCGACATCCTCAGGAACAAGTGGGGATATGAGGACGTGATCCTTACCGACTGCGATGCCATCAACAACTTCTTCAACAAGAACCAGCACGGAACTCATCCAGATGCAGTCAGTGCTTCCGTTGATGCCATCCTTTCAGGTACTGACCTGGAGTGCGGTAACGCTTTCGTTTCACTCATCGACGGTTTGAACAAGGGTCTCATTTCAGAAGCTGACCTCGACGTTCACCTTCGCAAGACCCTTCTTGGCCGCTTCGAGCTTGGCATGTTCGATCCTGCAGAGGACATCCCTTGGGCTAACCTCGGTGAGGAAGTCATCAGCAGCGAGGAGCATGATGCACTTGCAAGACAGGCTGCACGCGAATCAATGGTTCTCCTGAAGAACAACGGCGTGCTTCCTCTCAACAAGAGCGCCATCAAGAAGATTGCCATCATCGGTCCTAACGCTGACGATGCCGCCATGATGAACGGAAACTATGGTGGAACTCCTACCCAGGAGCACCAGAGATCAATCCTTGACGGATTCAAGGAGGCCCTTCCAGGCGTGGAGATCATCACCGACAAGGCATGTGAGATCATGGATGACTACAACACTACATACCATATTCCTGATTTCAACGAGGGACAGGGTTTCTATGTAGAATTCTTCAACAACCGTCAGTTCGCAGGCAAGCCTGCCGCTACCGGATATTATGAGCGCATCAACTTCTCTACCTTCGGAGCCTACGGCTTCGCTGACGGAGTTGACAAGCAGAACATGTCCGTACGTATCACTGGCAAGTATGTTCCAGATTTCACTGGTCCAATGACTTATGGCGTATCTTCAGACGGCAACTACACATTCACCGTCAACGGACGAGTTATCGACAAGACCAGCCCTAATGACCCTGCACCTAACAGGCGTGGATTCGGCATAAGAGGTTCAGTCCCTACAAAGACTTTCAATGTTGTTGAAGGCAAGCCTATCGATATCAAGATCGAATATGTCCAGGGAACCGGCCAGTTCGCCATGCTGAACGCTGAGTTCTGCGAGCGTACACTTGCTGAATTCGACAACCTCGCAGCAAAGGTCAAGGATGCTGACGCTATCCTCCTCGTCGGAGGTATCTCCGCCCGTTTCGAGGGTGAGGGTGGCGACCGTTCTTCAATGGATCTTCCTAACGTACAGCAGCGTCTGGTCAAGGCTATGCATGCTACCGGAAAGCCAGTGGTATTCATCAGCTGTTCAGGTTCCGCCATCGGTTTCGGAGCTGTTGAGGATCAGTATGACGCTCTTATCCAGGCTTGGTACGGCGGTCAGGGTGGTGCTCAGGCACTCGCTGATGTCGTATTCGGAGACTACAATCCATCCGGCAAGCTTCCTGTCACCTTCTACACTGGTGATGAGCAGCTTCCTGACTTCCTGGATTACTCTATGGACGAACGTACATACAAGTATTTCCACGGCAAGCCATTGTACGCTTTCGGATACGGTCTTAGCTATACTGACTTCGAGTATGGCGAGGCTAAGCTCAGCAAGTCTTCCATCAAGGCAGGTAACGAGGTTACCATCACCGTCCCTGTCAAGAATGTTGGTGATGTAGCTGGAGAGGAAGTCGTTCAGGTTTATGTCAAGAACCTCGACTATCCTGATGCTCCTATCAAGTCCCTCGGTGGATTCCAGAAGGTCATGATTGAAAAGGGAGCTACAGCAAACGTGAAGATCACTCTCAAGCCTACCGCATTCGAGTACTATGACGCTTCTATCGACGAGCTTTCAGTTTACTCAGGAAACTACAAGATCCTCTACGGAAGCTCATCAAGAGACGAGGACCTCAAGTCACTTGATCTGAAGGTCATCTAATACTAGTATAACAACCATTCATATCATACCATATTCTGGTTAGTTATGAATGGTGAACATTGAAGGAGGGCAACCTGCAGGTTGCCCTCCTTCTTCGTTTTTATATAATCATATTATCTCCGCAGGATAGATAGACGATGCGCTCCCCCATCTGTTCCTTGAGATGACGGTAGTTTTCATCGCCGGTGCAATGCATTGTCACATACCGGCAGCCGCTCTGCCCAAGGAGTGAAGACGCGAGGAGAGTTATATATTCCTGCGTACAGCCATGCAGGAGGTGCAGGCCAGAGATGAAACAATCGACACCGGATGGTGAAAGAGACTGAGCCGTCGACAGAATGTTTGCGGCGCCGCAGTGCGCGCAGCCGCCAAACACTGACACTCTCCCCTTTTCGCGGACCATCATGCTCTGTTCGTGTGAGAAATCATCCCTGCCAATGCTGTCAGGGCCGATGAGAGTCGCATTTCCTTCTGGAGGGGGAAAGTCTTTCACAGTGTTGACAAACAGTTGAATATCCGGTGAAACTGTTTCCTGCGAACCGCAGAGCACTATTCTGTCCCGGAACCGTTCCAGCAGATAAGCATCGAGCCCAATATCCTTCAGCCCATAATCCTTCAGAGAATAATGCCGTTCGAAAGCGGTGCTCTGAACAAAGGCGGTGGCCTTGGTGTTTCTCTCAAAGAAACATCCAAGCCCACCGCCGTGATCGTAATGGCCATGGGAGATGACTACAGCATCGACAGAGGAGAGATCTATGCCGAGACGCTCTGCATTCTCGCAGAAGAGCCTTCCCTGACCAGTATCAAACAGGACTTTGTAACCCGAGTCAAGTTCGATGAACAGACTGAGTCCGTGTTCTCCAGGACAGACACCGGGCACATTGTCCACCAGCGAGGTAATCTTCATCTGGCACTATTTGCTGGCCGCCCAGCGAATTCCTCTCTTTATGATCTCCAACGCCTCAGGCGAGTCGAAGTCTGAAGCCACGTGACCTAGGGATGAATAGAACACGCGACCTTCTCCGTAATACTTTTTCCATGCTACAGGCATCACAGCTCCCTTGGTCCAAGATGCGTGCTCGCCGGAATATGTCGTTGTAGCGAGGACTTTCACGAACGGGTCGACATGCATGTAGTACTGTTCAGAAGTCATATGGAAGTCCTTGAGACCCTTGGTGACAGAATCCTTGTGGTCGATGATGTTCACGTCATAGTCTATCACATTGCCAGGATGTGCAACCCACTGGCCACCGACCATGAACTGAAATTCGGTGCTGTTCCTGAAGGCATCTCCGGTTCCGCCATGCCAGCCGGCGAGACCGACTCCGTTCTTGACAGCCTGTTCAAGGTTTCTTTCAAGAGGGAATCTGATGGTGCCCTGTGTCCAGTGCTGGATGATCAGATCAAGGCTTGCAAGGAGTTCTTTGTCCTTGTATATCTCAAGGCTGTCGGACACGATGACCGTAGCACCTTCTGACTCAAGCCAAGGTACAAAAATATCACGGCACTGGACCGGCTCATGGCCCTCCCAGCCACCATAGACATAAAGAACACGTTTTCCGGCAAGTGAGCCGGGATCTTCTTCAGCGCTGTTGCTGAAGGATGCAAGGTTGCCGCAGGATGCAAGGCACAGAACACAGATGAAAAGGTAAAAAAGTTTTTTCATATAAACAGTTTATTCAATGGATTATTCAATGATAATACATGCACCGCCACCGGGAGCTAAATGGATCTCGACAGTATCAGCATCCTCACCACCTCTGGCGCTGAGCGTTCTGCTGGATGATGTTTCCCTGTTCGTGAGGAAATGGGCGTCCGGTCCGTCCTCTGTGATCTTGAGGGTGTAGTCCCCTTCCGGAAGGAAATCAAGCTTGATCTCGAGTGTGCGCGCGTCCTCATTGGTCGCTGCGGCGACAAGATACTTGCCGTCATTGGCCTGACGCATCATCATGATGTACTCCCCTATCTCCCCACTGAGGGTCAGACTCTCCTTCCAAGGCTGTTTCTGGGCAGAAAGGAACTCGAGAAGTTCAGGATATTTCTTATAATACTCTGGAATGTCAGGTATCACGGTCGCGCCGGAATAGGTTATGAGGGTTCTGGCTGCCTCCGCACAGACGGTTGAAGGTACTTCCTGGTTATTGTCCTTGCGCGTGGTCCTGCCCTGACGAAGGTCGAACATGCCGTTGTTCATGTCCACAGGTCCAGCGACCATGTCGACAAAGACAGTCGTGACGAAAGTCTTCGGGTAGAAGATGCTGTGACCGTCGAGCTGAGCCTTGCAGTACTCGCGGGTGACGGCATTCGGCCAGGTCCTCGCCTGTCCCCAAGGGTGCACAGGATAGTCGTGGAAGTCCACACATAGATGATATTTCGCGCAAAGAGCGGTGATATTCTGAGTCTTGGCGTTCTTCTTCGTAGGTTCATCGAACATGAAACCATATTTCACGCCAGCAGCCCCCCATTCCTCATATTGGGCGAGGGTCTCCTCGATAGGATAGCGCATACCGGCGACATCGTTCAGATAGAGCCAGACACCCACACCGCGCTCTTTGCCGTACTTGATGATGTTCTGGACATCCTTCGCCTTGTCGCCTTTCACAGGATCAGAATCGGCGGCAAATTCAGGCCCGTACCAGTTCGCGTCGAGAACAAGGGCGGAGAAACCCTGCTCCGCAGCAAAATCGATCATTCTCGTCCAGGAATCGTAGTTCATGCCATAGTGGTAGTCCTCCCAGATGGCGCCGTCGATGCGCCAGTCCCATAGGTTCACCCCAGGCTTGACCCAACTGAAGTCCATGCCGTCATCAGGGTCAGGATTAAGAAGTTCGATGACATGGGAATCCACAAGGTCACCAGGCTTGCGGCCGAACATGACAAGCCTCCATGCAGAGGTCCAGCCTTCGTCCACTTGCGTATCTTCAGATGTGACACCCATCTTCAGGCTTCCCGGCTCAGAGTTGAATATCATCGGCTTCCCGTTCAGCAGACAAGCCTCGTGGACGGCCAGATAGAGGTCGTCCGACACCTTGACCATCATGACAGGCATACGCTCGCCAGAAGCCTCGGAAATGGCCTCAGGACCGATATTGTGACGTTCTCCGTTATAATACCAGGCAGTATAGTCTCCGGTGAAATTGAAATCCGTCCGTTCGTTCCATACTGACTGCCCCTTCTCGTTCACGAAGCGGAAAGCAAGGCCGTCATCATATGCCCTGACTTCAAGTGTGATGGCAGAATCACCTTTCCTGAACGGCACGGAAACGCAGTTGAATTTGTCGATGACAACTTCACGCTTGCCCCAGACGGGGTGCCATTCACCTGAATACTTGCCTTTTGCTGCTCTGCCTGATGTCCAGCCTTCTCCCGGAACATCACCGTCAGGAGAAGAATAGCCAAGAACAGATTCGTTGATGACAATCGTTCCATCAACAGTCACACTGAACGTCGGAAGACCTTCTGCAGACTCATGGACTGCTATCCGGGCGCTTCCGTCAGGAGATGTCACCTTGCAGATCAGCTTAGGGCCGGAGCATGACTGCGTCAAGAATGACAAGAGAAGCAATGAGAAAAGTATTCTTTTCATTTACAATTAATTACAAGTATGCAACCGTCTCCTCGAGAGGTCTGTACTCAGTGTGTCTCGGAGAAGGCGCAGCATTTTCAGAGGCATATCCGAAAGGCATGATGAGTATAGGATGAAGATTTGCCGGAAGATTGAATGCGGCGCTGAGTTCAGCAGGATCGAACATTCCGACAGCACAGGTGCCGATTCCGAGGTTAGCGGCCTCAAGCATCATGTGGGTCAGAACTATGGTGACATCTATCTCGCCGTAGTTGCCGTCACCTCTCTTGCATACAGTATTGTCGTTGTAACAGAAAATGAATGCCTGAGGTGCTCCGTAGATGCATCCTGAAAGCTGGTTCATCTTCTCCATGCCTTCAGCGGACTTGACAACATAAATCATCTGTGGCTGGCTGTTGACGGCTGTAGGTGCCACCTTGCCCGCTTCGATGATCTTGTCGATGATATCCTGGCTGACAGGCTCGGATGTGAAGCTTCTGACTGAATAACGGTCTTTAGCGAGTTGGAGGAAATCTTTGTTCATAGTAGTGTTTTCGGTTTTCTGACAGCATCCGCACAGGCTGAGAGCCAGAAGAGCGGCTGCGAAAATGTTTTGTTTCATGGTAATAAAAGTTTGGCTGTATATTTCTTGGAAACAGGCTGAGGCATGATCGCATCCGAGACCACCTGAGCCATCTTTCTGACTCCCCTTTCGTTCGGATGGACATAGTCGGACTGGAGCAGGGACTTGTCCTCAACGGCACTGTTCAGGTCAATGATCTCGATGCCGTCTGCGGCGGCGACTTCCTTTATCATCGGGATGATCTCATTCTGGATCACTTCAGGATTGATATTGTAAGGATTCTCGTATGCATGGGCAGGAAGGCAGAGATAAATCTTCGGGCGGCTCTTCAGAGCATTGAGCTGGTCGATCACAGACTGAAGGTCAGATTTGAACTCGTCCTTGAGCTTCCAGTTCTGAGGTTTGCTGTCATTAGTGCCAAGTTTGATGACAGCGATGTCAGGATTGAACTCCAGCGCCTCCTTCCAGGCAACTTCGTTAGTGTACGGATTGTCGCCGTTCTTGAGCACGCAGCGCCCGCTCACGCCGAAGTTCTTCACGATATAGCCGCTTCCCAGAGCCTTCTGCAGAAGGGCAGGATATCCGTACTGATAGTTCACGAATATCATATGCCCGTCAGTGATGCTGTCACCGATGCAGGCGACCTTCGCCGCATCCTTCTGAGGAGAAGGGAGATTGGCGAGCCAGTCATCAAGAGCATCGAGGATCTCCTCTTTGTATACGAAGTCTTTGCTGAGGTCCCAGCCATGTCCGCCAGAAGGATAGATATGAAGCTGGGCCTCATTCTCGGCCTGCATCATGGCTGTAGCGTATGGCAGGGCATTATGAGAAGGAGGGACAACATTGTCGTCAGCAGCGCAGAAGATGATGGCCGGAGGAGTCGTGTGCTTCTTCACCTGCCTGTTTGCAGTGAACTCCATCACTGCACCACGGTCACGGACATCCTCCCCAAGGAAGTTGTTAGCCGTGCCTTGATGTCCTCCCCAGCTGTCGAGGGAAGTCACAGGATAGAAAAGTATCTGGAAATCAGGACGTACGTCCATGGAAGTCTTCGTCGCCATCATGGTGGCGAGATGACCTCCCGCGGAGAATCCCATTATTCCCACGTCGTTAGGGTTGATGTTCCATTCTTCGGCGTTCTTTCTCACAAGCTTGAGCGCGTTTTCCGCATCTCCCAGAGGAATGCTCCTGTCGCCGTGCGGCATGCGGTACTGAAGGACGAACAAGGCTATGCCCCTGTCATTGAAGAAATCCTTCCACCAGTGCCCTTCATATGAAATGGCGAGGAAGCCGTAACCTCCGCCCGGACAGCAGATCACGGCACGGCCAGTAGCCTTCTCGGCCGCAGGCAGATAAGAGTACAGGACAGATCCTCCGTCCTCGGAGTTTATTACTTCAAACGAAGTCTGGGCATGAAGCACGGTCCCTATGAGGATACAGACCAGCAACATCATCTTTTTCATTCGTAAATATCATTTTCGCGAATATAATAAATAATCCTTTTCATTGAAACAAAGAAGGTGGCCAGAATGACCACCTTCTTTTATTCAATTATTGAAGTAATATGATTACTGCTTCACAGGGTCACCCATGGCAGAAACATCCTGGCTGTTGGCATCAAGACGGAACACCATGAACTTCCTGTTGTCCTTTGTGCAAGGCTCCCAACCCATGCCCGGCTCACCGGTCTTTGCGAAGTTGGTCCAGCAGGTAAGCATGCGCTCTGCAAGATCCCAGTCACCATCGGTCCAAGGCCTCCAGCAGTGCTTGAGGGACTTGAATACGAACCAGAGGTCAGAAGAGTGGAAAGCACCCTTGAGTCTGGCTGTTACCTCAGGATGTGAACCATCATCAGGAAGAGGACGTGCGAATTCGTAGCAGTAGCCTACGCCGCCGAGTTCCTCACGGTTGATGCAGAAGTCTGCGATGGCCTCTGACATGTCACCCATATCGTTCATCGTATAGCCAATCATGTACTTGACCTTGTGGAGGTTGTCGCTGACAGCGGCCTGATCGAAGCTGCGGAGGCTTACATAGCCGTCAACCACAGGTGAACCTGTAAGTGCAGGGCCACCACGTCTTGCACCGGCAGCAGCAGGAGCAGCAGATGGGTTGACCATGCTCTTGATGGTGCTGAGTGTGTAGATGACTTCAGTGGAAGCTGCACGCATCTTCTGAAGGTCTGTGAGGCCAGCCCAGTCAAGGATCTCCTTGCTGGTAGCTTCAGCTGCCTGAAGTGCAGGAGCAGGAACGACAGCGGCATCAACAGCTTCTGTGTTCTTGTTCATACCGCCACCGCTCATGATGACAGCCTTGTTGAAGAGGCCCTCTGAGAGAGGAGACTCGCAGATGGTCTTGACGCTGCCGGCACCGGCGCTCTGGCCGAAGATCATGACATTGTCAGGATCGCCGCCGAACTGAGCGATGTTCTTCTTGACCCACTTGAGAGACTCGATCTGGTCGAGGATACCGTAGTTTCCGGATACTCCGTGAGGACTTTCTGCAGAGAGAAGAGGATGAGTGAGGAATCCGAAGACACCGAGACGGTAGTTGATGGTCACGAGGACAACGTCCTTGTTCGCCCACTCCTGTCCGTCGAACTCAGGCTCTGAGCCCCAGCCTTCGCGGTAACCGCCGCCATGAATCCAGACAGCCACAGGGAGTTTCTTGTCGACCTGTCCCGGAGCTTTTGTATAAACATTGAGGTAGAGACAGTCCTCGCTGAACGGAGACTCTTCACCATAACCCCACTCAGTGGTGTAACCGCCAGGATAGTGGACAGCCTGATATCCAGGATGGCCGAACTCCGAGCAGTCCCTGATGCCCTGCCATGCCACTACTGGCTGAGGCTCTTTCCATCTGAGATCGCCGATAGGTGCGGCTGCATAAGGGATACCTCGATAAACGAACACGCCATTGATGTCTGTTGTGACACCCTGGACCTGTCCACCTTCGATGGAAAGGACAGGGCACTCGACTTTCTTCTCGTTGCAGCCCACGAACAGTGCGAGGGCGCAAACTGTCAAAAGTAATTTTTTCATCGCCAAAATTAATTATGAAGGTTTAGTATGAAACGTTATTCACTATGACAAAGTTAGTCAGAAATATCACATGATATCTGACCGGAACGGGCAAATGTTGTCAAAAATGAATCAATTAATCTAACTTATCTCCTCGAGTACATATCTTCGTAGTACTTGAGATAGTCGCCGCTGGTGACATTGTCCATCCAGTCCTGATGGTCCAGATACCACCTGACGGTCTTTTCGATGCCTTCCTCGAACTGAAGCGAAGGCTCCCAGCCGAGTTCGCGCTGAAGCTTGCTGGAATCGATGGCATAGCGGAGATCATGCCCTGCACGGTCGGTCACATAGGTGATGAGGTCCATGTCGGCACCATCAGGACGTCCCAGAAGCCTGTCCACAGTCTTTATCACCACCTTGATGATATCGATGTTCTTCCACTCGTTGAAGCCGCCGATATTGTAAGTGTCAGCGATATTGCCATTATGGAAAATCACATCGATAGCCCTTGCATGGTCCTCCACGAACAGCCAGTCACGCACATTTTCACCCTTCCCGTAAACAGGAAGCGGCTTGCGGTGGCGGATGTTGTTTATGAAGAGAGGGATGAGTTTCTCCGGGAACTGATAAGGGCCGTAGTTGTTGGAGCAGTTCGTCACAATGGTAGGCAGACCGTAAGTGTCGTGGAATGCCCTGACGAAATGGTCGGAACTGGCCTTGGATGCGCTGTATGGGCTATGAGGCTGATATTTAAGATCCTCGGTGAAGAACTTCTCGCCATAGGCCAGGTGATGCTCGCCTGAAGAAGCATTGGTGGTGAAAGGAGGCTCAAGTCCCTCAGGATGAGTCATCTCAAGAGCACCGTACACTTCGTCTGTGGAGATGTGGTAGAAACGCTTGCCCTCATACTTCCCGGGAAGAGACTCCCAGTAGAGCTTGGCAGCCTGGAGCATCGAGAGGGTACCCATGACATTCGTCTGTGCGAAAGTGAAAGGATCCTTGATGCTGCGGTCCACATGGCTCTCGGCGGCAAGATGAATGACACCATCGACATGCTCTGACTGCATCAGCGTGAAGATAGTGTCGAAGTCGCATATGTCAGCCTTGACAAACATGTAGTTCGGCTTGTCCTCTATGTCCTTTAGATTGGCAAGATTCCCGGCATATGTAAGTTTGTCGAGGTTAATTATCTTATACTCAGGATATTTGTTTACAAAGAGTCTGACGACATGGCTTCCAATAAATCCCGCGCCGCCCGTTATGACAATAGTTCTCTTGAAATCCATTACAAATTTTACTTAATAATGCAAAAATAGCATTTTTTTATTTATCTTTGTCAAAGTTATGACGAACTGCACACATACAAGCCACCATCATCATCATTTCCTCAGGATCTGGTAGGCCCCTGTATGCTGTCACATATAGTATCATAGGCTTACCTCACGGTAGGCCTTTATTTTTTATTCAAATATGCTTAGAATAGCCATTCAGTCAAAAGGCAGGCTCAACGAAGACAGCCTCGCTCTGCTTCAGGAGATCGGGATCTCCGTCGACGATTCAAAGAGAAAATTCTTGTCCCGTTCGGCCAACTTCCCTCTCGAAGTGTTATATATGAGAGATGACGACATCCCCCAGGTCGTCTCCGCAGGAACAGCATCACTCGGTATAGTCGGTCTCAACGAAGTGGCCGAGAAAGGCTGCAACGTGCAGATAGTCGAGAAGCTCGGCTTCGGAGGCTGCAGGATAAGCCTCGCCATTCCGAAGGCTGAAGAATACGAAGGTCCGTCATATTTCAACGGCAAGCGCATCGCCACTTCGTACCCGAGGATACTCAAGAAATTCCTTGACGAAAATGGCATCGCCGCTGAAATAGAAGTTATTACCGGTTCAGTTGAGATAGCCCCTGCTGCTGGAATCGCCGACGCCATCTTCGACATCGTCTCCTCTGGCGGCACCTTGGTCACCAACGGGCTGAAGGAAGTCGAGAAGGTGTTCTTCTCCGAGGCTGTGCTCATCTCGAACGGGAAACTTTCAGACGAGGACCAGGCAGCCCTCGACGAAATCCTTTTCCGAATCTCATCGGTCAAAGTCAGCCGCGGCAAGAAATACGTGCTCATGAACCTTCCTGAGACAGCGATAGAGGACGCCATCCGCATCCTCCCCGCCATGCGAAGTCCTACCCTCATGCCTCTCGCCGCAAAAGGCTGGTACTCGATGCATTCTGTAGTGGACGCCGACGACCTATGGGAGAAAATCCGCCAGCTCAAGGAAATAGGCGCCGAAGGCATTCTCGTTCTTAATGTTGACAAGATCATTCCTTAGTACCTATGTTTGAAATCCAAATAAAAGAGAGGACGGCACCGCCGCCTCGATAAAGGCCCCTCGGCGGCTACAACACGACAGGCTGCGCCGGGCTCTGGGTGAAGGCCCGCTTGCCAGTCGGTTGTTGCCCAGGTGCAAAAAGCTACCGAAATTTTGGTTACTTTTAAAAAGGAAAGTTCAGTAAAACCAAAATATCAGTAGCTATGAGTACACAAAGAAAAGAATTATCCTTCGAAGGACAAAACATTTACATCGGAATTGATGTCCATTTGAAGAGTTGGTCGGTGACATTGATGTCAGAGACC
>JAZRWN010000129.1:0-20393 GCA_045599725.1 Candidatus Cryptobacteroides sp. | reverse complement strand
ACCTATGCACCTATGGACGAAGTCAAGAAGAACCTCAAGCTCTTCTTCCTCGGTACAGGACGTGACGCCTTCCTCATCGAGGCTTCACGCGGACTCCACTCCTACCTCCAGGAGCAGGGAATGCCTCACACATTCTACAATCCTGCAGGCGGCCACACCTGGATGAACTGCCGCGACTACCTCGAGCTTATAGCGAAGCTCATCTTCAAGCCTGAGGCAAAGTCACCTGTCACCAACATCAACGCGAACGGCTACCCTAAGCTTCTCCCGGACAACTCAGTCGCATTCAAGTTCAGAGGTCCTGCTGACGCCAAGCCTCAGATCGACATCTGCGGCAAGAGATATGACATGCTCCGTGACCCTGAAGGAAACTGGTGCACCCAGACCGACCCGCTCGTACCTGGATATCACTACTATACCATCGTGGTCAACGGCATCGCTTCAGCAGATCCTGCAAGCCAGTCATACTATGGCACCAGCAAGATGTGCAGCGCCATCGAGATTCCTGAGGACGGCTGCGAGCTCTTCGAGACCCAGGATGTTCCTCACGGACAGGTCCGCGAACTCAGATACTTCTCCAACTACACCAAGAGCTGGAGACCGATCCTCGTCTATACTCCTGCAAGCTACGAGAAGGGCAAGAAGAAATATCCTGTAGTATATATCCACCATGGCGGCGGCGAGGACTACCGCGGATGGATGGAGCAGGGCAGAACCCCTAACATCATGGACAACCTGATCGCCGAAGGCAAGGCAGCAGAGATGATCGTGGTCAGTGTCGACTCGAATGTCCCTGCAAAGCCTACGGCTGCACCTCGTACCGGCGGTTACAGTTGGGAAAGCATGCAGGGCTACAGGGAGGAACTGATCGACAACATCATTCCGTTCATCGAGAAGACCTTCAGAGTGAAGGCTGACAAACATTCTCGCGCAATGTGCGGTCTGTCAATGGGCGGCGGCCAGTCATTCTACATCGGCCTCCACTCCACTGACGTATTCGCCAACATCGCTTCATTCTCAGCGGGAATCTTCGGCGGCATCAACGGCTCTAACAACTTCGACCTTGAGAAAGAAGCTCCTGGAATGCTCAGCAACACCCCAGCGTTCAACGCAAGCCTCGACAACTTCTTCCTCAGCTGCGGTGAGCAGGACCCACGTATCAACTACACAAGGAAAGCAGCCGAGACCATGAAGGCGGCAGGTGTGAACGTGAAGTTCGACTCATTCCCTGGCGACCACGAATGGCAGGTCTGGCGCAAGTCCTTTGCAGAATTCGCGCAGATGCTTTTCAAATAGTCTGAGAAATAATACTTAGACCAGATTCATACCGGCCCGGAGACATGCCTCGCGCATTTCTTCGGGCCATAATCCTGCCTGTATCTCACCGATGTGAGCCATACGGAGAAGGAACATGCAGAGACGGGACTGGCCTATACCGCCACCGATGCAGGCAGGGAGTTCGCCTGAGAGAAGGCGTTTGTGGAAAAACAGATCCTTCTTCCACTCCTGGCCTCTGATGGCAAGCTGGGTCTCAAGCGACTCCGGACAGACACGGATACCCATGCTGGATACCTCGAACGCCATGTTCAGGACATTGTTCCAGAGAAGGATGTCACCGTTCAGGCCCTTGTAGCCGTCAGAATTCGGTGTACTCCAGTCGTCATAGTCGGCCGCCCTGCTGTCATGGATGCTGCCGTCAGACAGTTCGCCGCCGATACCGATGATGAACACGGCACCGTACTTTTTGGTTATGGCGTTCTCACGCTCCTTCGGAGTCATGCCCGGGTACATTTTCAGCAGTTCCTCAGAATGGATGAAGAAGATGTCCTCCGGGAGTTCCGGCTTTATCTGAGGGAACTCAACATACAGCTTGTTCTCAGTGACCTTTATGGCCTCATAGATGCGGCGGACCATCTTCTTGAGGAATTCAAGATTCCTGTCCTCATCGTTGATCACGCGCTCCCAGTCCCACTGGTCCACATATATGGAGTGGATATTGTCAAGTTCCTCGTCAGGACGAAGGGCGTTCATGTCAGTATAGATGCCTCTGCCGGGAGCGATCCCAAGTTCAGCAAGCTTGAGTCTCTTCCACTTGGCAAGAGAATGCACAACCTCAGCCTGCCTTTCTCCCATACCCTTCACAGGGAAACGGACAGGGCGTTCGACTCCGCTGAGATCGTCGTTGATACCCGTGCCTGTGAGCACCATCATAGGAGCTGTGACACGCAGCAGCGCAAGCTGCGCGGACAGATTGTCCTGGAACATGTTCTTTACGGCCTTGATGGCTTTCTCGGTGTTCTCGACACTGCCAAGGAGATTGTGATATCCTTCCGGAATATAGAGCTGCATAACTTCAGAATTAACTAACCGGGAACAAAAATAGTAAAAAAAGGTTATCTTTGTAACAATGATAGGACTATTTGACTCGGGATCCGGCGGTTTGTCGGTTTACAGGGAGATAGTGAAACTTCTTCCCGGGGAGGACTATGCCTATTATTCAGACAATGCGCACTGCCCATATGGCGAGAAAAGCCGCGAGTTCATCATCGACAGAGCCCGATTCATCACTGATTTTCTGATGGGTGAAGGTTGCAATGTGATAGTCGTCGCCTGCAACACTGCCACCGCCGCCGCCATAAGTACTCTCCGCCAGGAATATTTCATTCCATTCATCGGCATGGAGCCTGCAGTCAAGCCTGCGGCTTTCCTGACCAGAAGCGGAGTGGTGGGAGTACTAGCCACAGCGGGGACCATCAGTTCTACCAAGTATCTGGACAACAAGGACTTGTATACAGACAAAGTCACTATCGTCGAGCATGTCGGACAGGGGTTTGTGGAACTTGTCGAGAAAGGAATGCTTGAAGGTCCTGAGGTTGAAGCCGTCATGGAAAGAAGTGTCAGACCGCTCTTGAATGCTGGTGCGGATGTCATCGTCCTCGGATGCACCCACTACCCTTTCCTCCGACCCGTCATCCAGAAGATCGCCGGTCCTGATGTGACTGTCATCGACCCTGCCCCGGCAGTGGCCAGACACCTTGTCACCGTCATGGAAGAGCATGATCTGATAAAAAAAGAGGCCCGCTCCGAGAGTGGGGCTCTGCACCTTTTCTCGAGCGGACCTTCTGATTCAATGGAGCGCATAGTCGCACTCCTGTAATAGTCTAGTTGTAATAGTAGTTGTACTGTCTGGCCATGTTGCCGTACATCTGTCCGAGAACCTCGAGGGCAGGAGTGCCGTCGACCAGCACCAGACGATATACTGTATCATCAACCTTGTAGTACTCGTTTCCATTGAGAACGATGGTATCGTAGTCATCCGGAAGCTCGTTCACCAGAGCACCAGCCGGAGGCACTATGACCTCGTAGCGGTTCTTGCCGTTGACGATGTAGAAGACACCGTCCTGGTAGAAGTATTCCTTGTCGATGTTCGCGTAGCTCTGGACAAGTCCGAGAGCGTGTGCGATCTCGTATGCTGAAGTCGCTCTGCCTGAGTTCAGCGCAAGCGCTGAGTTCTGGGCTGCAAGCTTGGCATTGTTCTGAGCAATGACCCTGTTCTGCTCCGCGATGGTGCGGTAGTTGTCATCAATGACATCGAAGGTGCGATATACATTGTGATAGTAAGCGAACCTTACGGAAGCGAAGGCCAGGTCGTGAAGAGCGATGTCAATGGCGACTCCGAATGGAGGACGGCATACAACATACACTGTTCCATAGCGGCGGTAGTAGATATTATCGTAGAAATAATAGTCTATTCCCCAGTGAGAGATCCTTCTGTATCTTGGAGGCAGAGTCTTGACTCTGTATCCGAAGAAGTGAGGAGCAGGTGCGTAGAATGAGCCAGGCTTGTCATAAGTCATGAAGTCGCGCTCGCGAGGAGGGATACGGTTCAGATTCCTGTCACCGTCCATTCTCATGTCTCCAGGGCGACCTCCCTGATAGTTGAGCTGTGGCTGATTCTCGCGAGCCGCCTTGTTGGCGGAAGCGGAAGTCTGACCGCTCCTCTGAGCGTCAACGCTCGCCGGTGCGGCGGATGTGAGTCCCTTGCTGGAAGTCGTGTTCGCATTGGAACGTGTGACTCTGCCGGTGGTCACATTCTGTGCGCCTTCAGTCTCAGATCCTGCCGGTCTGGCCGGTGTCACTGTCCTGCTGGCGGAAGAAGATGTGCTCCTGGAAGGAGTGGTGGCAGTGCTTCTGGAAGCTGTGCTTGAAGAAGTGCTGGCGCTTGAAGAGCCGGTGTTCACCTGCCTCTTGGCGGTGGTGCCGGTGGAAGCTGAGCTGCTGCCGGTGCTTCTGGAAGTAGAACTTGAAGAAGTGGCGGTGCTGCGGCTTGTGGAAGTGCCAGTGCTTCTGGAAGCGGAGGTGGAGCTGCCGCTGGTGCGGCGGTTCTGGCTTGAAGAAGAAGTAGCAGGAGTGGCCGTGCTTCTGGACGGTGCGGTCGCAGTGGTGGCAGACTTATTATCTGAAGAGCTCGTGCTTCTGCTGGTAGAAGTAGTGGTGCTACGTCTTGCCTGAGCGAAGAGCTCCGACGGTGCAGCGGCGAGGGAGAAAGCCAGGACGCTGACGAGGGCGATTCTGTAAATGTTTCTCATAACTCTTGAATTTTAAGGTTAGTAAATAAAATAATTGCCGGAAAGAGACTTGAAACTTTCGGCATCCTTGAACCAGTACGGCCGGATGTCTTCGGTCCTGAAGTTCTTTTCAAATGTCCTTCTTACATAATCCGTACCACAAACCCTGTCGAAGGAAGAATTCTTGCCCTGAGCGAACGGATTATGCTCCGGATACAGTTCGTGAAGAGCCTGCATGACCCAGAACTGTGTCATCGTCAGTTCGGCGGAAGAATAGTCGGTGTAGTAATACTGGACTCCATGGAGAAGCTTTCCGGAGTCCGCGCCGGAGGTCGGCTTGTAATGGATAGTCCTGAAATCCACTCCTGGGACATGATAGCTGTCGAGAAGAGATTTAAGTTTGTCAGCATCAATCCATTCCGCGGCGAAAGTCTCGAACGGGAGCGTATAGCCGACACCTATGTTGACATAGCCTGTCTCACCGGTTATTCCAGCGCTCGGGTAGTCGATGGCACTCTGAGGATAAGGGATGTTTGGAGAAGGAAGCACCCAAGGAAGGCCAGTATCCTGGAAAGTCATCGAACGTTTCCAGCCTTTCATAGGCACCACTGTCAGTTTGCACTTCAAAGGGGCTTTGTCGCCCTTCTCGCCACAGTTGAGTCCTTCTTCATTTATCAGAGTAGCAAACTCTCCGACTGTCAAGCCGTAGACATAAGGGATCCTGAACTCGCTGATGAAGGAGAAATAGCCGTCCTCAACCACGCATCCTTCCACTTTTTCGCCGCCAAGAGGATTCGGGCGGTCAAGAACAATCACCTCCACTCCCTGTTCGGCACAGGCTCGCATGAGCAGGCCAAGCGAACTGATGAAGGTGTACGAGCGGGTGCCGACATCCTGGATATCATAGACGACAGCGTCCAGTCCCTTGAGCATTTCTGCTGTCGGCACGCGCGTGCTGCCATAAAGAGAGTGGACAGGCAGACCGGTGGTTTCGTCCTTCGTGCCGCTTACCTTGCCTCCTGCATAAACATCACCGCGCACGCCGTGTTCGGGCGCGAACAGCGCGACAAGCTCGACTCCATCAGCGTGATAGAGGATGTCAATGGTGGAGCGCAGATTGCGGTCGACGCCACTCGGATTGGTCAGGAGACCGATTCTCTTGCCTTTCAGGCAGTCAAAGCCCCTTTCCCTTAGCACCTCTATACCAGTAAGGACCTGTACTTCACCTTGAACGGGAGTGGTTTCCTGAGGCAGGTTCTTTTCTCTGGCGGAAAGGCAGCCGGAGACGCACAGGACTGCGGCCATCGCGCAGAGCAGCGAAAATGTTGAGTGCAGAATTCTTTTCATATCGAAAGCAAAAATAAGAAAAAAGGATGGCAAAGCCAACCGGCTCCGCCATCCCGTAAATTTATGTGATAGTCAGATATTAGTATCCGAGCTCTCTGATAGGCTGACCCATCTCGGAAGCCTCGACGTCATTGGCGTCAAGCTTGAAGATCATGAAGTTGTCGTTCTCCTTTGTGCAAGGGGTCCACTCGCCGCCGTCCGGACCGTTAGGATCGCTGTACTTGGCGAAATTGGTCCAAGCGGTGAGCATCTTCTCTGAAAGATCCCAGTCTCCCTGTGTCCAAGGCCTCCAGCAGTGCTCGAGGGACTTGAATACGAACCAGAGGTCTGAAGAGTGGAAAGCGCCCTTGAGCCTGGCTGTAACCTCAGGATGTGAACCATCATCAGGAAGAGGACGGGCGAACTCGTATGCATACACCTTGCTGCCGTTCTTGCTGACTTCCTGACGGTTGGCGCCGAATGCCTTGACACCGGCAGCCATGTCGTTCATATCATTGAGGGTGTAACCCATCATATAAGGGACATCAGCGAGTGTGCCGTCAAGAGCGGCGGCGTCGAAGCTCTCCATTGAAACATAACCGTCAACGACAGGCATGCCGGTAACGCTTCCGCGGTTGCCTGTAGCGTTGCTGTAGATGGTGCCGACAGTGTGCATGACCTCAGTGTCAGCGGCACGCATCTTTGCGAGGGTGTTGTAACCAGCCCAGTCCATGACGACCTTGGTGTTGAACACAGCTGTCTGAAGAGCGTTGAGTCCTTCCGGAACCTTCGGTGCGTTGTAAGCGGCAAGCTTCTTCTCAGGAGTTGCACTCATTCCAGGGAATCCTGGGAAACCGCCGCGCATAGAACCTCTGCCCATTGCTGCACCACCTGCCTGAGGAACGGTAAGACCACCTGCAGACATGATGACTGCCTTGTGGAAGAGACCACGTGCAAGAGGAGACTCGCAGATGGTACGTACACTGCCGCCACCAGCGCTCTGACCGAAGATCATGACATTGTCAGGATCGCCGCCGAACTGCTCGATGTTCTTCTGGATCCACTTGAGGGACTCGATCTGGTCGAGGATACCGTAGTTTCCAGAAACACCGTTAGGGCTCTCTGCTGAAAGCTCAGGATGTGTGAGGAATCCGAACACACCGAGGCGGTAGTTGATAGATACGAGGACTACGTCCTTCTCTGCCCATGCCTTTGCATCGAACTCAGGCTCGGTACCGAAACCTTCGCGGTAGCCGCCACCATGGATCCAGAGAGCAACAGGGAGCTTTGCATTCACGTCACCTGGCTTCTTTGTCCAGACGTTGAGGTAGAGACAGTCCTCGCTGAAAGGAGCCTCGTCACCGTAACCCCATTCTGTATAGTAGCCACCCTTGTACTGGATGTGCTGATAAGAAGGATTGCCGAATCTGTCAGCAAGGTAAACACCCTGCCAAGGCTCTACTGGCTGAGGAGCTTTCCAACGGTTTTCCTTGATAGGAGCAGCTGCGTAAGGGATGCCGCGGAATACGAAAACATCCTCGATTTCTGTGCTTACACCCTGAACCTGGCCGCCTTCGATGGTGAGGATCGGACTGAGTTCAACTTTCTTTGTCTGGCAGCCAGCCAAAAGGGCGAGCATACCGGCAATGATCAAAATTCTTTTCATGTGATAAATGGTTTTTGGTAATAAAGTCGTTTTGATTTATTTTATAAATATAGTGATTATTACAATTAGTTCGTCATTTTCTTCCATATTCCTCATCAACTTTCGCAAATATGGTGACCACGACTGTCGCGAGACAGCAGACCATCACCATCACGAAGAAACCGACATATCCGAGAGCCTCCTGGAGATGACCGGCAACAAGGCCAGGCAACATCATGCTGAGCGCCATGAACGCAGTGCAGAGAGCATAATGCGAAGTCTTGTACTCCCCTTCAGCGAAGTACATCATATACAGCATGTAGGCGGTGAATCCGAAGCCGTAGCCGAACTGGTCGAACGCCACACAGAGCACTATCACCCAGATACTTGCAGGCTGAGCCAAAGCCATATAAAGGTATACTGCGCAAGGCAGGGCAAGGCTCAGTGCCATAGGCCAGAGAGACTTTCTGAGGCCCCATTTTCCCGCAGCAAGTCCGCCAAGGATACCGCCCAGCGTGAGGGCTATGACTCCTATGGTGCCGTACACGAGACCGACTGTCTCCGTGCTGAGGCCAAGGCCTCCGGACTCGACCGGGTCCAGCATGAAAGGATTCAGCATTTTCACTGAAAATGCCTCCGGCAACCTGTACATGAGCATGAACACCATCGCGAACCACACCTGTTTCTTCTGGAAGAAAGTGACAAAAGTTCTGCCCAGTTCCGTAAAAATCTCAGAGGCAGTGCGTTTCCCGGCTGCAGGCGTTTCAGGTCTCGGCATGGAGAAAGTGTGCCAGAGGGCGATGACTCCGAACAGCACCGCGCTGACAATCAGGGTGACGGACCAGGCGAGCGGTACATTGCCGGTCTTCGTTTCGAGGAGACCGGCAACCATGACCAGCACACCCTGCCCGAATACAGAGGCTATTCGATAGAAAGTGCTTCTTATGCCTACGAAGACAGACTGAGAGTGCGTGTCGAGCGCTATCATATAGAATCCGTCGGCGGCGATGTCGTGGGTCGCGGACGCGAGAGCCGTGACATAGAAGATGACAAGGGTCAGCACGAACGCAGAGACCGGAACCTCGCCGGCAGCGATGGATGCGGCCTCAGGATGCGGGAGAGTCAGGGCAATGGCGGCAAAGGCGGCGGCACAGATGACCTGCATGGCGAGGATCCACCATCTCTTGGTCTTTATTATGTCCACAAACGGGCTCCAAAGAGGCTTGATGACCCATGGGAGATAAAGCAGTGAAGTATACATGGCCAAATCCCCGTTTGACATGCCCATGTTCTTGAACATCACCACAGAGATGTTGTTCACTATGAAGTAAGGGATGCCTTCGGCAAAATAAAGTGTCGGCACCCAGAGCCAAGGGTTTCGTGATGTTTTCATGCTTCAATGTCCGCTCCCGGATAATAATGGTCAAGTATCTGTCTGTAGTCGTATCCTTCCGATGCCATGACAGCCGCACCTATCTGGCAGAGGCCCACTCCGTGCCCCCATCCGCGGCCGTGAAGGACAAGGCGCTCCCCTTGCCACTCCACTTCGAACGCCGAACTCTTGAGATGGCTCTCCGAGAGTGCGCGCCGTATCATGAGTTCCTTGCCGATGACGGCAGTATTGGCGGAGCCGACTATCCTCAGCCGCGAAATACGCCCGGATTCGCCTCTTTCGAGAGGCTCAAGGCTCCTGATCTCTCCGAAGCCGATGCCGGTCCGGCGGCTGACAAGTTCCGACAGCTCCGCTCTTGAGTAACATGCTTCCCAGCGGTAGAAATCCTTCGTCTCGAGGTCATAGTCATTCAGCACCTGCGAGAGAATGGCGCTGTCCTCAGTGTCACAGAAACAGCGTCCTCCGCCTTCAGGAGTGTCAGGAAGCGGCTGGAGGTACGGATAGTCCTTGTCCTCCCAGCATGTGCTGAAACGCTCCATCATACCCCCGCAGCACTTTGAGAACCGGGCGTCGCAGAGTTCTCCTTCATATCGGAGGACTTGTCCCCAGGTCTCTTCCACCGCCTTGCGGGCATTCCCGGTCAGAGCATTGGTAAGTCCTTGATAACGCTGACAATGGTCATCCGCGCATACATCGAAGGACTTGTGGTCATCATGGTCCCACCAGCGGATCAGGGCACCCTGTCCCTCCTCCTGCTCCATGTCCGGGAAGTGACGGTCCGACTTCCTGTTCTCGGTCTGGGCGATGACCCAGGAGCGCGATATGACCGCATGGGCCTTGAGGAACTCAAGAGATGCCGAAGACTTCATCTCGGAACTGATCACACTCACGAGGTAGTCTTCGACCCCTATGACATTCACGGCTGTGACCATGCCGTCCTCGACCATGAATTTAAGGGTTCCTGCAAATATCTGGTCCTGAAGTCTTTGCCAATGGAATCCGGCACCAATGGTGACATTATGAAGTTTGAAGGACGGCCCGGCGAAAAGGGAATCGGAAGGTTCTGGAGAGAAGACGAGTTCATCATATGTGTTCCCGTCGAAAAGGATTTTCCCATCCTTGACCGAGACCATTTTTCTGCCCACGGCACCGGATAGTATCTCAAAGGAGATCACCGGCGCTGTCATTATGCCGACCTCTATCTTTCTTTGTGGTCCGGGTGTCATAAAAAAAACTATAGAAGAGCCTCGAGGGGCTGTTTCACCATCTGGAACTCCTTTTCGAAATTCGGAGTGAAAACAGAATGGTGCATATGATTTTCAATATCGGCCATAGGCCAGTAGCGTCCTGTCTCGACCTCGAAGTAATCCGGGTGGAGCGTGAAGTTGCCTACCGCGGCGAAAACATTTATCAGTTCGAGTTCGATGTCGGACTCGAAAACATATGAGAACAGATGGATGGGATTGAAATCATAGAAACCCAGTTCCTCGCCAGCTTCACGGAAAAGCGCCTCGCTGATGCTTTCGCCGTAGCTTATGTGACCACCGACCGCCGTATCCCAGTACCCTGGGAAAATCTCCTTGTCCGCCGCGCGTTTCTGGAGATAAAGTTCGCCGTTTCTGTTGATTATGTGAAGATGGACCACCGGGTGAAGAAGCTTCCGTCCCGAGTGGCACCAGGCGCGGGAAGCCTGGCCGGTCACCGTTCCGTTCGGATCCACGACCGGAAGCATCTCAGAAGCCTTCGTGTCGTGCAAGGTGGACATGTGCTGGACGATCGGCGCAGGAGCACCGGAAGGATAAATCAACTCTATCATAGTTGGAAACTTCTGATAATCTCAAGCTCTTCAGGAGAATACAACAATGAGTCCGTGAAATCCGGAGCCAGATGCGACAGAGCCAGGAATGCGATGATGAAGACCGCTGCCGCGGCAATGACGGCGCAGGCTATCCTCCATCCGGACGGAATTTTCCTCCTGTCCTGCTTTACTGCTACTACAGGCTGCATGTTTTCCTCCGTCACTGCGGTCCGGACCGGTTCTTCCGCCTGCAGTTCCACCACCGGCTCGACTACGAACGCATCCTCTTCCTCGGAGATATCCTCCAGGCTTTCATCAGACAGGATGACAGGTGTCTCCGAGTCAATGATGGTGCTGAGCCCCTCCATGGCCTCCTGGACTTCCGTTTCAGTCTCCACATGCGTCTTCAAGGAGACGGATTCAAGACCGAAACCGTCAGGATATATGTTCAGTTCCTCGTCCGGGACGAAGAAGAATGCATTCTCCTTCGTGGCCCTGAGGCGTCCAAGACCGGGAAGAATGATAGTTTTTTTGACTTTCAGGTTCTCCTTCAACTCTGTAAGGAAAGTGGAGAGAATGGACAGGGCATCCTTGGTGTCAAGATGGTTTGTCTTCGCATAGAATTCCGCCAGTATGGTGTCCTCTGTCTCTTTCTGACGGAAAGAGAGCCTGCGGTATGGCGGGTTTATGGTATAGCCCTTGTCAGAAAAAGATGATGGAACTTCCTCGGCGACGAAAGTTCCAACCCCGGGGAGTGTCACCTCGTCGTTGTCGAGAATGAGTTCCGCAACCATTTTTGACAGAAGGTCTATATCCATGTTTTTCTGATTATTGCTGCCGGAAAGGGCTTCAGGCGGTCACAAAGATAGTAAAAAAAGGGTGAAAAAATTTGCACGAATCAAAAAATATAGTACCTTTGCAATCCCGTTCAACAATGAAGCGGAACATTCCTCCTTAGCTCAGTTGGTTAGAGCACCTGACTGTTAATCAGGGGGTCCTGGGTTCAAGTCCCCGAGGGGGAGCAAAAAGGTCGAGACGATGAGTCCCGACCTTTTTTGTCATTCCTGGATGAATGTCTCACTTTCTGCATTGAACATGGCTCTCGCGTTCTTGAGGTTCAGCCCTGTGGATGAGCTGCCGAGGTCTGGGATATTGAAGGATTTCAGATTGTATTCGTAGAATTCCGAATGTTTCTGAGGAAGCACAAAAGGCTTCGAGACACTGCCGTTTTCATCAATATGGCAGAAATATGGCTTCCCGTACTGGCCGTCCCCCCTCTTGCTCGCGAAGACAAACCACCTGCCGGAAGAGGACCAGCTATGATAAGTATCTGACTTATCACCCTTTATACTGTCAAGCATCTGCACTTCTCCGCTCTGAAGGTTCATGAGGCACAGCGTGGATTCCGTGTGATAGAGAGGGAAAGTACCATAGTCTGCGACTGTGAACATAAGCCAATTTCCGTCCGGGGAGGCCTTCGGATGGCAGACTGATGCGTTGTGGTCCGCTCCGTTCCAGACAGTGTCCACCACCTCACCTATATGACCGTTCGATGCATCAAAATCTGCCCGGAGGAGCGAATACTTGAGCAGGCTTGCGTCATGGTCCTCCGACAACGAGTCAGCCACACAGTAATACACCGAATTTCCGTCTGCTGAAAAGCAGGGGAATGTCTCCAGCCTGTCGGTCCTGGCGACATGAGGAAGATTGATCATGCGGTTGGTGTCAAAGTCAGCGACGGAAAGGTCGGAGAAGGAGTCATACACCTCCATCCTGTTCACCGCCGAAGTGTGAAGCCCCGGAATGATGACATTGGTGGAGAATACTCCGAAACGTCCTTCTGGATGTATCTCGCCATAGACGGTCCCTGAAAGCATCCCTTCGGCATTGAGCGTCAGTTTCCTGAGTTCGCCGTTCCTGTTGAGGATGGCACCGCCCTTCTCGCCTCGGATATAGTAGAACGACAGATCTCCGCGTCCCTGTGTATGCGTGTGGCAGTTCATGCAGGAGTTGTCCGTATGCTTGTAGTCGCATATGGTGGTCTCGGAGAAATCCTCGACACAGCGTTCCACAAGTGATATCTCATTGTACATCTGATACGACGGCTCGATGAGCCTGTAAGTCAGATAAGCGTCGACAGGATCCTCGCTGACAGGCATGTTCCACTTGTCTGTAACCGCCTGTCCGTCCACGACAGCTTCCGCAGAAACGGCCATGACCTGTCCTTCAGCACCGGCGATGAACGATTTCCATTTCTTCACCGACCATTCCACTTCCCTGCCTCTTAACGTCACGGACTTCCCTCCCAAGGTGAAAGTGGTCTTCACCTTTGCCACATCCTTCATGGCATAATGGAAATTCAGAGGAGCGATGTTGGCCGGGATGGTCACATCCTTGTAGTCAGGATAGATCACCAGAGGGCCGCGGCTGCCGTCCACCGCCGTGCTGTCCCCTTTGCTGCAGCCGGTGAAAGCCAGGACAGCCGAAGCCAATATGATTGTGAATGCGTGAACTCTCATCTTCATTTCAGACCGTTAAGTGCTTTGAGGTAGTAGTACCAGTAAGTGTTTCGATAGTTTTCCGGATAGCGGAAAAACAACTCCATCCTTTTCCTGTAACTGTCATCGATGCCATAGTCATCAATGACCTTCTGTGAAGTGACGTTATTCTGCCCCAGCCATATTATCAGGGCCTCCTTGTACAGACGCGCGTCAATCCTGCAGCTCTCATAATCCTCCGCGAACTGCTCGAGATCGTACCTGAGAAGGTCATGGCAGAGCAGGAAGTTGCGTGCAGGGACGTTGTCAGGATTTGCCTCAAGAAGGGCAAGGAGGACAGGACGTGCGTCGTTGGCCTCATGGATATGGTCGGAAGAAACCATGTTCGCCCTGGCATGGTCGAGCCAGAGTCTGTCTTCTTCTGAGTAGTCGCCGTCAAGCATCCTTTTCGCCCATTTCCTGTAAAAGGCTGTCCTGCTGAGGATGTCAAGATATTTCTGGGCGGTGGCTTCCTGGCCGGTGATGATATTGATGCGCGCCAGCCTTTCGACAAACCTCGCGCCTGTGTGCTCAGGAGAGGCCTGCAGGCAGGTGATTGCACTTTGTTCAGCGATGGTCATATCTCCCAGCTGATACCACATCTCCCCGACCAGTCTGTTGTGGAAGAGATCCTGGTCTCCGGAAACGAAAGGAAGGAAGAAATATGCTTCAGTGGTCTGCGAATGGTCGAACAGTCTGTTTCCCAACTGACCTTTCATCGCCAATGCCAGATTGAAGCAGTTTGCTGCTTCCACAGTATGCAAGTCCTTCTCTGAAAGTTCCAGGACCCGGTCCCAGTTCTCCCTTGACACTTCCGTATCCAGTGCCATCTGTCTTTCAGAGGCCAGACGCGGGACTCCCCAGAGCTTGCCGTAAGTGCTGTTGAACGGAGGCCCGAAAACCCAGACACCGAGACAAAGCAGCAGCACGGCCGCCAGCAGCTTGCCGCGCGATGTCCTGAACTGCATTGCCAGAAATATCAGGAGAAGGAAACCTAGGAAGGCGATGGTATAACGAGTCAGATAAAGGTTTCCGCATTCTCTCAGCCAGGACCAGATGAACACAAGCGAGGCGATCACAACGGACAATCGCCCGCCAAGGAATTTTCTGCAGATACTGCAAGTGACCGCAAAGATCGCGGCAAGAAGCGAGGCCACGATCAAAGCGCCGAGGACACGGGAGATGAAGAACTGTTCGGCAAAACTGCCGAGAAGACGGGAAAGCCAGCCCAGTCCCTTGAAATTCATGGCGATGTAATCCCAGTCGTATACAAACAGATTCAACTGCTCCCTTCTCAAGAGGTGGAAGGGATACAAAATCAGGAAAAAACCGAAGGAAACGAGGAAAGCCAGGCCTACGTGCAACTTGTTCTTCATAGTCACAAAGTTAAGTACTTTTTCCGATTCTTCTGTATAATTGTTATATTTGGGAAATCAACCAAATCCTAATAGAAATGAAAATTGTCCACATCTTCGCAACCGTGGCACTGTGTATGCTCACAGTCCCGGTAAGCGCCCAGGTCAAGGAGGATTTCGTGCCTTCAACGACCGTACAGCACGGGAAACAGTTCCCTGCAGTCAATTCTGAGAAATGCGTCCGCGTTCAGGTCAATGCCCCTGACGCCCAGTCAGTCAAGCTTGACATCGGCGGCGTCAAATACGACCTCAAGAAAGGAGAGAATAGTAACTGGATTGGAGTGTCCGCTCCTCACGACGAAGGATTCCACTACTACAACATCGTCATCGACGGTGCCACAGTCCCAGATCCGACAGCGCTCTATTACTATGGTTCAAGTCATTGGACCAGCGGCGTTGAAGTCCCTGCATACGACGGCGAGTTCTTCGAAGTGAAGAATGTCCCTCAGGGCCAGATCCGCGAACTCTACTACTGGTCAGAGGTCACGAAGGCCATGCGCCACTGCTTCGTCTACACCCCTGCCGGCTATGACAAGAACATCAACCAGCGCTACCCTGTTCTCTATATCCAGCACGGTGGCGGCGAGAATGAGTACGGCTGGGCATCCCAGGGAAAGACCGCACAGATCATGGACAACTTGATCGCTGAAGGCAAGGCTGTTCCGTTCCTCGTAGTGATGGAGTGCAGCGATGCCGCTCTTCCTCGTCCGGAAGGTGCACCTGCCGCTCCGCAGGGACGTCCGCAGGGCGGAAGACCTCAGGGTGGATTCGGAGGCTTCAACATGGCCAATATGTTCGCAGTGTATGACCGCGTGATGGTCGAGGACCTCATCCCTATGATAGACAGGGACTTCAGGACCATTCCTGACAATGCCCACAGAGCTATGGCCGGTCTCTCGATGGGTGGCATGTGCACAAAGTCCATCACCCTCAACCATCCTGAAGTGTTCTCCAACATAGGTATCTTCAGCGGTGGCACCATCACAGTGGCGGATGCTGACAACACCCCTGGTTTCAGACAGAGCAACAAAGTTGTCTTCGTCGGCTTCGGCAGTCGCGAGCTCGAGAACAGAGTGCCTGGCTTCGGTGACGGCACAGACCCTAAGGTCGAGACCGAGGAGGTGAAGGCATCAGGAGTGAACGCTCATTTCTATGTCTCTCCTAACACCGCACATGAATGGCTCACCTGGCGCCGCTGTCTCTACCAGTTCGCACAGCTTCTCTTCAAATAGAAATCATGACACATACTATGAAAGAGGCCCGCAGGATTCTGCAGGCCTCTTTTATTGTCAGTTGAAACACATCAACCTTTGATGACCTTTCCGTCGCAGATGACGATGGAGATGCAGGATGTGTCGGCTGAATAGACGAAGTTAGAAATAAGATTGTAGCAAGGCTGCATCCTGACATTGTTGAGATCGATGAGCAGACAGTCTGCAAGTTTGCCTTCGGCTATCACACCCGCATCGATGCCGAACGCCGCCGCGCCGTTCTCTGTGGCCCATTTGAACACCTCCGGGGCAGGAAGGGTCTCAGGAGTACCATCGCACTTGGCAAGAAGCGCAGCGAACTTCATCGCCTCGCGCAGGTCGAGATTGTTGCCGGAAGACGCTCCATCCGTGCCGAGAGTGATACGGCAGCCGGACTTGATGAACCGCTCATAAGGGAAGATGCCCGAATTCAACTTCATGTTCGAGCACGGACAGTGCGAAACTGTCACTCCCCTCTCGGCAAGTATGTCGATGTCCTCGTCAGTCATATGGACGCAGTGGGCGGCTATCACATCGTCACCCAGAACGCCCAGCGAATCAAGATACTTGGTCGGAGTCATGCCGTGGTCGCGAAGGCAGTCATTGTACTCGCCCAGAGTCTCGGAGAGGTGGATGTGAATCTTCATGCCGTTGTCGCGAGCAAAGGCCGCGGACTCGACAAGTTTCTGAGCCCCGACGGTATAGATGGCGTGAGGAGCCATGACAAGCTGGATGCGGCCGCCGGTAGGGTCCTTCCACTCGCGGACGAATCTCTTCTTCTCCTCGGTGGCGGCCTTGGAATGGTTCTCCATCACGGTGATGCCGATGGAGGCGCGCATACCGCCGGCCATGACTTCCGCTATGGTCTCCTCCACCTCGAAGTACATATCATTGAAAAACACGGAACCGCTCTCAACCATCTCTCTGACAGCGATTTCGCTCCCGTGCCTGATATCCTGGCAGGTCATTTTGGCCTCAAAAGGCCAGATATAGTCATTCAGCCAGGTGAAAAGAGGCATATCATCAGCGTAGCCTCGCATTATGGTCATCGCCGCATGTGTGTGGGTGTTGTACAGGGCAGGAAGTATGGCCTTGCCGGTGGCGTCAATCACCTGATCCGCGGTCATTTCAGCAGGAGCATGGAGATCCTTGAAACGGTTTCCGTCGATAAGGATGTTGGTCAGTTCTCCGTCGAGAGTGATGTTCTTTATTAGAAGTGTGCTCATATTTCAGTCGTTTCCACAAATATATCCATAATTTTCGTGCAAAAACAAAAAAGCCTCCGGAATCCGGAAGCTTTTCATGTCGAGAAGAGGCGACTCGAACGCCCGACCCCTACGTCCCGAACGTAGTGCGCTACCAACTGCGCTACTTCTCGATAAAAAAGAGCCGCTTTACTGGCAGCTCTTCGGGTGTCTAACTTTATGAAAGTTTGTTGATGTATACCTGGATACCGCTCTTAAGGTTGGAAGCCTTGTTCTTGTGGATGAGACCGATCTTTGCAAGCTTGTCGATCATCGCGTAAACCTTAGGTGCGTTGGCCTCGGCCGCAGCCTTGTCCGTTGTGTTTCTGATAGCGCGGATAGCGTTTCTCGTTGTCTTTGCATAATACTTGTTATGCAATCTGTGCCTTTCGCTCTGGCGAATGCACTTCTCTGCTGAAGAATTATTAGCCATTATTTTATTTTTTTATTTTTTCTAGTAGTGGGTAGGAGAATCGAACTCCTATTGTAGGAATGAAAATCCTAAGTACTAGCCGTTATACGAACCCACCAAATACTCAAATCCGTGCGTTTTTCACGAATGGAACGCAAAGGTATGAATAATTTTCATTATGACCAAATTTTTTCTTACTTCTCTTTGCCATCCTTCCACTCAAATGAGAACAGAAGAGACTCGACCTGTCTGAGATACTGTCTTTTGTCATATCTCGGAGCATACACGAATGCATCGAGAACGATGATCTCGGAGCCGTCCTGGCTGTAGAAAGAATGAGAAACGAACGGCCCGCCCATATAGTCGTTATAGACCTCCCAGTATCCTCTGGTCTGGGCGAAATCACGACCTTTGTATTTGATGAAGTCCACTGTAGGGGAGATATACTCGGCCGTCATCATGTAAGTGTTGTCGAACATGCCAGGGACATTCTCCTTGAGGATTTCATTCCTCTTGGCGATGATGTTCTCCTCCGTGAAATTGTCTTCAGGAAGAACAGGATACTTGTAGATGAGCACTCCCTGGGTGGTGTACTGCTTCTCATCCGCTATCCAGATGAAATCGTCCGTCTTCTTCCTGAGCTTGTAGCCCATAGGAAAATGAGGAGATCCGCCCATGACCTCTGCCACCTCTGTGAAAATAGAGCGTTCCTCATAAAGAAGAGTATTGTTTATCACCCTGTCCCTCTCGGCCTGCTCGAGGGCGCTGGTGATGATCTCGGACTTCTCCTTGAAGAGATTCAGAGCCGTCTCCGCATCCGGAGCACTGATCTGGATAACGCACTGAGGAGACGCCCAGAGGTCAGTTTTCATGAATACCCCTGTCTGTGCCGCCTGAGGGTCGATCTGGAAGAACACTATGTTCCTGTGGTACTTGAAAAGGTCGGCGAAACCTCCGGGGGCCACATTCACAAGAGAGTAGAGAGGCTCCTTGACATAAAGCCACGGACAGTCCATGGCCAGGACTTCACGGACTTCATTTCCGAGAGCTCCCTCCCAGTCGGTCTTTTCAATGACGACTATCACTTCTCCAGCCTTGCCGCTGACATTTGGCAGAAGAGCCTTGCGGGCACCTCCGTTTGACGAACATGAGAGCAGGCAGAGCAGAGCCGCCAGAGCTGTGAGAATATGAGCTGATTTCTTCATAACAGATATATTTTAACGCATTAATCTTCCAATATCGTTTCCGAATGCAAGGAGCAGAAGGCACATGAGAAGCGCCATGCCTATGATCTGCGCCACGGCGAGGAACTTGTCGCTCGGCTTGCGTCCGGTGACCATCTCATACAGAGTGAACAGGATATGTCCGCCGTCCAGACCCGGAATAGGCAGGAGGTTCATCACTCCAAGCATTACTGACAGCAGCGCCAGAATCTCCAGGAACTGATTCCAGTCCCAGGTGCTCGGGAACACCTGGCCGATGGCGATGAAACTGCCGACCGACTTGTACGCCTGGGTGCTCGGAGTGGCCACCAGGCGGAGGTCCTTGAGATAGCCGCCTATCGAGGAGAAAGCCTCTTTGAATCCGGCCGGGATGGCGCTCAAGAAATTGTATGTCCTGGTTCTGATCTCGGGACTCTTGAGATAGACGCCGACCTTGCCGGTCTCATCCACCTTCAGGGAGAACGTCAATGTATCCTGCTGCCTGAGCACTTCCACCGGGACGACGGCCCCGGCCAGCGAATCCAGCACATGACGGGAATCCTGCACATACTTCACCGTGGACCCGTTAAGGCTCAGCAGCTTGTCACCAGATACCAGACCAGATGAAGCGTTCGGAGTACCTTCCATGAAACTGTCAATGATGAAAGGAATGGCCAGGTCGAACATCCCGGGAGTGTTGAGCACATCACCTATCAGAGCATGGTCGATGTATATGTCAAGCGTGTCTGCGTTCCTGAGGACCGTTGCTTTGCGGACATTGCGGCGGGCGAGATCTGCCTGGAGCATACCGAAGTTGTCCGGGTAGTAGTCGTCGAACGCGATGATGTGGTCTCCAGTACGGAAACCCATGTCATATGCGAGTTCATTCACATAGATGTCGTTGCCTTCGTTCGGTATGTACGCACGCCCCCATATGCCGAGTATGACGCTGTATGCTATGATGGCGAAGATGAAGTTGTACAGGACTCCACCGGCCATGACGAGCAACCTCTGCCAGGCTTTCTTCGTACGGAACTCCCAAGGCTGCGGTTCACCTTTCAGACTTTCAAGGTCCATGGACTCGTCTATCATGCCGCATATCTTGCAGTAGCCACCGAGCGGCAGCCAGCCTATGCCATATTCGGTCTCAGCCTCAGCTGCCTTCGAAAACAGGCGGACAAACCACTTGGAAGTCTTCGACGAGAACAGCTTAGCCCCTCCGATGTCGAAGAACAGGAAGAACTTGTCCACCTTGATCCCGAATATCTTGGCAAAGGTGAAGTGACCGAGCTCGTGGAGCACGATGAGCAATGAGAGGGCAAGTATGACTTGCAGTGTCTTGATGAGTACGACCATAGGTTACGGTTCAGGCACGAGGCTGCGGGCCATGGCGGCCGCTTCGTCATTTGTGGCGAATATGTCTTCGAGCGAAGGGTCTGCTACAAAATCCAGGCCTTTAAGGCATGCTTCATTGATGCCCGTGATGTCGTAGAATGATATCCTGCCCTTGAGGTAGGCGGCCCCCGCCACTTCGTTGGCGGCGTTGAGGGCGCAGGGAGCATTGCCGCCGCGCTCTATCGCTTCATAGGCGAGCCTGAGGTTG
>JAZRWN010000128.1:0-18617 GCA_045599725.1 Candidatus Cryptobacteroides sp. | reverse complement strand
TCCTGCCAGTCGGTGAATACATCATTGGACTCATCGACGGAGTTCTTGTACTGACCAGCCATTTCACGCATGCGGATGTACTTGTCCTGAGGCATCATAGGATACTTGACTGCCTTCTTGTATGCGGCATAGGTGTTGAATGACACCTTCGGAGCCTGGCCTTCGACACCCTTGTATGTGGTGATGAGGATGACACCGTTGGCTCCTCTTGATCCGTAGATGGCTGTTGAAGCAGCATCCTTGAGGATGTCCATGCTCTTGATATCGTTTGTGGAGATATCTGAGAGGCTGCCCATGAATGGCATGCCATCGAGAACGATGAGAGGCTCATTTGATGCAGAGAGTGATCTCTGACCACGGATGCGGATCTGCATTGAAGAACCTGGCTTTGAGTCGGTCTGTGTCATCTGAACACCTGCGACGCGACCGTCAAGTGCGCGGGAGATATCGTTTGAAGGGATGGCGCGAAGAGTCTCGCCACCAACAGAAGCGATAGATCCTGTGACATCAGTACGACGGGCGGTACCGTAACCGATGACGACAGTAGCTTCGAGAGCCTGGCTGTCTTCGGTCAGCACGATGTCAATCTTGTTTCTTCCGTTTACCGGAATAAGCTGGGTCTGGAAACCCATTGAAGATACTTCGAGAACGGCGTTGCGAGGGACGCTGATAGAATAGTTTCCATCAATGTCAGTGACCGTTCCAGTGGTTGTGTTCTGTACTGCCACGGCAGCGCCGATGACAGAATCACCGTTCACATCTGTAATCGTACCTGTCACGTTGATGTTCTGGGCGAACAGCGCGACCGGCATCATACAGCAGAGAAACGCAAGTCCTAAGACTTTTCGGATGTTTTGTTTCATAATAAAAATAAAAAAGTTGGTTTATAGTGTGAAATAAACTTTCCAAAATACAAATTTACGACTACTTCTCAAGTAACCACCCCAAAGCTCGTTCCAAGATTTTTACCAAATGTTACACGCCCCACCTTGAGCAAAGGAGAAGGGGCAATTTTATTAAAATACCGACTCAAAAATTTTACACAGCGTTTCGCAGAGGAAAATATCTGCCACTCATGGAGTAACATGTTAACATATTACTATATATTTGCAATAATATTACCCCATATAGTATGCATCGTTACATTCTGTCCATTTTCCTTTCGTGCTCAGTCCTGTTTACCGCATCCGCGCAGGACACAAAGATCATATCGACCAAAGACGGACTCTGCAGTTCGGAGATCAAAGCTCTGCATATAGACTCCTACGGAAGTCTCTGGATAGGTACGAGCAACGGGCTGAACAGGCTGGATGGAAACGTGGTCCGGTCTTTCTATGCCGACATATCCGACTCGAACCATCTTCCGAACGATGTCGTGCAGGTCATTGCTGAAGACAGGGATAGGAACCTGCTGCTCGGAACAGAGGGCGGTCTGTGCAGCTTCTCCCTGGACAGGCAGGAGTTCCGCTCTGTTGCACTCAGAGACGGATCCCAGCCTAATGTGTCCTCAATTCTTGTCAGACACAGCGGAGAGGTAATAGTCAGTACTTTCGGATATGGGGGAATATACAGGCTGTCAAAGGACGAAGAGGGAATGATAAGCGCCAGCAGGATTACTTGGACAGATGACCCCAACGTTCACGAGATAAGCACCATTTTCGAGGACTCTGATGCCAAATTGTGGTTATGCGCCTGTTATAGTGGTGTATACACGATAGATGCCGACGGCAGGGTGGAAAAGATTTTCGGATTGGACGAAAATCATACGAGACTTGAATTCAGCAGCATGTGCCAGGACCACTACGGAACCATATATATGGCAAGCCGGAACCAGGGACTTTTGGCGAGAAAGGACGGAGAAACCGACTTTTCACAGATTCTTCCAGAAGAAGTGGTGAAGCAGAGGGTGACGAAACTGATCTACAGGCAGGACATCATATACATCTGCACAGAATACGGCGGTCTGTATTCGTACAATGTCAACGACGAGACCCTTATTCCTGTAAAATCTTCCATAATAGAAGAGTTCCCGCAACGCAAACAGGTCTGCGACCTCGTGTTTGACATTCATGGAAACACCGCCATGGCTATTAACCACGTGGGTGTGAGCATAACCGGCAACCGAAGGAGCATGTTCAACTCTTCGTGGGTGGGAAAGGAGGATGGCACTCGCCGGGCAGATGCAGTACTCTCCATGACAGTAAGCAGGGACGGAGACATCTGGGCCGGAACAGAGAGCGGCGGCCTGTTCCTTCTGGACAGCAAGATGAATGTCATAAGGCATGTTGAGGCTAAGAACGGCATCCTTTCAGTCTGCGAGGACAGGACCGGAACAGTCTGGTACGGAGAGGAGGGCAACGGGCTGTTCTTCATCACTGCCGGATCACGGGAACCGCACAAATTCAAGCTGCCGGCTGCAGCCTCTGGAATCAACCGCAATGTCGACAACATCCTTGAAGACGAAAGGGGGCAGATATGGGTGTGCTGCAAAGGAGACGGCATGTATGTAATCAGCCGGGACAGAAAAAATGTCAGGTCACTGCCGCTCGGCGATGATAATCACGACACCCGCCTTACAGACGACGTGCTGGAAAACAAGTGGGTGAACTGCATGACTGAAGTAAAGGGGAAGATCTATTTCGGCACATATAATGGACTGTCCTGCTATAATATCAGAACAAACAGTTTCCTGTCAAACTTTCCGGACGCAAACCATATCTTCGATGGCGTAATCATCAACGACATCGCTGAAGACTCTGACCACGACCTATGGCTCGCCACCACCACAGGACTGATACGGCTTGACACAAAGACATTCCAGCACAAGACTTATTCTTACAACGACGGACTGCCTCAGAACAACATCTGTGCAGTGGAAGAGGACCATCAGAAGAAAATCTGGATAAGCACAGCCAACGGACTTGCATTCCTGAACAGGGAAAGCGACAGTTTTACCAGGGTGCAGGTCGAAAGCGAGTTCTGCAACAAGTCGTCAACAGTTTTCGGAGAAGGAAACCTGGCCTTCGGCAACCGAAGCGGAATAACGTGGTTCAGCCCTGACGCGATCGACAAAAGACAGGAACAGGCGGAGATATACATATCCCGGATGACCATCGGCAACAAGCATTTCCCACCAGAGCACGCTGATGGCGAGGAGATGGTTATCAATCATAATGAAAACACCTTCAGCTTGGCTTTCACCACCGGTTCCTTCTACGACAACGGCAGAGCAGCATTCTCCTACCGTATGGACAACGGGGAATCCGAATATCTCGCCCGAGGCACGAACAGGGTCACGTTCAACAAACTCACTTCAGGCAAGCATAAGTTGACAGTCAGCTGCACCAGCCCGGACAAGAAATACAATGACCTGATTCTGAACATAAGAGTAAAGCGGCCATGGTATTCCACCGTGAAGGCTGCACTGCTATATCTGGCAGTGATAGCGGCTCTCGCCATCCTTTTCTTGCTGGACATCCAGAAAAAAGCAAAGAAGAAGGAGGAGGAACAGAACGAGAAATATGAACTCGAATTGAACAAGACCAAACTCCAGTATTTCTTTGGTCTCGCTCACGAAATCCGCATGCCGGTCAGCCTGATCATCAGCCCGCTGAGCAAACTGATGGCCACCGACCAGAACCCCGAACACCAGGTTCAGTACGGCATGATGGCAAACAACGCCCGGAGAATCAATCTGCTGGTGAACCAGATCATGGACATAAGGAAGATCGAGAGGGGAAAGATGAAGCTTCTGTTCAGAAAAACCGACATCAACCAGTATCTGCTGCCGATCGCAGAGGTCATGGAGCAAGCTGCCCAGAACAAGAGGATAATTCTGACCTTCAGCCCTGCCAAGGACAACCCGGAAGTCTGGATAGACAACCTGCAGTTTGACAAGATAGTGCTGAACATTCTCCATAATGCAGTCAAGTTCACTCCTGAGTGCGGTAACATTTCCATGACCGTAAATACTGATGATGACCATCTGAAAATCTGCATAAGCGACAGCGGCCCTGGCATAGATGAAGACAAACTCGACACTATATTCGAGAGATTCTACCAGGGAGAACACCAGAACTCGACCATGGGCGTGGGCATAGGACTGAGTCTGGTGCAGTCACTGGTCAGGATGCACCACGGTACCATAATGGCATATAACCTTCCTGACAGACAGGGCGCCTGCTTCGAAGTGAGCATTCCGCTGGGACGGGAGCACCTCTCCGATGACGAGATCACATCCGAGACCCCTGCCCAAGAGTACTCTTTCAACAATCTTATGTTGTACGAGACCTCCTATGTTCCGAACAGCGCCACAAATGAAAAACTTTCGAAAGTCCGCAGATCAGTCGCCATCGTGGAAGATAACGATGACGTCCGGCGCTATCTGCAGAAAGAACTTTCTTCAGAGTACAACGTGACTGCGTACAGCAACGGTCAGGAAGCTTTTGACGGCATCCTGAAGAACACGCCGGACATCGTTGTCTGCGATGTCATCATGCCTGGGCTTAACGGTTTCCAGTTGTGCGACAAGATCAAGAATAACATCAACACCAACGCTATTCCAGTGATCATCCTCACAGGAAAGACAGACGAGGCGGACAAAATGGCGGGAATGGAAGTCGGTGCCGACGCTTTCATCACCAAGCCGTTCAACATCGTCCTCCTGAAAAAGAACATCTCACAGCTGCTAGAAAGCGTAAGCAGACTCAAAAACATCTATATCGGCCGCCAGCAGGGCCGCATAGAAAACATACCGGAGCTCAAAACCCCGGACGAAAGACTGCTCGACAGGATAGACAAGGTGCTTGCCACCAACATAAAGAATCAGGAGCTGAGCGTGGAGATGCTGGCAAAGGAAGTGGGAATAAGCAGGGTCCATCTCTACAGAAAACTGACAGAACTGACCAACCAGGGGCCGAGCGAGTACATCAGGAACACCAGGCTGAAGATGGCGGCGGAGATGCTCAAGGAAAAACGGCTGGACATAGCATCGGTCGCTGCAGAGACAGGTTTCTCAAGCGTCTCCGTGTTCTCCAGAACATTCAAGCAGTTGTTCGGAGTATCCCCATCAGAATACCCGCGGAAAGGCTAGACAGACGGGGCCTTGCTCAGGTAAGAGTTATAATACCTTATGTCGCCGGTGACCTCCTCTCCGAGCCAGGACGGACGGTCGAACGCATCGTCTTCGGAGGAAAGCTCGATCTCAGCGATGACAAGTCCCTCATGCATGCCGTGGAACTCGTCCACTTCCCAGACATGCTGACCATCAGTATTCCTTATCAGATAACGGGTCTTGTCGATGATTCCGCTCTGTGCAAGTACCAGCAAGGACTCGGCCTCCACGCGTGGAATCTCTTTCTCCCACTCAAAACGGGTGGTTCCTGATGCGTTCCCGTCACCTTTGATAGTGATGAAGCCCTTGTCTTCCCGTATCCTGATCCTTACGGTGCGGGCGGGATCGGTGCAAAGATAACCTTGCTTGATATCCAACGACTTGAAGGACTGCTCCTTGAAACTGCCCCTCACGAGGAATTTACGCTCTATTTCCTGATTTGCCATGTCCTATTCATCTTTCCAGCCCTGCGCCCTGAGAGGAAGTTCCACTCCGTCAGGTGTAACAAGGACTGTCCCTACCTCCTCCTGGGCCAGATGGCCGATGATCTCGAAGGTCGGAAACTCTCTCCTGAACTTATCCAAGGAAAGAATCGGCACGGTGAAAAGAAGCTTGAAGTCATCACCGCCGTTCATCGCAGCAGAAACAGGATCGATATTCATTTCCTTTCCAAGCTGGAAGGAGTTGCCTTCGAAAGGTATCTTGTCTGCATAGATTTTCGCTCCGAGGCCAGTATCACGGGCCAGTCTCTTCACCGCATCGGACAGACCGGAAGAAATGAAGTATCCCGAAGAAGGGATGATCTCTGTATTCTCAAGGTGGGAAACGACATCTGCGGGCAATTCCGGCTTGAGATAGGCGGCAACAAGCATCTTGTACTGGCTCAGAGCCTTTTCACGCTCTGCGTGGTCGCTCTGACCTTTGTCAAAAGCCTGCTTTTCCCGCTCGAGGACCTGCATGCCCAGATAGGCCGCTCCGAGAGATCCGCTTACGCATATGAGATCCTTCGACTTGGCCGCCGGACTTCTTTTCTCTGTGAGAATGGATCTTTCAGCGACAGCGGACAAGCTGATGCTCAGGCCGTTCGGCGAAGGCACAAGGTCAAGTGAGACCTTTCCGTAGCCGTGTTCCTTTGCCGCAGAGACCGCTCCGCTCCAGACCTCCTTGATCTGGGCGAAATCCAGTTTTGACGACACTCCAAGGATGATGGACAGAGAAGCCGGATGTGCCATCTGTGCGTACAGTTCACCGGTCACAGTCACCACACTCTTGTATCCGAGATGCTTGAGCGGGAAATATACCAGGTCGAAGTCAAGCCCTTCCTGGAGCAAGACTGATGATGACACGATGACGCTCCTTCCGGAAGTCTCGAAAGTGATTTTTTCAAAAGGCTTGAACGGAGTCCCTTCATAAAGAGAAGCTATCGCCTCAACTTTTCCTATGTCCGAAAAATTCTGCTCTGCCATCTTATTTCTTGTTTACGGTATAACTTATGCCGAGGTCGCGGAGGCCGTACAGGAACTCGTTCGTCACCGCCACCTGGAATTTCTTTGAATAGAATTCCACATTGTAGTGTGTCTTCGGATCAAACAGATACATGTTCAGCGGGACCGTGCCTTTGTTCTCTTTGAGAAGCTTCACCAGATCCTTGCGGAACTTCTCGTTTATCTGGGAGGTGGTGAGATTGATGGCAAAAGTCTTCAAGAGGTCCTGAGTGACATTGCCAAGCATACTTATCTTCTTGACTCTCAAAGCATACGGTGCGCGCTTCCCCTGCGCGATATCCTCCGGCTTGAGCCTGTACTTCTCCTTTATCTCCGCTTCTACGAATATCTCCGAATGAAGTCCGAGCAGAGGAAGCCACGCTTCGCAGTCTTTGCCGAACAGAGCAAGTTCATATGAACCGCTGAAGTCCTCGATGGTGGCTTTGAGCGAAGGAGTGCCAGTACGTGTCGCTCCTTGCTTCGAGTCCGTCACGATACCTGCGAATACGACAGTTCCGTTCTTTCTCTCAGTATCGCACTCCTCTATCTTTTCCTGAATGTCACCGACAGAACAAGTGGTGAAACTCTCTATTTCGAAAGCATATCTGTCCAGAGGATGAGCAGAAATGTACATGGTCACAAGTTCCTTCTCCTTCTGAAGGAGTTCAAGCGTGTTCTCCTCCTCCGGTGCTGCCGGCATCTCAGGACGCTGAGGCTTCATCTCCTCCACGTCACCGAACAAAGAGAATGCACTGTCCACGGAGTCGTTGCGATAATTGTCCGCATAGCGGGCAAGTTCATCGATGAAAAGGTCGCCGCTGGCTCCAGGACGGAAGAACTGAGTGCGCTTGTAGCCGAACGAATCGAAGGCGCCGGCATAGACAAGAGCCTCGATCGAACTTCTGTTCACCGCGCCTGACATCCTCTCTACAAAATCAAAGACATCAGCAAAAAGGCCGTTAGCCTCGCGCTCGGCTATTATCATCTCGACTATCTTGGCACCGAAGCCCTTGACTCCTGCAAGTCCGAAACGGATGCCACCTTCCTTGTTCACGGTGAAATGCGCTGAGCTTTCGTTCACGTCAGGGGTCAGAACCTTCAGTTTGTGGGCCTTGCAGTCAGCCATGATTTTCTTGATCTCGTCGCTCTTGTCGAGGTTGCAGGAAAGGTTGGCCGCCTGGAATTCCGCTGGATAATGGCACTTGAGCCAGCCTGTCTGGTAGCTCACCCAGGCATAGCAGGTGGCGTGTGACTTGTTGAAGGCATACTGGGCGAACTTCTCCCAGTCCTTCCATATCTTGTCAAGCGTCTTCTCCGGATGACCGTTCTCCACTCCCTGCTTCATGAACTTGTCCTTAAGCTCCATCATCGTGGCTATCTGCTTCTTTCCCATAGCCTTGCGGAGCTTGTCCGCCTCGCCTTTAGTGAACGATGAAAGCTTGCGGGACAGCTGCATGACCTGCTCCTGATAGACGGTGATGCCATATGTCTCCGACAGAAACTCCTCCATCTCTGGAAGATCGTACTCTATCTGCTGCACACCCTGTTTCCTGTCGACGAAGTCAGGGATATAGTCCATAGGGCCGGGACGGTAGAGCGCGTTCATTGCGATCAGGTCCTCAAACCTCTCAGGATGAAGTCTCTGAAGCCACGCCTTCATGCCTTCGGATTCGAACTGGAACACGCTGGTGGTGTCACCGCGGCCGTAGAGCTCGTATGTCGGCTTGTCATCGATCGGAATGGCCTCGATGTCTATTTCAGTGCCGAAGCGCTGCTTGATCATGTCCAGGCAGGTGTGGATGATGGAGAGGGTGTTAAGGCCCAGGAAGTCCATCTTGAGCATTCCCACCTCCTCGATATAATGACCGTCGAGCTGGGATGTCCATACGTCCTCGCCTGTCTCCTTGTCCTTTGACAGGCAGATAGGGATATGGTCGGTAAGGTTGTCCGGGCCAATGATGGTCGCGCAGGCATGCTGCCCGACCTGCCTGATGCAACCCTCCAGCTGAAGAGCGAATTTCAGCACTTCCTTGTTCAGTTCCGTGCCGTTCTCAAGTTCGTTCTTGAACTCCGGCACGAGACGGTAGCAGTTCTTCAGGTTGATCTTGACATCGACCTCCTCCATTCCTTTCTGGAACGTCTTCTTTTCTATTATCTTCTGTCCTTCGTGCTCCGGGTCATCGACTTCCACCTCTTTCTCAAACTGCTTGAAGCCAGGCTTCAGTGTATCGAACTTAGGGTTGAACGGGTACTCTTTCTCCACCTTCTCCGACAGCCTTGCGGGAACCATCTTGGAAAGTCTGTTAGACTCGTCTATGGAAAGATTGCTGATACGCGCAACATCCTTGATGGCGCTCTTTGCAGCCATGGTACCGAAGGTGATGACACGCGACACATGATCGGCTCCGTACTGTTTCTCGACATACTCGTGGGCCTTGGTCAAGTCCTCGAAGTCCACATCGATATCTGGCATACTGATACGGTCCGGATTGAGGAAACGCTCAAAAAGGAGGTTGTATCTGATAGGGTCGAGGTTCGTGATCTTCAGGCAGTAGGCGACAACGGAACCGGCGGCGGAGCCACGGCCCGGACCGACCATAGACCCCATTGCCCGCGAAGCGGCAATATAGTCCTGGACTATCAGGAAATAGTCCGGGAAACCCATCTTGCATATGGTCTTGAGCTCGAAATCGATACGCTCGGCCTGCTCCTCGCTCAGAGTGTCACCATAGCGTTCCTTCGCGCCCTTGTAGCAGAGATGGCAGAGGAATGCGACAGACTTGCAGAAATCGTCGCCACGGTAGTTGCCTTTCTTGTCGCAACGGCCGGCATCTATGATATCCTTGTACTTCTCCAGGTAGAAATCAATGTCTGCAAGGAAGTACGGATCGATCTTGAACTTCGGAAGCACATGGTCACGGTCGATGGAGTAAACCTCCACCTTGTCCGCCACTTCCAGGGTGTTAGAGATGACCTCCGGATGGTCAGGGAAAAGAGCCGCCATCTCCTCCTCGCTCTTCAAGTATTCCTGCTGCGTGTAGCGCATGCGGTCCGGATCGTCCACCATAGCATTGGTAGTCAGACAGATAAGCCTGTCATGCGCAGGGCCGTCCTCTTTGTTGACGAAATGGACATCATTGGTGGCAACCACCTTGATCCCATACTCTTCCGCCAGTTTGAAGATACCGGCATTTGAAACCTGCTGGCCCTCGAACACCTCGAGAGAGAGGCCCGGGACCTCGGTCTTATGAAGCTGAACTTCGAGATAATAGTCGTCTCCGAACACATTTTTATGCCATTCGACGGCCTTTCGCGCCGCCTCCATGTCACCGGCCACAAGAGCCTTCGGCAACTCGCCCGCGAGACAGGCGGAGCAGCAAATCAGTCCCTCGTGATATCTCTCGACTATCTCATGGGCGACACGGGGCTTGCCATAGTACGAGCCCTCAATATGACCCGTGGACACGATTTTCATCAGGTTCCTGTAGCCCTGCCGGTTTTTAGCAAGAAGAAGGAGATGATAGTATTTCCTGTGATTGTTGTCCTTCAGTTTGTGGTCATAGTGCCGGGTTACATAGATTTCACATCCTATGATGGGTTTGACCTTGTAGTGGCCGTCGGCGTCCTTGTGCTTTCCTGCCGCCTTGAAGAAGTCCTTCACGCCATAGAGATTGCCGTGGTCGGTGATGGCCAGCGCCGGCATCCCTAGTTCTTCCGCACGGTTGAACAATTTCCCCGTGTCGGAGAAGCCGTCAAGGATGGAATACTGGGTATGGACGTGGAGATGGACGAAGGACATGTCTTGTGGATTTAGATAACAAAGATATAAAAAAAAAGAAAGAGACTGAAAACTCAGTTCCAGTCTCTTTTCCTTATTGTTGATATCTTCCGGAGATGCTTACTTCTTTGAAGCGTTCTTGGCTGCAGCACGCTTGGTGGCAAGGTACATGATAGGGGTTGCGATCATGATAGATGCGTATGTACCGATGCAGACACCGAGGCAGAGTGCTACTGAAAGACCTCTGATGGACTCACCGCCGAAGATTGCGATAGCAAGCATAGGGAGGAGAGTTGAGATGGAGGTGTTGAACGTACGGGTCAATGTCGCGTTCAGTGAAGCATTCACAGTCTCCTTGAAGTCGGAGTTCGGATGGAGTCCGAGGTTCTCACGGATACGGTCGAAGATAACCACGGTATCGTTGATGGCGTATCCGATGATCGTCAGGATAGCCGCGATGAACGTCTGGTCTACGTCAAGGTTGAATGGCAGGATACCTGAGAACAGTGAGAAGAAACCGATAAGGATGATAGCGGTATGTGCAAGACCGAGGACACCACCGAGACCCCATGTCCAGCCCTTGAATCGCCATGCGATATAAGCGAAGATGATGAGGAGGGCGAGGAGGACGGAGATGATAGCTGATCTCTTGATGTCGCTCGCGATGGAAGCACCGACCTTGTCAGATGAGATGATACCGTTAGGGTTATTTGCTGTATCGATGAAGTCAGCGAGAGAAAGATTGTCAGCATAGAGTCCCTTGAGACCATCGTAGAGAAGACCCTCAACTTCTGTATCCACAGCAGAAGATTCATCATTGATCTTGTAAGAGGTCGTGATCTTCATCTGTGACTCGCCACCGAACTGCTTGACCTCGACTGAAGACTCAGGGTCAGCGACGTTGAATGTGTTCTCCACGGCCTCACGGACCTGCTCAGCGGTGACAGGCTGGTCGAAACGTACTACATAAGTACGGCCGCCGGTGAAGTCGACACCATAGGTGAAGCCCTTGAAGCACATTGAAAGGATGGCGATGAGAATGAGTGCACCGGAAATCGCGAAGGACCACTTGCGTCCGTCAAGGAAGTTGACGTGGGTGTTCTTGAGGAAATTCTTGGTGAGGCTGTTCTCGAATGTGATGTTCTTGCCCTTCTTGATCCTGTCTTCAAAAATGAGTCTTGTGATGAAGATGGAAGTGAGGACAGAGGTGATGATACCGATGATGAGGGTGGTGGCGAAGCCCTTGATCGGACCTGAGCCGAAGAAGAAGAGCACAAGACCGGTGAGGAGTGTGGTCACCTGACCGTCGATGATGGCGGAGTAAGAGTTCTTGTAACCGTCACGGACAGCCTTTCCGAGGCCCTTGCCTGCACGGAGTTCCTCCTTGACACGCTCATAGATGATAACGTTCGCATCCACTGCCATACCCAAGGTAAGGACGAGACCCGCGATACCAGGGAGCGTAAGGACTGCTCCGAATGAAGCGAGGGTTCCGAAGAGGAAGAGGACGTTGGTGAGAAGAGCTGCATCTGCCGCAAGACCTGCACCCTGATAGAAGAACACCATGTAGATGAGCACAAGGATGAAGGCGATGAGGAAGGAGATGAGACCGCTTCTGATGGACTCGGCACCGAGTGAAGGTCCTACGACCTGCTCCTGAACGATGGTTGCCGGTGCAGGAAGCTTACCTGACTTGAGGACGTTGGTGAGGTCAGTTGCCTCATCGATGCTGAAGTTTCCGGTGATGGATGACTGTCCGCCGGAGATTTCTGTCTGAACGGTAGGATAAGAATAGACGGTACCGTCGAGCACGATGGCTACCTGACGACCGATATTGTCCTTGGTGAGACGTGCCCAGATGTTTGCACCTTCAGCGTTCATGGTCATGGAAACACCAGGAGCACCGTTGCTGCGGTTTCCTTCATATGATACGCGCGCGTCAGTGACGACACCTCCGTCGAGAGGAGCCTTTCCGTCACGTGAAGAGGCCTTGATGGCCACGAGCTCATATACATTGTCAGAAGCGACATAGCTTGAAGGCTGGACTGACCACATAGGCTTGAATTCAGCCGGGAAGAGCTCGGCTACCTGAGGCATGGCAAGATACCTGTTGACGGTGGCTGTGTCGATGGCATTGGCGAAGCCGATGCAGGCGTTGCCGTTCATCTGTGAAGGGCTGAGGACAGCGAAGAGAGGATTGGCCTTCTTGTAGGCGTCAGTCTGTGCGGCAGCACCTTCCTGCTGTGCAAGCTCTTCAGCGAGGATATCCTCTACAGCATTCTCGCTTTCCTCGATGGCAGTCTCTTCTTCTACATCCTCGTCATCGAGAATCTGAGCGAGAAGATTGTTGGCCTCCACGAGGTAAGGATAAATCTCAGAATACTGATATGTGGCCCAGAACTCGAGGGATGCGGTTCCCTGGAGAAGTTTGCGGACACGCTCAGGCTCCTTGACACCAGGGAGCTCGACGAGAATACGTCCGGTGTTGCCGATCTTCTGGATGGAAGGCTGTGTCACACCGAAACGGTCGATACGGTTTCTGAGGACGTTGAATGAGTTTGCAATGGCGCTTTCGGCTTCTTCCTTGATGACGTTGATAACATCTGAGTCGGTGGATTCCGGCTTGATGCGGTCTCTCATTTCGTATGTACCGAATATCTGGGAAAGCCTCTGTCCGCCGGAAACTTCAGTCCAGGCCTCTCCGAAGAGGGTGATGAAGTCTGACTGGGAGGTGACACTGCGCTCCTTCGCAAGAGCGACGGCCTGGTTGAACGCCGGGTTTGCATTGTCACCCGCAAGAGCCTTCACGAGATCCTCGAGCTGGACCTGGAGCATGACGTTCATACCGCCCTTGAGGTCAAGACCGAGGTTGATCTCCTTTGCCTTGACATCCTTGAATGTGTGGCCGAAATAAACTTTTTCAGATGAGATGGAGTCAGTATACCATCTGTTCTGGAATTTCTTGATAGAATCGAGGTAGTAAGCCTGCTCTCCTTCAGGAATTCTGTTGAATGCAGCGGAATTCATAGCCGCGACGGCAGCTTTCTCAGCGTATTTGTCAGCCTTTTTCTCCTGCATGTTGGTAACAAGGGTGAATGAAAGCTGCCAGATGCACGCCAGAGCGAAAAGAATCGCTACAGTCCTGATAGCACCTTTACTTTGCATAATAGATTTTGATATTAAATTTAAACTACTTTTCCGTTTTCAGTCCTGCCAGTGGCGCATTCCGTCACCATAGGCAAAATAGGCTACAAATTTACTATTTTTTTCTTAGAAAGAAATTTTCTACCAAGTATTTCTTACATTTGTAGGACGATTTCACCGGTTTGAGGATGACAAGGAACACTTTCTGCGCTGTTTTCGCAGCTTTCGCCGTCTGTTTCGGCGGACATGGCAGTCTATGGGGGCAGGAGCCGTTGCTGGACTCTCTCCGCACCTCAGCGGACTCTACTGCCCTGGAGGAGGCGCGGCCGTCCGCGGAGGAGGTGCTGAAGGCCAAGGTCGACTCCCTCCGCAACGCCATTCCGGGTTCATCCGCAGGCCGACGGAGCCTTTCGGTGGAAAGGATGCTCTCTGCCGCCGATTCATTGAGAAAACAATATGAATTCAGCGCTGCCGTGGACTTGCTCAAGCGCGCGGCTGCCGATGCCGACTCCACGCTCACCGCTGCCGTCGAAGAAAGCCTCAGCCTCGCAAGGAACGGCCTCAACATGACCGGATACTGCTCCAGACAGACCCTGGTCGCGAAACAGGTCTTCCCTCTTGAGGACTTCTTCCTCATGTACCCGATGAAGGACGGGGTCTGGCACAGGACGCCCAATGTCCTGGACTCCGGAGAAGACCGAATATGCCAGGCGACTTATGTGCCGGAGAATGCCGATGTCCTGTATTTCTCCACTTATGATGACAACGGAATCCGGGACATCTTCACGACCAGGTCCGTGGACAGCCTGTGGACTGCACCGGCGCTGGTCAATGAAAACATCACCTCTGCCTCAGACGAAATCTACCCTATGCTGAGCCCCGACGGCAGAACTCTCTATTTTGCCTCCAGGGGTCTTTACGGGATGGGAGGATATGACCTGTACATGTCACAGTGGAACAATGAGACCCAGGACTGGGAGCAACCAGTGAACATGGGCTTCCCTTTCTCGTCACCGTATGACGACTTCCTTTTCATAAACACGGATGACGGACTCTATTCCATCTTTGCGTCCAACAGGGACTGTGCCCCGGACAGCGTGCAGATATATGTGCTTGAGTATGATGCCCTCCCGGCACGCAGGGCCATCAGCGACGCAAGGGAGCTCAGAGAACTGGCATCCCTCCAGCCGACAAGAAGAAAAAATGTACCAGAAACGGATCCGCAGGACTCCGGTTCCGGCTCATATATGAAGAAAATGGCTGACGTGAGAGAACTCAGGGATTCGGTCAGCCGGTACGGAAGGGAACTTGACGGGTTAAGGGGTCTGCTGACTGATCTTGAGCCAGAGGAACAGAGCGGGCACATTCTCCTGATTCAGGAAAAAGAGCAGGAACTGACATCTATGCAGGAGCGTCTGGACGCTGCGGTCAAAGACTTGCAGGAAATAGAACTCGAGTTCCTTTCAAAAGGTGCCATCCCTGATATCGCCCAGGATAGTGACGATGCCCTGCCGACCGGAAGCTTCGAGTTTGTCCGCCATGAATACGGAAAGGACATCGACCTGGCGGTCTCCTCCCCTGACAGGTCCAGGGACTACGACTTCAGCATTCTCCCGGAAGGGCGGTTCGCGGAAAACAACGCCATCCCCGACGGAATTGTATATCAGATTCAAATCGCGGAAGCCGCCGACAGGCTGAGTGTCGAGGATTTGAACGGCCTGAGTCCGGTATATGACAAGATGAGCACCACGCTCGTCCATACTTATTCCGTTGGAGTGTTCAGAACCTATCAGGACGCCCTTTCACATCTCAACAGCGTCAGGAAGGCGGGATTCAAGGACGCCTTCATAACAGCAAACATCGACGGACACAAAGTGACCGTCGATGCCGCACGTGCTCAGGAAAACTCTCTGAGCAGGTAAAAATCCATTATTGTTCCTTCACGTCCAGCTTGATCTGAAGTTCGTCAAGCTGAAGCTGGTCTATCTGTGATGGAGAGTCGATCATCACATCGCGTCCCTGGTTGTTCTTAGGGAAGGCGATATAGTCGCGGATGGTCTCCTGACCTCCGAAGAGTGCGCATACTCGGTCGAAACCGAATGCAAGTCCTCCGTGAGGCGGGGCTCCGAACTTGAATGCATTGATGATGAAGCCGAACTTGTATTCCGCCTCTTCCTTGCCGATGCCGAGAACCTCGAACATACGGGACTGCATGTCCGCGTTGTGAATCCTGATGGAACCGCCTCCGAGCTCGGTGCCGTTGAGCACGAAGTCGTAGGCATTGGCGCAGACGCGCTCAAGGTCCTCCTTCTTGTCGCTGTAGAACCACTGCTCGTGTTCAGGCTTCGGCGCTGTGAACGGGTGGTGCATCGCATAGAAGCGGCCGTCCTCCTCACTCCATTCGTGCAGAGGGAAATCGACGATCCACAGAGGTGCGAAGACCTTAGGGTCGCGGTAGCCGAGGCGTCCGCCCATCTCGGGACGGAGCGCGCCAAGCTGGGTCTGAGTCTTGCGCTTAGGGCCGCAGAGCACGAGGCTCATATCGCCCTTCTTCGCCTCGAGTGACTCGGCGATGGCTGCAAGCTCCTCAGGTGAATAGAACTTGTCGACTGAAGACTTGATGCTGCCGTCCTCATTGACCTTGATATATACGAGACCTTTCGCTCCCACCTGCGGGCGTTTCACCCAATCTGTGAGCTGGTCAATCTCTTTTCTTGTATACGCGGCCGCACCGTCCACGCAGATGGCACCGACATACTCGACGCTGTCGAAGACTGAGAATCCGTGGCCCTGCACCTTGTCGGTGATCTCGTGGATCTTCATTCCGAAACGCACGTCAGGCTTGTCTGAGCCGTAGAAATCCATGGCGTCATACCAGCTCATGCGAGGAAGCGGATTCGGGATATCCACACCTACGGCGTTCTTGAACATTGTGCGCATCATGCCCTCGAACATGTTCAGGACATCCTCCTGCTCCACAAATGACATCTCACAGTCGATCTGGGTGAACTCAGGCTGACGGTCCGCGCGGAGGTCCTCGTCACGGAAACAGCGCACAATCTGGAAATAGCGGTCATAACCCGCCACCATGAGAAGCTGCTTGAAGGTCTGAGGAGACTGCGGGAGAGCGTAGAACTGACCCGGATTCATGCGTGAAGGCACGACGAAGTCGCGAGCTCCTTCCGGCGTGGACTTGATGAGATAAGGAGTCTCAATTTCCATGAATCCCTGTCCGTCGAGATAAGTGCGGATCTCCTGTGCAAGACGGTGACGGAGAGCCAGCGCCCTCTGGAGAGGAGGTCTGCGGAGATCAAGGTAACGGTACTTGGCACGGAGGTCCTCACCGCCGTCGGAGACTTCCTCAATGGTGAACGGAGGAGTCTGGGCCTTGTTAAGCACGTTGATCTCTTCAATCTTTATCTCGATGTCGCCTGTAGGCATCTTGGAGTTCTTGCTCTGACGCTCGACCACCTCGCCTTTCACCTGGATGACCCACTCACGGCCTACGCCCGGGTCCTCCTCTGTGACAAGCTGTGTGATACCATAACGGTCGCGAAGGTCAATGAATGTCATGCCGCCGAGCTTGCGCACCTTCTGCACCCAGCCGGCAAGGGTCACTGTCTGACCTGCATTTTCTATGCGGAGCTGTCCGCATGTCGCTGTCCTGTACATATATATTTCAACACTTTGGTTTCAAGTCCACAAAAGTACAAATAACTGAAAAAAAAGCAATGATTATTTTTTTCTAAAAAAGTCGAAGATTGATTATATTTGCTTGGTGATACGACAGGAGAACCATAAGGACCTATCGGCGATGAACACCTTCAGAATGAAGGTTTCATGCGCCTGTTTTGTTGAGTACGACACTCTTGAGGATCTGTTCAAGATAGACTTCGACGACCTCCCGCAGCCCGTGCTGCATATCGGAGGCGGGTCCAACCTCCTTTTCACAGGCGACTTCCCGGGGACCGTCCTTCACTCATGCATACGCTTCCTCCGCACTGTCGGCGATGACGGGGAGGATGTGCTCGTTGAGGCTGGTGCCGGAGTGAATTTCGACGATTTCGTGGACTGGGCCTGCTCGCTTGGCTACTGGGGTGCCGAGAACCTCTCCGCCATTCCGGGAGAAGTGGGCGCCGCCGCCGTGCAGAACATCGGCGCTTACGGTGTCGAGGCCAAGGATATCATCGTCAGAGTGAACTGTTTCGACCGCGTGAAGCGCGACATGGTCGTGTTCGAGAACGCCGACTGCCATTACGGTTACAGGAGTTCATTCTTCAAGGAAGAGACCGCAAAAGGTCGGTATATCATCACGGCGGTGCTGTTCCGCCTGACGCGCGACTACAGCCCGAAACTTGATTATGGCAATATCCGTTCTGCCGTCGCGGAAACCGGGGTGGATGTTCCGGAAGACGTGCGCAAGGCCGTCATCGGGATCCGCGACGCGAAGCTCCCGAACCCTTCGATACTCGGCAGCGCTGGCAGTTTCTTCAAGAATCCTGTCATAAGCAGGGAACATTTCGAGAGCATCTGCGCCCAGGAAGGAGAAGTGCCGCACTACGATGTGGAAGGTGGCATCAAGGTGCCGGCGGCGTGGATGATAGAGCGCTGCGGGTTCAAGGGACGCGTCCTCGGGGGCGCGGCAGTTTACGAAAAGCAGCCGCTGGTGATCGTGAACAGCAGCGGGGAGGCATCCCCAGAAGAAATAATTGCACTTGAGACAAGCATTGTCGAGGCGGTGAAGGCCAGATTCGGCGTGATACTTCACCCAGAAGTGGAACACATATAAATCAAAAGGTTATGTCATCTTTTACCATCGAGGGCGGAAGGAAGCTGAGCGGCGAGATCGTTCCGCAGGGAGCGAAGAACGAGGCTCTGCAGGTCATCAGCGCAGTGCTTCTTACAGACGAAGAAGTCAGACTCAGCAATATCCCTGAAATCCTTGACATCAAGAACCTCATCCTCATGCTCGAGGGCATGGGTGTCAAGGTTGTCCGCGAGGCGAAAGGCGAGTATGTCTTCAAGGCTGACCATGTGGACACAGCTTATGTCGAAGGTCCTGAGTTCGTCAGGCGCAGCGCCTCCCTCCGCGGCTCAG
>JAZRWN010000127.1:0-22715 GCA_045599725.1 Candidatus Cryptobacteroides sp. | reverse complement strand
ATCTGTATGCCCTGAAGGGATCTGATCCCCAGATGGCTGCAGTCCATGCTTCTCACAGCCAGACATTCTTCATGGGCAAGTCTTCCATCTCCATCTGTATCATAACTGTTGAGACAGAACTCAACGAACTCAGGGTCTTCGACGGAGAAGGGCGCTTCATAGTCCAGATTATTGAATTCTTCCGCAAAGTCCTTCATACACGCACTTGATGTCAGCGCGAGCAGAATTATTCCGATTGTTTTGATGACATCTTTCATGGTCTAGAGATTTAGTGACAGTCCTGCACGCAGGGTGAAGGTTAATGGATGATCTGTCCTGTATGTCGGAAGTACGGTATCAGTGAAATAGTATGACAGTTCAGGGGTGATGTTGAAACTGACAGGGCCGAAGATGCGGACACGGCAGTCAGCCCCCATGTTCGCAGCCCACTGGAAAGGTTCGGTGTAATCCATCCCCAGAAGGGTTGCAGATATGCATTTCTCTCCCTTGAAACCTGCTCCGAGGCTTATGGATGACGGTCCCCAGTCAGCAAGGCGGTATCCGAGACGGAGCGGTATCCCCACCCATTCGAGATTCTGGCTGCCGAAACCGACCACGGAGTTGAGTTCCATATGGTCAATCCCTGTTCCTATGTCCATCTTGTCGGAGATCGGGACGGAGAGTCCAAGTGCAGTCTGCTTCGGAGTGCTGTGCTGGATGACCTCGGCGATGTCAAGCACTTCTCCTCCGGCCTTCGTGACAGGTGCAGCCTGCGCGAAATAGATTCCGTTGCCGGCAGATCCGAACGCTCCCCCTGCCGAAACCGTCACAGTGATCTTCCGGTGCTGTCTGCGCTGCCGCGTAATCGGTTCATTACCAAAATCATCCCAGCCTGCAGCAAACGGCTCGGTTTCTGCGGCAGCACCAGACTCGGTCTCTGCAGTGGCAGAGGGGCCGGAGCCCGCTATCGTCGCCAGAGGTCCAGTATCACCTTCTACCGCTCCTTCTTTCAGATTCGCTTCTGCAATCAAATCTGCTTCAACGTTAAGTCCATTTTCAGCTGCCAGACTTTCTACAGGAGATGAGTCAAAAGTCGTCTCGCGAGCGTTTTCACCGGTTGAAGCATCTTCCTGGGGCTTTGTGTCTTCTATCGTGGTCGTCAGTGTCTCTGACAGCCGGAGGGATTCCGGAGACCGTGCCGCCCTCGGCAACGGAAGAGGGGGGACCGCTTGCGGTGGGGTCTGCGAAGCAGACGTCTTCCGGGATTCCTCCGGCTGCAGAAATGGCTCGCCTTCCACCCTCGCACCCTCCGCGACCATTGCCGAAGGCGCAGAAGACACAACATCAAGCACATTCACGGACGGGCGCTCCTTGAAAAGGAAGACACCGCCGAGCAGCAGGCACGCAGCCGCAGGGACGGCATACGGCCACCAGACGGCCTTGCGAGGACGCAGGTCCGCCTCCAGCCGCTCCCAACCACCTTCGGATGGGGACAGCTCCACTCCGTCGATCATCTCGCGGAGCTCATCGGTCCAGTCATTGTTTTTGTTCCTCGCCATCAGCCAAATAGTTTTTGATTTTCTGCGCCAGCATCGTGCGCGCTCTGAAATATTGTGAACTTGAAGTTGTTTCCTTTATGCCGAGCATCCCGGCGATCTCCGCATGTGAGTACCCGTCCAGACAGAAGAGATTGAAGATGGTCCTGTAGCCCTCAGGAAGCTCCCTTATCATGCGGAACAGCACTTCCGGCGGTATCTTCCGCACTCCCTCAGGCTCCCCGCCTCCCTCGTCAGGAATATCAGAAGCGTCATCAAGCGGCTCGGGAGCATGCTTCCGGCTTCTCAGCCAGTCTATGCACCGGTTCACCGCTATGCGGCGCATCCAGCCATAGAGCTTCTCCTCCCCTCGGAAATCCAGTCCGTCCAGTTTCTTGAAGATCGCCATGAAGGAGTCGTGAAGGATATCTTCCGCCGCGTCCCTGTCCCCGGTGTACCTTGTACATACGGCCAGCAGACGCGCAGAATATTTCTCATACAGATATTTCTCCTTCTGAAGCTGTTTCAAAACTTATTCGTCAATAACCAGATATGATCCCGACTTCTTCACCAAAGATATGAAATCCTTGCGATAATTGTATGGGTCATATTTCTCCGCTGCCTTCTGCGCCATTTCCTGGACCATTTCCGGAGTCGCCGTCCCGCTGTACTGCGAATTCCTCAAAAGCATTCCGTATGCGGCCACGCTGCACGCGAAGTCAAAACTTTCAGTGGTGGTCCCTTCCTCCGAGACCGCCTTGGTCAGAAGGAGACTTCCGGAATCGAGGGATTTCTTGTAACGGAAATCAAACTGCGCACATCTGTCACCCTTGTCATATCCTTCAGCCGGGATGAGTTCGTACAGAGCCGTGATGGTCTGGCCCGCCCCTATCTCGGCGGCATCCTTTTCATCATTCTCGAAGTCCTCATTCTCCATACGGCGGTTCTCGTAACCTATCAGACGGTACTGGGAGACAGTCTCTGGATTGAAAGTAATCTGAATCTTGCAGTCATTCGCCACCGAATGGAACTTGGAAGTCTCGCGCACGAAGATCTTGACCATGTCATCAGCATCAGCGATATACTCATAGGTGCCGTTGCCCTTGTTTGAGATGGTCTCCATCATGGAGTCGTTGAGGTTTCCCCATCCGAATCCGCAGACAGTCAGGTAAATGCCGGACTTTGCGTAGTCCTGGACCATTTCAAGGAGAGAATCAGTATCGGTGACGCCGACATTGAAGTCACCGTCCGTTCCCATGATGACGCGGTTGTTTCCACCTTCGATGAAGTTCTTCTTCGCCTCTTCGTAAGCCATCTTCATAGCCTCACCACCCGCTGTGCTGCCGCTTGCTGAAAGCTTGCCTATGGCCTTCTTGATGACATCAGCCTTTGATACCGGAATGGACTCCAGTAACTTGTTGACAGAACCGGAGTAAGTGATGATGGATATCCTGTCCTTCGGATCAAGCACATCCACCAGTGCCTTGAGACCGTTTTTCAGCAGGCCAAGCCTGTCCTCTCCGTCCATGGAACCGGAGACATCGACGAGAAACACATAGTTCGAGTTCTTCATCTGACTCTGAGAAAGGGACTTGCCCTTCATGCCAAGACGCATGATCTTGTGACCTTCCGCCCAAGGGCAGTCGCCAACTTCCGCATTCAGAGCGACCATGTCATTGCCGTCAGGCTCTGCATAATCAAACGGGAAGTAGTTGATGAATTCCTCGATGCGGGCGACGGACTTGTTGAAAGGATTCCCTTCGAGGATACATCTTTTTATATAAGAGTAGGAGGCGCCGTCCGCATCCACAGAGAATGTGGAGACAGGCTGCTCCGCTGTGCTGATGAACTGGTTCTCGACGATCTCGTCGAATTTGCCGGCGTCTTCTGTCGGCGGTACAGTTGATACCGGATCGAATTCCATATCCAGCACATTGATATCATAGCTGTAATCTTTCATACATCCCGAAAAGGCCATTGCAGCCAGTCCCAGGGCGATAATTGTCAATTCTCTTCTCATACAATTCATGTTTGTTCTGCTATTATAACGAAGAGAATTGATAAAAACTGCATCATTTTTGCAAGATTTTTTATTTGTCGAGAAACATCATTTTCTGAATAAATGAAATAAAATGGTTAACTTTGCGAATATTGCATAGTATATTTCAGTAACAATAATATTGTAACTCATGAAGAAAAGTATCAAATTCTTAGCTGTAGCGATTCTCGGAATCGCCGCTGTAGCCTGCTCTTCAGCCCAGAAAATGGCGGAGCTCGCTGACAATGTAGTGGTTGAGTGCAACCCTGCAGTTCTTGAAGTGGTCGGAGGCAACATCGACGCCACACTTAACGTAACTTATCCTGCGAAGTACTTCCATCCTAAGGCTATCCTCGCCGTGACTCCTGTTCTTGTATATGAAGGAGGAGAGCAGGCCATGGCTCCACTTATGTATCAGGGAGAGAAAGTCAAGGACAATTACAAGGTAGTTTCATCAGAAGGCGGAAAGGTGACAGAGAAAGTCCATTTCACCTATGTGCCTGGCATGGAGAAGTCATATCTTGAGCTCCGCGGAACCGCTTCTTACAAGACAAAGTCAGTCAACCTTCCTTCCAAGAAGGTCGCAGACGGATGTAACACCACCTACATGCTTGTAAAGAAGGACGGTCTGGTATCATACAAGGCTGACAACTATATGGACATCATCCCTCAGACCGCTGAAGGCCAGATCCTCTACACCATCAACTCTTCAGACGTCCGCGCCGCTCAGCTCAGAGGACAGTCCATCAAGGACTTCCAGGCAGCTCTCGATGAGATCCAGGCAAATGAGCGCAAGACTCTCAAGGGCACCGAGGTTGTGGCATACGCTTCACCGGACGGTGGCGAGGAGCTCAATGACAAGCTTTCTGACAAGCGTGCCGGCTCAGCCGAGAAGGCTTGGGGAAAGGTTGTGAAGGGCCACGAGGCTTCAGACCCTGAGATCAAGAGCATCGGTCAGGACTGGGAGGGCTTCCAGGAGCTCGTCACCAACTCCAACATCCAGGACAAGGACCTCATTCTCCGCGTTCTTTCAATGTACAGCGACCCGGCTGTCCGTGAGAATGAGATCAAGAACATGTCCCAGATCTACACAGAACTCAAGGGTGAGGTGCTTCCTGAACTCCGCCGTGCGCGTTTCATCGCCAATGTCGAGTATCAGAACTACACCGCTGACGAGCTCAAGAAGCTTGTCAATGACAATATCGACGTCCTCGATGAAGAGGCTCTCCTCCGTGTCGCTTCTCTCGTTGACCCTGACAAGGCTGTCGACATCTATCAGAAGGCTATCAGCAAGTATGGAAGTGACCGCGCTCAGTACAACCTCGGCGTGACTTATCTCGCTCTTGACAAGAACGACCTCGCACTTCAGGCATTCAACAAGGTAAAGGATGTTGACGCTGACGTTCAGAACGCAAAGGGTGTCGTTGCTCTCCGCAACGGTGACCTCGCTGCCGCTGAGAAGGCTTTCACCGCTTCCGGTAACGCTGACGCAAATGAGAACATGGGTGCTGTGGATATCCTCAACGGCAACTATGCAAAGGCTGCCAAGGAGCTTGCAAACCCTCAGGGATGCCCTCGCAACACCGTTCTCGCATACCTCCTCAACAATGAACTGGACAAGGCTGCCGCTGCTGCCACCTGCCCGGATCCTAAGGTCAAGTACCTCAAGGCTATCATCGCCGCTCGTCAGGGCAAGACCGCTGAGGTCAAGGAGAATCTCGATCTGGCAAAGAAGAACGCTGAGCTCGCAGCCCGCGTCGCTAAGGACGTCGAGTTCGCAGGATTCTCATTCTAATTATCTGAAAACATACAGGCCGCCCATCGGACGGCCTGGAAATAACAGGAGGGCGGCTGATCAGCCGCCCTCCTTCATATCCGCCTTTATCTACCAACTATTTTATTAACCATTAACAAATCTTTAAAAAACCAATTTCCTATTTATAATGATAACTGAACTGTGTCGAAGTCACAGCGACACAAAACTGTAAATCCACAGGATAAAAGCAGATATTATTCTAGTACTTCATCTCTATTTTGATGGAATGTCAAGAACCAGTTTCAATCCGTAGTGAGGAGTGAGGTCCCTGTTCCAGAGATGAGGATAATTGATTCTTCCGGGAATTGGATAACCGTTCTTCCATGAAGAGCCGTCATGAAGACCCCAGAATGTCACGCGGTCAATCTGTGACCTGTGATTGTAGAATATCTGGAAAAGTTCTTCATATCGCTTGCCCTGCTGGATCTCCACTTCTTCAGGAAGACCGTCTCTGTAAGGGTCAAGGAAAACCTTGAACTCCTCGAACTGGAACTGAGGGTCTTCCATGACATGACCTATCACCTGACCTTCCTTAGTCAACGGCAGCACATCCACGTCAAGTTCGGTGATCATGACCTTTATACCGAGAGCCGAGAGTTTGTTGATGGCATCCTCGATGTATTCGGTCTTTGGATAGTTCAGTCCCCAGTGAGCCTGGATGCCCACACCGTCGATACGGATTCCTTCGGCCTGGAGCATCTTGACCATACGGATGATGCCTTCAAGTTTTGAAGGACGCCAGACATTGAACTCATTGTAGTAGAGCTCTGTGTCCGGAGCATACTGCGAAGCGAAGCGGAAAACGGTCTTCACTATCTCATCACCGTATTCCGGACCTCCGAAAGCCTTGACCCATCCCTTGTCGCGGTATTCGCCATGTTCGCCGATGATCTCGTTGATTACATCCCAGGCGTCAACTTTTCCGGCGAAATGGGTGCAGACCGTCTCGATGTAGCTTCTGAGCGTCTCGACAAGTTCGTCATGGCTCTTAGGGGTGCCATCCTCGTTGTTCCAGAAGAAATCTGGAGTCTGGTTGTGCCAGCAGAGGGTATGGCCAAGCAACCACATGCCGTGCTCCTTGCCGAACTTGATGTAGTTGTCGGCAGGTCCCCAGTTCCAGACATCCGGCCTTGGATGGAGGCGTTCAGGTTTCAGCTCATTTCCTGGGGAAAGAGCATTGAAGTTGGTGACCAGAAGATTCTCCGCCTTCTGGTTCCTACCGCTGATTTCAAAGGACGAGATGGCACAACCGATCTTGAAACTTCCCGCATATGCGTCTTTCAATGGTTTAAGTCCGTCGGTCTGAGCAAAGAGTCCCGTGCATACAGTCAGGAGCAGTGCTGATAATAAAACTTTCTGTTTCATAATGAGTAGTATTTAATCCGGGCGGCATCGCTGCAATGAACGTGCCGCCCGGAATATATGCTACCAACCAGGGTTCTGGACGATATTCGGGTTCTTTGAAGTCTCAAGGAACGGGAATGGGAAGAGCTCGTGCTTGCCCTTTACGAATCCATGAGGTCTGTCAGAGTTGTAACCGAAGTACCTGACCTCATACTGATGCTCTGGAGTAGGATTCTCGGCATCGAAGAATTTGTCAAACAATGTAGGAAGGACATCACCGGAAATAAGCATTCCATCAATGTCACCCCATCTGACACAGTCAGCCCAGCGGCATCCCTCGCCCCACATCTCGTATTTCTTCTCCTTCTTGACAGCATCAAGAGTGAGAGTTTCGCTGATCTTTCCGGAACCTGAACGTTCCTGGATGGCCTGCAGATACTGGAGACCGCTGTTGTCGCCTGTCTGAGCGCAGCACTCTGCGTACATGAGAAGGACTTCAGCATATCTGAAGATAGTGAAGTTGGCGCAGCTGAAAGAAACATGGCCGGCAACATCCTCAGGGCTGGAGATTCTCTTGAACTGGAGGAAACGTCCGTTGGCATACATGCCCTGGATATCCTTGATACCACGCTTAGGGTCCTTCTTCTTCTCCTCAAGGGTCAGAGTGTGACCGTCTTCAGCGACATCTGATGCATAATGGAAATCATACAGCATCTCGTCGAATGAAACCATGGTGGCTTTTCTTCTGTATGAATCACCGTCATGTGCGTAGAATTCTTCAGCATAGTCTTCACGAACACCAAGTCCGCCCCATCCGTTGGCACCTACACCGACTTCCTTCGGCACACCTGCCATACGGTCGGTTCTCCAGGCCCACATCATCTGATGCTGCCATGTGGTAATACCTCTGATAGTGCCCTGGCTGACTGCAGTGGTGTAGACAACGTTGCTCTCGAAGATCTTCTCCTCGTTTCCGTCACCTTCGATATGGAAGAGTTCGAAGAAACGATCACCCGGGACGAGTTCATATTTCTTGGAGTCGATGACGTTCTTCAGGGCTGCTTTTGCACCTGCGTAATCGCCTGCGAAAAGAAGGGATTTTCCAGCAACTGTCCAAGCAAGACCCTTGGTGACTCTGATAGTGTTGTTCTTGTCCTGAGGATTCTTTCTCTCATCGAGGTACTTGGCAGCATCCAGACATTCCTGAGCGCACCATTTGAGGAGTTCCTCATGTGTCATCGGGTTGTCAGGGTCCTTGTCGCAGTTGTATGGTTTGGCGCTTCCCTCAAGAACATGGTCAATAAGAGGCGGGGTGCCCCAGCCGATGGCGAGTGTCATATGGATCCAAGCCCTGAGCACTCTTGCTTCAGAGATGCATCTGTCCTTTACCGGGCTGTCGCCATACTTGAAATTGTCAGTGACAAGGTTGCAGTAATAGTTCGCGTAATAGAGATACTGATAGCAGTATGAGATGATTTCGTTGGAACTGTCATAATAGAATTCGGTCACACCTTCCTGAGGAGTGTTGGTTCTGTATCCCTTGCCACCAGCGAGGACATCGTCTCCAGGGAGGTTGAATGCGAACATCCAAGGATTGGCGACGTTGTTACCCCTGTAGGAGCATACATTTGTCGCAAAGCCATTGTACATGGCAGTAACAGCAGATTCTGCATCTTCATCAGTCTGGTAGAAAGATTCCATGGTGATGACACCTTTCTGAGGAATGTCAAGCCATTCCTGGTTGCAGGAGCACAGGAGGGCGGCAGCTACCGAAAGTAAAATAATATGCTTTTTCATTTTTGAATCTGATTAAAAGGTTATACTGATACCACCGACCATTTTCTTCATTGTAGGGTAAGAGCCGAGGTCAAGACCGAGGCTTGTGGAGTTGCCTACATTTGCAGTTTCAGGATCGGTTCCAGGATAGCTAGCAAATGTGAAGTAGTCATCAATTGACAGATATACTCTCACGTTGTTGATGAACGTGTTTTTGAGGATCTTCTCAGGAAGTGTATATCCGAGCTGGATCTGCTTGATCTTGAAGTAGCTGCCGTTGAACACGCAAGCTGAAGAACTCCAGAATGTCCAGTCAGAGGCGCAGGAGAGACAGCTAGGCATAGTACCTGACTTGTTGGTCTCTGACCAGGCGTTGTCATAGAAGTAGCGCAGAGAGTTCCTGAACGGACCGTCGGCCTGGTAGAACAGGTTGAAGATATCGTTTCCGGCTGTACCGGCGCCATATATGCTGAGGTCGAAGTTCTTGTAAGCCATATTCAATGTAAGACCGAATGTCCAGTCCGGAATACCCTTACCTACTTCAGTCATATCACCGTCGGATACAATACCATCGCCATTGACATCGGAGAGGATGAAATTACCCTTGTCATCAAGACCTTCGAACTGGTATGCATAGAAGTACCAGATTGGATGTCCGACCTCGAAGGCTGTCCTCATTCGGTTGTTGTATGAGGCGCCGGAGTTCAGGAGTCTGGAGATGGACGGGTCGAGAGAAAGAACCTCATTGTGCAGTTTGGAGACGTTGCCTGAAATGCTGTAGTTGAAGTCTCCGATGTTGTCGCGCCATGTAGCTTCAAGTTCGACACCGGTATTCTGTACTGAACCAGCATTGGTGTATGTTGAGCTTACACCGATTTCAGGAATAGGAGAGATGCTGACGAGAAGGTCCTTGGTGATCTTGTTGTAGTAATCCAGACCGATGGTCAACTTGTTGTTGAAGAATCTGGCGTCAAGACCGAGGTCAACCTGCTCGGAAGTCTCCCACTTGAGGCCAGGGTTTGCAAGGCCTGAAGGAGCTGAACCATAGGTGAGTGCACCGTCCATCACATCATACTGGTAGAACTTGCTGTTGTAGCTGATGGAAGTTGCATACTGATAGCCGCTGAGAACGTTCACGTTACCGTTGCGTCCCCATGATGCACGGAGTTTCAGGAAGGAGATGATGTCTCTGTTGACATTGTCCTTGAAGAAAGGCTCGTTGGAAATGGTCCATCCTGCTGAGAATGACGGGAAGTATCCCCAACGATTCTGCTGTGAGAGCTTGGAAGAGTCGAATGCATCTGCACGGAAGTTCGCCTGTAAGCTGTAACGGTTGTCATAGCTGTAAGTGAGACGTCCGTAGTATGAAATCTGTGAGGACTGACCAGGAGAATTGGAATATGACTTGGTGGCAACAGAGTTCACATAGTTGAGATAGCGGAAGTTAGGCTCATAACCTGTAAGGATGTCAGGACCGCTGGCGGAACCGCTTATGTTGTCGCTTGCGCTGTGGATGAATGACATACCGGCCATGGCGGTCAGGCTGTGCTTCTTGATGTTGAGAGTGTAGTTCGCGAAGTTCTCCCACTGATAGTAGTAACCGCTGTTGACGCTCGCAGAGAGGCTGTAGTTGTCACTGTACACCTGCTTGTTGGCATAATAAGGAATACTGTAACTATGTGAGTTGGACTGGTTGATCCTGTAGCCGAAGCGTGAAGTGAATGTCAAGCCCTTGAATGGAGTGATGTTGGTATAGAGGGTTCCTCTGACATTGATACCTTCATTTGAAGAATCGGTCTTGTCCCTCTGAAGAAGCGGGTTACCGTTGTCATCATCAATATACTTGGAAACAGCATAGTACAAACCGTTGGTAGGGTCCTGAAGGATGGTCTTGCCCTGGTCATATGCCGCCTTCATGCTGGTAGGGAACTCTTCCGGATCGGAATAATATACAGGAGTCAGCGGGTCGAGGGTCATGACGGCATTCATGAAGGTGCCGTATCTGCCCTGCTGTGACACTGATTTGGTAGCATTCCACTCAATGGATGTATTAGTTCCGACAGTGATCCAGTTGTAGAATGAATAGTCAGCATTCATCTGGACAGAGAGACGCTTGTAGACATCCCTGTCACCTCTTACGATACCATCGTTGTTGGCGAAATTGAGGGATGTGAAGAAATGTCCCTTGTTGTTTCCACCCTGGAATGAAAGTGCATGTTGCTGAGAGAGGCTTGGGCCGAACACGACGTCGAACCAGTCTGTGTCAGTGCCGTCGTATTTGTTCTGCTGGAGGTATCCGCTCATGTCGTAACCTGAAGCGTTCTTGTAGTCGATCCATCCTTGAGCATCAAACAGTTCAGCCTTGTGGCCAAGATCCTGACGGGTCATCTTGAGATCGTAGGTGATAGCTGACTTGCCACCCTTGGCGGCACCTGTCTTGGTGGTGATGAGGACGACACCGTTACCAGCCTGAGCACCGTAGATGGCGGCGGAAGCGGCGTCCTTGAGGATTTCCATGGATTCAATCATGGAAGGATCGAGGTAGGAGATATTGTCAACCTTCAAACCATCGACGATGAGGAGAGGTCCGATATTGCCGGAGTTTGAAGAATAACCACGGACACGGATGGATGCTCCAGCACCCGGAGCTCCTGAACTGTTGATGATCTGGACACCGGCTGCTTTTCCCTGGAGGGCGGCTGCGGCGTCAGTGGTGGACCTGTTGACGAAGTCCTCCTCCTTCACGCTCGCCACCGAACCGGTGAGGTCGCTTTTCTTCTGTACACCATATCCGATCACCACGGTCTCCTCAAGGAATTCTGAATCTTCCTCGAGAACAATGGAGAATTCGGTCTGGTTCGCAGTGCTGATGTTCTGGGTCTTGTATCCGATACAGGATACGGAGACGACAGCTCCTTGAGGAACGGCCAGTGAGAACTTGCCGTCAATATCGGTGATGGCACCGATAGAATTGTTGCCTACAACCATGACAGAAGCGCCGATGACGGGCTGTCCGCCGGAGTCAAGCACGGTACCGCTGATGGTGCGGGTCTGTGCGTAGGCTGAAATACCTGCTAAAAACGCAATGGCTATCAACAAGATAGTCTTGATTTGTTTTAGTGACTGTTTCATCTTGTTTTTGGTTTATGTTATGGGAATTAATGTCTGCTTTGCAGCACATTTCAAATTTATTAATATGACTATTCATTATATGGAAATAATGAGTCAAATAATGGAATTTACCCCCCTGCCTGCGATTAATTTGCATCATTTGAGTCAATAGTACTACCGCAGTTTGAACATATGGCCTCAGGAGGCGGAAACGGCAGATACACCGTTTTGTTACATAAAATAATAGTAATAATCGCACTGAACACAAGTCAATATATCACAATCCGCTCATTTGAGTCATTATTGTCATTAATATATTGTCCTGTTTCATATTCGCCGGAATAATAATAGTATTATTGCAGCAATTGCTGTATATTGCGGTAATGAGCGAAAGAAGATAAAAACCAAACATATTAAAAATAAATTATGAACAGATTTAAAGCACTTCCTCTCTTGATCCTCGCCACTCTTTGCACTTTCAGTGCAGGCGCCCAGGACAAGAACGCACAGATGCACCAGAAAGCCAAGGACCTGATCTCCCAGATGACCTTCCAGGAGAAAATCGGAATAATGGTGAATCATTCATTAGGTGTCGAAAGACTCGGCATCAAGCCTTACGACTGGTGGAACGAGGCTCTCCACGGCGTAGCCCGCAACGGACGCGCCACCGTATTCCCTGAACCTATCGGTCTGGGTGCCACTTTCGACCAGAACCTCATCCACTCCATCGGTGATGTCGTTTCTGACGAAGGCCGCGCCAAGTTCGAGGTCGCACAGGCCATGCAGAACTACAACCAGTACACAGGTCTCACCTTCTGGGCCCCTAACGTGAACATATACCGCGACCCACGCTGGGGACGTGGTATGGAGACATACGGAGAGGACCCTCTCCTTTCCGGCTTGATGGGAACAGCATATGTCAAAGGCATCCAGGGAGACGATCCGTTCTATCTCAAGGCCGCTGCCTGCGGAAAGCATTTCGCGGTACACTCTGGACCGGAAAGCGTACGCCATTCCTTCGATGCCATTCCTTCCCAGAAGGACCTTTACGAGACTTATCTCCCTGCATTCGAGAAACTCGTTCGTGACGCCAAGGTCGAAGTCATCATGGGTGCATACAACCGCGTGTTCGGAGAAAGCGCATCCGGCAGCAAGTTCCTCCTGACTGACATCCTCCGCAACAAGTGGGGATTCGAGGGCCATATCGTTTCTGACTGCGGTGCCGTCGAGGACATTTTCCTCCACCACAAGATCGCCCCGGATTTCGCGACTGCTTCTGCAATAGCCATCAAGGCCGGACTCAACCTTGAGTGCGGAAGTGCCTTCCGCAATCTCACCAAAGCTCTTGAGCAGGGACTCGTCACCGAGGCTGACATTGACAATGCTCTCGAGCCTCTCCTCATGACCAGAATGAAGCTCGGCATCCTCTTCGATGATCCTGACTGCCCTTATTACGGTATTCCTAGTTCAGTCATCGCAAGCGATGAGCATGTGGCTCTTGCACACGAGGCAGCCGTCAAGTCAATGGTGCTTCTCAAGAACCAGAACAATACTCTCCCTCTTCAGAAAGACCTCAGGAACATGATGGTCGTAGGACCTGCCGCAGCCAACGCATATGCTCTCATGGGCAACTATTTCGGTATCTCCGACCACTATTCAACCTATCTCGAGGGTATCGCCAGCAAAGTCAGCGACGGAACCAACTTCAACTACAAGATGGGATTCCCTGTATCCGAACTGAAAGAGAGAAATTCCGGAAACTATGCCATCAGCCAGGCGGCCTCAGCCGACTACACCTTCCTCTTCATGGGTAATGACGGTTCCACCGAGGGTGAGGAAAGCGACGCTCTCGCATCACCTATCTCAGGTGACCACACCTCTCTTTCTCTTCCTAATAGCCAGATGGAGTTCTTCCGCACAGTCGTGAGACAACGCAGAAAGAACAACCATCTCATCGTCATCATCACCGGAGGAAGCCCTGTGGAGCTTGCTGAAATCGAGAAATCAGCAGACGCCATCATCATGGCATGGTATCCTGGTCAGGAAGGTGGATCAGCACTTGCAGACCTGCTTTTCGGTGACGCCAACTTCTCTGGAAGACTTCCTATCACATTCCCGGAGAGCAGCGACGCCCTCCCGGCATTCGATGACTACTCCATGAAGGGCAGGACATACAAGTACATGGACAGCAACATCTTCTATCCATTCGGCTACGGCCTCGCATTCGGAAGCGTTGAGTATGGTGACGTGTCCATGCTGACCAAGAAGCCAAAGCTCGGACAGCCTGTGGAATTCGAGATCCCTGTATCCAACACAGGCGACGTGGAAAGAGAAGAGACCGTCCAGTTCTACGTATCTACTCCTAATGCAGGAAACGGTGCTCCGTTCTCCCAGCTTGTAGGTTTCGAGAAAGTCAATCTCAAACCAGGAGAATCAAAGACTGTCAGCTTCACCCTCACTCCGGACCTCATGAAGGAATTCCAGGAGGACGGTTCCGCCACTGTACTGAAGGGTGTATATAAGTTCACCGCCGGCTCGGCCGCCCCTTCTACCAGAACTGAAGAGCTGGGAATTCCGCTCAGTTCAGTATCTTTCAAGCTTTAGTTGAACAGTCATATTTGAAAGACGGGGACGGTTGGACAGAAAGACCATCCCCGTCTTTCTTTTGCCAAAATTGTTCTTTTCCCGGGAAATTGTTACCTTTAGCCTGAAAAAGTTAGTAGTATGTATTGCCAGAACATTCTTGAGGCCATCGGCGGGACTCCCATGGTCAGAATCAACAAACTTTGCCCGAATCCCAACGTCAACATCTTCGCAAAAGTGGAGGGTTTCAACCCCACAGGCAGCATCAAGGACCGTATTGCGATAGCAATGGTAGAGCAGGCGGAGAAGGAGGGCAAACTCTATCCCGGCAAAACCATCATAGAGCCGACATCCGGCAACACCGGCATCGGTCTCGCCATCGCTGGCATCGTCAAAGGCTATCCTGTGGAGATAGTCATGAGTTCCGCAGTGTCCATCGAGCGCCGCAAGATCATCCGCTCCTATGGCGGGAAAGTCATCCTGACTCCGGCCAATGAAGGTACCGACGGCGCGATCAGAATGGCGCACAAACTGGTGAATGAAAATCCCGGGAAGTATTACATGCCGGACCAGTTCTCCAACGCCAGCAACTACATGGCCCATTACAAGAGCACGGCCATCGAGATCTGGCAGCAGATGAACGGAGAGATCGACTACCTCGCCGGCGCCATAGGTACATCCGGGACCTTGATGGGACTCACAAAGTTCCTCAAGATAATGAATCCTGAGATAAAGATAGTCTGCGCCCACCCTGTCCGCGGCCATTATATCCAAGGCCTCAAGAACATGGAGGAAGCCATCGTTCCTGACATCTACAACCCATCCCTTCTGGACTTTACTGAAATGGTGGAGAGCGAGGAAGCCATAGAAATGGCACGCCGCATCATCCGCGAGGAAGGAATTTTCGCAGGTATGAGCAGCGGGGCAGCAATGCTCGCGGCCGTCAGGACGGCGGAGAAGATCGACAAGGGCAACATCGTGGTCGTCTTCCCTGACCGTGCAGAGAAATACCTCAGCACTACGATGTTCGACCCCTTCGCCGACTAGTCCCTGTCCCTCCACGCCTTAAGCCCTCCACGCCTACTCTCCGCTCATACTCTCCACTCACCAGCCCAGTCCACCCAGGTCCTGAGCCTTCCTCGTCGCTCTCCCTTCACCGGCAAGGCTCTCATGCCTCAACCGAACTGTTTCATGCACAGCCGTCCAGGCCTTCAGGCCCTTGGCCTACCGCACGCCGGAGGATAACGCGCTGAAACACAGCGTATTACAGCATTTGCTACCCCATTTTTTAAGGGGTAGCAATTTGTTTAATCCCCTGGCCCTCAACCCCTTTCCCTCCAAACGCAAAAAGCCATGACTCTCCATAAGCACCTCCGATGGCCCTACCAGTGAAGCCCCGAAGGCAGGACTTATCCTCGGCCGGAGCGAGGAGAGCCCTCCGTGCAGCTCCCCGCAGCCAGAACGGGAGATAACTGCGTCCGCCCGTCCCGAACAGTCAGAAAAATGCGTATATTTGTCAGAAACGCTGCCAGTAAAGCCGACAAAAGAGCCGCACAAAAAGCCGCAATAAGAGCAGCAGAAAAACCGCGAGAACAATAGCAAAAGAAGGAGAAGAAGCGGAAATAAAAGGCAGCAGCAAAAAGAAAATCAGCAAAACACGAAAAACGATGGGAGCATTCAGATGGCTGACAGGATTCATCGGATGGGCATCCGGCGGGCCGATAGGGGCATTGCTCGGATACGTCATCGGATCCATGATAGAGAACGGAGTTGACGCATTCAAGTCGCTGACCGGCGGAGGAAGCGGTCAGAACGGTAGCGGGACCTGGCCGGGAGGACAAAATTCAGGCGGCTGGACCAGCGAGACCTGGACCAAGACCGGCGGCGGACCGTGGACCAGAGCCGACGGCCGGACAAGCCAGAACGGACCATGGGCAGGAGCCGGAGCGGCAGGCAAAAGCAGAAGCCAGACCAGCCAGAGGAGTTCCGGCGGCTACAGCACCACCGAGCAGCGCAACAGCTTCATGCTCAGCCTCCTTGTCCTGTCATCAGCAGTCATCCGCGCCGACGGCAAGTTCCTCCAGACCGAATTCGACTATGTCCGAGCATTCGTCCGCAGAAACTTCGGATTCGTTGCCGAGGACGAAGCCATGCGCATCCTCAACGAGCTGAACGCCAAGCAGATAAACATCTACGAGGTCGGCGGTCAGATCTCGCAGAACATGAACTACTCGCAGCGCCTCCAGCTCTTCCACTACCTCGCAGACCTCGCCAACTCCGACGGCGAAGTCTGCACAGCGGAGCGCAACGTGCTGCAGTCGATTGCCGCAGCCATCGGCATCACCTCATCAGACGCGGAGTCGATTCTGGCAATGTTCTCGAAGGCCGAGGAGTCAGCGTACACCATCCTCGAGATCGAGCCTACGGCAACGGACGACGAGGTCAAGAAAGCCTACCGCCGCCTGGCAATGAAATACCATCCGGACAAGGTCTCGCAGCTCGGCCCGGACGTGCAGGAAGCGGCGAAAGTCAAGTTCCAGGCCATCCAGTCCGCCTACGAGAAGATCAAAAAAGAACGCGGCATCGCCTGACCCAGACGAAGCCGCAAATCTCTCAAATTATTTATGACAGGTACTTGCGGCACCTCTGGATGCACAGTTTGTGTTTGCGTGCGCTAATCTGCGGCATTTCGTTCAGAATATGAACATGAATTACAGCGTCCTGTCCAAGAAGATCTTTGATATACTGTGCCATTATATCACAATCAACATCCTGAGAATCAGGCATCAGATTAAGATTCAACACATACTCTTTCACATCCATCTGAATGAACTGCAACTGGCGCAGCGAAGGTAGTGTCAATATCTGAGTGGGAACAACCATCGGCACAAGATGCCCCGAAGTGTCATAAATCATGTCAATATGCCTGCAGTCAAGCAGGCGTATCACTGACGGATCGCCGCTTGACGCGGCTTCCAGACAGACAGCCACATCACCTATATCATAACGGATCATAGGCATCGCCCTGTTGGTCAAATCAGTAACCACCACCCTGCCCGGCTGTCCCATACTGACAGGCTCATCATTGTCAAGGCCAAGCAGCTCAATCTTGCAATTTGCCCTGTTAAGACGGAACACTGTGCCAGGTCCGTCCAGCACAGACTGTCCAAGAAGACCATTTTCCTCGTTGGCATATTGAGAGACCACATGCAGGCCGAGCCTGTCAACGATGCGTGAACGTACATTCTCCGTAAGGATTTCACTGATCGTTATGAAGATCATTCCCCGTGGCAGCACGGTCCCAGTTCTTTCCACAAACTCTGTAAGGCGTTCAATGACAGATGCATATCCTTTAACAAAACAAATATGCCTGTCAAAGATAAACTTCACTACCTTGCTGAATGCAGCATCATCATAAGCAGAGATGTAGCCATACCATATGTTCTGAGCCTTTTCATAACGCAGCAAGCTGCCACTTTCATCAGGAACCTCCAGCGAACGCAAAAAGAACATCGGCATACAGGAATGAAAACTAAAATCTTCGTTGGAAGCCTTAATGGTCGCGATACGTCTTGTGAAACTGTCATTATCCTGATAAGCACAGAACGGAGTGCCGGTTGAACCGCTTGTATGATGAGGTATATACTCATCCTTCGTACCCACAATAAAAGCGTCATAATCCTCACATATCGTGTTCTTGTTCACAACCGGGAAATCGGACAATTCATCACCACCCACTGTTGAATAAAACTTCACGTTACGCCTGGCATATTGCAGAATATCCTTTAGCTTATGTTCAAGAACGGATTGTGATTCTTCTGGATGAAGCATTATCCGACGCACATCACGATAATGTCGCCACATCCTCGATCCTGACATCCAGTCCTTGAACCAGAACAACTTCCTTTTCAGCCAAGCATCATTCATATTTTTCCATCATTAAATTCTCCAGCCATGAAATGAACACATTACAGAACGATGTAGCTTCACCCTCTATCAGGTCACGGCTGCCACAAAAAATACCAAGGCACAAACCGTCACCACGATAGCACAACTCAATATCCAGATACTCAACCAGTTCCTTGACACAATACTGATAATCCACCTTCTTTATCTCAAACGGGCTATTTTCCAGATTCAAGTCGAAACTGATCTGATTATTTATCAGGACGGGATCGGAACCAGAAAGAGTATCTTTGCTTATATATTCATCACTCTTTCCTGCAAAACAAAGTTCAAGTTGTTCATGCACGTTGTTCAAGACCTCCAGACGGGACCTGCCTTCGAGTTGAAGATACACAGTGAACATTTTGATGTACGCTCCAAAAGAGTTCTGTCGGTCGCTGCTTGTCCTGTTCGCATACATCCAGTTGATCGCCACATCAGACTTGCCGGTGCACTCTTTCAGAGCCATCCCGGCAGCCGCTATTGCATAGACATCTAGGCTGAAACCATATTCCTTCTGAGCGGAATCGATATCTCTTTTAGATAAAGCAGTCTCGAATTCTTCTGTATAATACCGCATCTCACCTGTTCTGCTGTCCTGTTTGAACAAAGAGTATGTCCAGCCATCCAATGAAACAGGTCGAGACGCCTCTGAACACATCCGCCCAGACTCTTTCGCACAGTTGAAGTAATTGTCAGCAGGCAGATTACAGCCACGGTAAGCGCGGAAGATATTGTTGATAAAAATGCAGAACGATGTACCGTCGAATATCAGATGGTGGAAGTCCAGGAACAAATAGTTCCCATCGGCAAGTGAAAACAGCCTTATCCTCCACAAAGGAGTGCCGGAAATAGGGAAAGGAACTGTCAGCTTGCTCATGACCGATTCCACAGACTCATTCTCATCAAAATGCACGAAGTCTATTGGATACTCCTTGAATGAAACGCATCGCAGACCACCTGAGGACAAGTCTAGGACACAGGAAAGAATCGGATGATGATGCGCCACGGTCTTTAATGACGAAAACAGCCTGTTCACATCACAGTCATTTCCCAAACGGAAGAGAATAGGATTGTTCCACATCACCGACTCCGTATCACTCAACTGTGATTCCAGCACATGTTTTTGGAACGGGCTCAGACATACCGATTCATCGCGTGAATCATCTACAACACAAGTCCTTGGATGAGCGGCAGATGCGATACGCTGAGCAGATCTTTCCCGATATATGTCCTCCACCCTCACGTCCAGTTCATCCAGTTCGGACACAAGCTCCGCCACATTCAGTGAATTTCCTCCGAAACGGAAGAAATCATCATTCAGTCCGATATCATCAAAGCCAAGCACACTCCGCATGGCTGAAAGCACGCGTCCCTGAACCAGCGGCAGAGAGGAGGAGGGTCCTGCATTCCCGGCCAGTTGTTCTTTCAAAGCGGTCCTGTCCACTTTTCCGTGACTGTTCACCGGTATGTTGTCGACCTGTATGAAACGTCCTGGCATCATATGGGCGGGCAGTCTGCATTTCAACTGAGCAGCCAGAGCCTGTTCGTCAGCCGTTCCTGAATAGAACAGGCACAGAATGCCTTTTCCAGACAACACCGCCACAGCCAGCGAGACCCCGGCACAGGACATGGCGGCATTCTCCACTTCTGCGACTTGGATACGCGTACCACGCACCTTGACCATATCATCATGCCTGCCGCAGTACAACATGTCCCCGGATGGCAGGACACGAGCAAAATCCCCTGTACGGAACATACGCCTGCCCTTTTCAAAAGGACAATCCATAAATCGTTCGCCCGTCAAGACTGCATCATGGAAATAGCCCATCGTCAAACCATCGGAACAGATATATATTTCTCCAGACTGGCCATCCGGGACAGGTTCAAGCTCATCATCAAGAAGATAGACATGCACCCCTTTCACCGGCTTGCCGATAGGGACCGGACTCTCCCGCCCCCTTACCAAATAAGAAATGCACGCACCGCATTCCGTCATGCCATATGAATTCCTGATGACTACACCCTCAGGCAGAAGTTCTTCGATCACAGGCATCTGACCGCCGGTTACCTCAAAATATCTTACACCGGACCCTTTCCGGACAAGCATTTTTGCCACTTTACCTATAGTAGTGACAGAAAGGATGTCATTCTCTTTCAGATAATCGGCCAACAAGTCAATGTTCCTGACCACATCATCCGGAACAATATGACATGTCCCGCCGACCATCAGAGATACAAAGAAATCCAGAACTCCAGCCAGGAAACAAAAGTCCAGGACAGCAGCCCTTGCTTTGTGTTCGGAGCCAGCATCCGCATCCAGGGTGGAACAGTACTCACAGACTTCGGACAGGCTCCTCATGGAATGCAGCACAGCCTTGGGATGTCCGGTAGTTCCGGAAGTGTATATCAGCATCGCCGGGCCGTCATCAGGACTCATGTCAATATCACTATCCTCCTGTCCGCTCCTCTCCAGCAACTCATCCATCAGAATGACATTCACATTTTTAAGCGAGTGCAGATAGGCCAGCCTGTTCCAAACATCGCTTGTCGTAATGACAGCAAATGGTAACGAATCAGACAGCACCGTTTGATTGTATTCAGGAGCATTGTCAGCAGCCATTGGCACGAAAGCATGACCTGCTTTCAATACCCCTATCGCTGCAGCGGGGAAAAATACGGTTCTGGGCAGCAGCAGGGCCACAAAACCTTGCTTCAATCCGCATATGCTGTCAAGATGATGCGCCAGAATATTGGTCATCCGTCTGAGCTGGAAATAGCTCAGGCTACTACCTGAATCAACAAGGGCTATGTCATCGCCTTGATTGACAGAAACTGATATTATTCTTTGAAGGAATGACATATTGAAGTAGCCGGAACACCCGCGACCATTTCTTGTCCTTCGACATTTTCAATTACAACTGTACCGGCACCTACCACAGCCCATGCGCCCACGGACAAGTTCTGAATAACCACCGCCCCTGCACCGATCAATACACCCTCTCCGAGATGGACCGTCCCGCAAAGAGTGGCGTGAGGTGCCACATGGCAGAAATCCTCTAGATGGCAGTCGTGCCCCACTGATGCCCCCGTATTCACGATGCAGTGCCGCCCGATGACAGCATCAGCATTGACAATTGCACCTGGCATAATCACCGTTCCCTCGCCTATCGTAGCGCTTGGAGACACTATCGCGGAGGGGTGTACAGCCACTCCGAAATCACAGTCCAGACGAGACACTATGGCTTTTCTGTCAGGATTCAACCCGACTGCTACTATCATCGGTGACAGGCCATCGGCCGAGTGAAATACAGGCAAGCCCTTATGTTCCATCAATTCAGGGTTGTCATCGACAAAAGCCTCAACCCTACTTCCCTGAGCCTCCAGAATCTCCTTTATCACCTTTGCGTGACCTCCTGCTCCAAACAGATACATTTCGAATAGTGTTTGAATTACTCTTACACAAAAATACTATAAAAAAAGGCAGTCTCAAAATATTAAGGCAGTGAAGTATCTGAACGAAAAAAGGCGGCCTTCCGGCCGCCTCGTCAATATAACCAGGGCTGCGCTATGCGATGGCCTCCTTGATGCAGGAGACGATGTAGCGGACGTCGTCGTCGGAGACGTACGGGCCTGCAGGGAGGCAGAAGCCCACCTTGAAGATGTCCTCCTCAACGCCATTGGTGTATACTGAGGCGCCATCGTACACCGGCTGCTTGTGCATCGGCTTCCAGACAGGACGACACTCGACCTTCTTGCCCAGCATGAACACGCGCAACGCCTCAACATTGGCATTTGGCTGACAGTCAGTCACAGCAGAGTCGACAGCGTGAATCACGCCCGCGGCACCACCCACCGCCGTCTTGATCACCTCCTTGTAGGCATTCTCCTGCCCGGAGACATGCACATCAGCATCGATGGTAGCAGCGCACAGCCAGAAATTGGCGTCATAGCGCGGGTCGACCGGCTGTTTGTGCATATGCACCCCCGGCACGTCCGCCAGCAGCTCCTCGTACAGCGCCTGCACATGCTTGTGATGCGCGATATGATCGTTCAGCACAGTCATCTGCCCGCGCCCGATACCCGCACAAACGTTCGACATGCGGTAGTTGTAGCCGATGGCCGTATGCTGGTAGTAAGGATAAGCGTCGCGCGCCTGAGTGGCGTACCACATGATCTCATTGGCCTCCTCCTTCGAGCGGCAGATCAACGCGCCGCCACCGGAAGTCGTGATCATCTTGTTGCCGTTGAACGAAAGCACGCCGTAGCGGCCGAACGTGCCCAGCACCTGCCCGTCGAAACGGGAGCCCATGCCCTCGGCAGCGTCCTCCACCACCGGAATCCCGTACTTCTCCGCTATCGCCATTATGCGCGAGCAGTCGTACGGCATGCCGTACAATGCCACCGGCACGATGGCTTTCGGATACTTGCCGGTCTTCGCCTTGCGGTCAATGATCGCAGCCTCGAGAAGCTCAGGGTCCATGTTCCAGGTGGTAGGCTCGGAACCGATGAACACCGGCTTCGCGCCCAGATAAGTGATCGGATGCGAGCTCGCGCAGAACGTGAACGACTGCACGCAAACCTCGTC
>JAZRWN010000126.1:0-12388 GCA_045599725.1 Candidatus Cryptobacteroides sp. | reverse complement strand
TGTCGTGCCGCTCGGAGAGTAGCTGTCGCTCTCTACTGCCTGTGCGATGATGCTCATCTCAAGATGGAGACCGATGATCTGGTTTCCATTAGGAATGTCGCTGATGTCAGTCGGTTGGGTGAAACTGTTTATGAATACCGGCGAACTTGAATAGCCGCGGACCGGAAGTCTGCAATAATAGTAGCCATCTGCACCCAGCAGCCAGTCTGTCTTGTTGATAGTGATGTTCTTTGAAGCACCGCTATCGATAAGAGGGTAACTTTGTATGATCTTTCCGCTGTTCGTGCACCAGTTCGCTATGGCCTTTGCCCTTACAAATGCAGTTGACTGCACGAGGTTCTTGACGGCAACGTTCTGCTTCACCGTGCTGCCCGTCGTGAAAGTCTCCTGAATGTCTATGTCAACCTTTCCAAGGGCCTTGGTATCAAGGGTGTAGGTATAGACATATCCCTGATCCCAGCTTGTAGTACCAAGTTTGGATGCAGGTGCCGTGAGCTGGTGTTCATGTTTGGTGCTGCCACTGGTATGGACAATGTTAAATGTTACAACTACGTCCGTAAGACTCTGCGGGACAATGAAGAATGTCATTTCATCCTTGTTGGTGGAGAACTTCTGGGCGTAATTGCCGCGTGCATCTCCAAGACTCCAGGTGAACGCCGTCTTGAAGGCAGTGGTTGATGTGGTATCTGTGCTTGTGTTGTAAGTAACTGAACCACCGGTCTTGACATTATTGATAGTGACTCGGTTGATAGATACGCTTTGGTCACGGTCTGCAGCGACAGGGGCGACGAAACGGACCGCCGCAAGCGGATGGTAGTAGTGAAGGTTCACATAATTGACCTGCTCTCCGGTGCCATGGTCGGTCTGATGGTCGATGCCACCGGTGTACGCTACGATGAAGTCATCCATGTTTTTTGCGTCAGTCGCATCATCAGCAGCACTGGTGCCTAGAGAGAAATTTGACTCTATCCCTTTATAAGTGAAGGTGAGATTGTTGTAATTAACGGCTTTCACCACATTTGAACCGGCCTTGTCATAATATGACAGGAAACTGGCCTTGGCTCCCGGCATATCGTCAGATTCCAACCAGTCAATCTTATCACCGTTTTCATCGTAAAGCGACCAATAATCTTCTCCTTCAGTGCCACCCGGTTTCAGCCAGCCGCTCTTGACATCGTTCGAGGTACCATTGGATGTAAGCATGGACACCGGGATTCCGGTAGTGGCGCAGGATTCAAGCAGAGACTGCTTGTTCACCATAGCGCCCTTGGTCTCGAGGCCTCTGCTTACAGGAGAATCTGTATTGACGGAAACGGAAGGTATCACCAGAAGTGGGAAACCGTCCTCGGAAAGGTCAACAGGCTGAAGCCAGTTTTCGGACGAAGACTTGGTCTCAGGGTTATCCACGGAACTGATTTTAAAACGGAGACTGCCATCATTGGCAGTAACTTTACTCGGATTGTATTCTTCCGTACATGCATTGATAGCGGCGGATACCGCCAGAACTGCAACTATTGATAGAAATTTTGTAAAAATATTCTTCATCTTTCCACGCTGGTTTATTCTTCACCGAAACTGATTGCAAACGGATCGCCTTCATTATTGACCATTCCGTTGTCAAAAAAGTAATCGTGATATTTTTCAACATTCACATTATTGGCATCAGTCCTTACGGAACACTCCATCAAAGCCCCTTCATATTCCAGCGGCAACGGGAGAAGACATGGATGCACATAGATCCTTTTAGTTTGTTTGCCACACTTCATAAATTATATGATCATTTGCATAAATAATAACGCACTGTATACGGAGAAATACCTAATACAATGCGTAAAAATAAATATTTATTTATCAAATGATAGTTAAAAAAACCTAAATAATGTTATATAAAGATATGACAAAAATTAATACACCGAATTATAAAAATATTATGCTTCGGAAGCGCCTTCCTCGATGGTGCGGGCGATCTTCTCGATATTGAGGCTGCGGGCTGAAGCGTCGAGGATTTCCTTGTATATACCGCCCTGCTTGTAGACCTCGTCAGGATCACCACCCTGTTCGACACGTCCTTCCTTCATCGCGTAAATGATGTCGCTGTCGATGATCTGGGAAATACTGTGAGATATGATCACGACAGTACGGTTCTGCTTGATGGCGTCGATACTGTTTTTGATCTGCTCGGTGGCGACGGCGTCAAGGCTTGCCGTAGGCTCGTCAAGGAAGATGATTGGAGGATTCTTAAGGAACATTCTGGCGATGGCTACACGCTGCTGCTGTCCGCCGGAAAGAAGAGTTGCCTTGGTGTTGAATCCGTCAGGGAGAGCGGAAACCTGGTCAAGAAGATAAGCCTTCTTTGCAGCCATAAGCACTTCTGCATGAGTAGCTTCAGGCTTGCCATACTTGATATTCTCCTCAATGGAGCCGTCGAAGATATGATTCTTCTGAAGCACGAGACCGATGTTCTCGCGGAGGAAATGAGTGTCATAGTCACGAAGGTCCACTCCGTCGAGCTTGATGCTTCCGCAGTCAGGCTCGTAGAACTTGTCGAGCAGGTTCACTACCGTACTCTTACCAGCACCTGACAGACCCACGAAAGCGGTGATCTTGCCCGGCTGAATGGTCATGTTGATGTTGTGAAGTGCCTTGTTGCCGTTAGGATATGTGAAATCGACGTTCTCGATCTCAAACTTTCCTTCGATCTTCTCAGGGACATACTTGCCGCTTGGCTCGATCTCGTCATCGGAGTCGAGGATCTCGAAGAATCCTTCCGCGTAGATGAGAGCCTCGTTGACGTCGTCAAAGATCATCTGGAGCTGCCTGATAGGTGATGACACATTCGAGAACAGCATCACATGGTACATGATCTTACCGATGGTCATGCCCGGATAGCCGGCAAGCACAAGGTAGGCGGTAAGGATGATGATCAGCACGGTACCGACCTGCTGGACGAAATTCTTGAGTCCGTCAAACAGGAAGCTGACCTTGCGTGTATCCATCTGATTCTGAGTTAGTCTGTCCTGAAGATCAAGCTGTTTGTCACCCTCGATGCGTTCACGGTTGAAGCTCTTGATGACATTGATGCTCTCGATGATGTTCATGATGCCGTTGCTCTTCTGCTCGCGGAATGAGCGCATATCACGGCGCCATCCCTTGAGTCTCTTGGCCTGGAGCCAGGTGATCACGAAATACAGCGGGACGATGCACAGAGCGACAAGTCCCACCCAGACATTCGCGGAGAACATGAGGATAAGGGCCAGCACGGCGCTCGTGAACATAGGGAGCAGGTTGATGAAGAAATTCTTTATGGTGTTGGTCAAGCTGTCGACACCTCGGTCGATACGGGTCTGGAGTTTGCCCGGCTCGTTGTCATTGGCTGAGAAGAACGCCATGCGGAAGGTGAGCATCTTCTCGATCACAGCCTGAGCGAGGTCGCGTGAGACGAGGATGCGCATCTTCTCACCGTAATACTTCTGTGCGAAGCTGAGAAGGATGGAAAGGACTTCCTTGCCAAGGAGGACGATGGAAATGATCGTCAGCAGTCTGGCTGCCTTTGACCATGCAAAATCCTCTGCTCCGACAAGGCCGTTGACTGAATCGACAGTCTTGTCGAGGACCACGGCGTTGACCTGCGCGAAGAGCGAGCTGATAAGCGTCATCACCAGAGTGATGAACACAAGCCATTTGTAAGGGAGCACATATTTCCATATCTTCTTGAGAAGCTCCCATATGGACATATTCAAGCGTTTTTTCATAATCCAGCGTATTTCTTTCTATATTTCAAACTTCCAAAATTCTTGTAAAACAACCTTCCGTCCGCTTCATATGGCGGTTTGAGCGCAGTCCGGGACCAGTTGACGGGGTCGATGGCGAACACTACGGGATCTTTCCTGCCATCAAGTTCAAACCCCAGCGAGCGGTAGGCACCGCCGTCGGACCACTCAAGGTCAGCATAGGTCATCACATCGTCAGGCTTCACCTGCTCCACGAAAGCATCCAGCAGCTTTCCCATACCTCCAGTCACCCGCACACCAGGCAGAGAAGCGTACCTCACCCACTCATATGAACGGACATAGCCATTGTCCTTCAACCACTTGCGTGCAGATGAAAACTCAGCGACGGCGACCATCTCACCCGATGTCGAAGCACCTCCCTTCTCCCCTGTCGACCGCTTGACAAACAGTCCGTAGCGGTATCTGCAGGACGCATCCCCATAGCTGTGGCACTTCTCAAGGAATGCGGCGGCGGCAGGCTTGTCTATGCGTCTCACCTCGCAGTTGCGCGCATACACCTGACGGAAAATGCGGCTGTGCGCCCGTATCCTTGCTTTGACAGCGACAGCATTGCCGCGCCAGCGGTCCTCGATGACAAAGAAGCATCCACCAGCTCTCTCCGAAAGAACAGACTGCTGTCTTTCAGCCTCTTCCAAAGTCCTGGCGACTACAGGTACCGGAAGGAAAGTCCCATTCTGCTCCAAACCCTCCGCCGCCAGAAAAGCGTTGAATTCTTCAATAAAGTCCATCTTCACAACAAGTGTTCAAAATTACTCAAGAATTTTGTTATATTTGTAAAATATGATACTGATTTTATAATATTAAAACATAAACCTATGTACGATCTCGAAAAAGGACTTTACGTCGCTCACGGTCCGAAAGGCCCTATCTCCATCTGCGGAAAAATGGCAAACCGCCACGGACTCATCTCCGGAGCCACCGGTACAGGTAAAACAGTAACACTTCAGGTTCTGGCTGAGACTTTCTGCCAGGCGGGAGTTCCATGCTTCATGGCCGACATGAAAGGCGACCTCAGCGGCATCAGCCAGGCAGGAGCCATGTCAAGCTTCATCGAGAAAAGATGTGCCGAGTTCGGCATACAGAATCCTGAGTTCAAGCCTTGTCCGGTGCGGTTCTTCGATGTTTTCGGAGAGCAGGGTCATCCTATGCGTTCAACTGTGTCCAACATGGGTCCTCAGCTCCTTTCACGTCTTCTCGGCCTCAACGAGACCCAGGAGGGGGTTATGAACATAGTCTTCAGAGTCGCTGATGACCGCGGGCTCCTCCTCATTGACATAAAGGACCTCCGCTCGATGCTCGCATATGTGTCAGAGCATGCCGCGGAATACACAGCCACCTACGGCAATGTCTCCCCTGCCAGCGTAGGCGCCATCCAGAGAGCTATTCTTACACTCGAGAACCAGGGCGCGGAGAAATTCTTCGGTGAGCCTTCGTTCGATATCTATGACCTCATCCAGTGCGAGCAGGGAAAGGGCGTCATGAGCGTTCTCGCCGCAGACAAGCTTTTCCTCAACCCGAAGCTCTACTCCACCTTCCTCCTTTGGCTGCTCAGTGACCTTTACGCACAGCTCCCTGAGGTAGGTGACATGGATCTCCCGAGACTCGTGTTCTTCTTCGACGAGGCTCACACGCTGTTCGACGGCACTTCCAAGGCGCTCGTTGACAAGATCGAGCAGGTCGTACGTCTTATCCGAAGCAAGGGAGTCGGCGTCTATTTCGTCACTCAGAACCCGACCGACGTTCCTGACAGCATCGCCAACCAGCTCGGAAACCGTGTCCAGCACGCTCTCAGGGCATTCAGTCCGAAGGAGCAGAAAGTTGTCCGGGCAGCAGCCGAGACCTTCCGCACGAATCCTGAATTCAACACAGAGGAGGCCATCATGGCCCTCGAGACCGGCGAGGCTCTTGTTTCATTCCTCGACGAGAAGGGTGCCCCGGCAGTCGTGGAGCGTGCAAGGATACTCTTCCCTCTCAGCCAGATCGGCGCCATCACCGAAGACCAGAGAAAGCTGGCCATCAACCAGTCACGCCTGTTCGGACGTTATGACAACATGATCGACCGCGAGAGCGCATTCGAAGTCCTTCTCGCTGAAAGCGAGGTTGCCGTCAAGGAGGCAGAAGAGGCCAAGGCCGCAGCTGAAGCAGCCAAGGCTGAGGAAAAAGCCGCCAAGGAAGCCGAGAAGGCCGCCAAGAGCACCAAGAAAAAGAAATCAGTTGGCAAGACCATCCTCGGAGCTGCCATCGGCGCAGCCATCACCAGCGTAACCAACAGCGTGGGTACTTCTGTGGCCAATGCCGCCACAGGCAAGAAGAGCAAGACAAAGACTGACGCCAAGACTGTAGCCAACAAGGCCATCAAGTCAGCGACCGCCACTGCCACAAGAACCCTCACAAGATCGATTCTCGGCAATCTTCTGAAATAAGCAGCATCGTCCATGGGTAAACTGTATGACGAGCTTTGCGAGGACTACCGTATCAAGGAAGGCCTCAAGACCTGCATCAATTGCGGTACCTGTACCGCAATATGCCCCGCCGCGGAGTTCTACAAATACGACCCGCGCAAGATAGTCGACACCGTCCAGAGGAAAGACGACGCCGAAATCGAAGCTCTGCTCAAGAGCGACACCATCTGGTACTGCGGTGAATGCATGTCATGTGTGACCAGATGCCCGCGCCAGAACGGCCCGGGGCTCGTGATCATGGCTCTCAGAAACCTTTCCATCAAGAAAGGCTGGTTCGTATATTCTGAAAAAGGCCGTCAGGTCTATCCCCTCACAAAGATCATGACTGGCAATATCTTGAATTATGGGTACTGCATTCACCCCAAGACTTTCAAATGGGAGGACCATATCGAGTCCGGCCCGGTCTGGAAATGGCATATGGAACATCTGGAGGACAGCCTTGCCCGTCAAGGTGCGAACTATCTGGGTGATGAAGGCATCCTGAGAAAGATACCTCAGGAGTCACTTGACGAACTTAAAGCCATTTTTGACATCACTGGAGGAACCGAGAGGATAGAAACCGTGAACAAGTACTCGGAACAAAAGGCGGAAGAGATGGGCATGACTCCGGAAGAGTACGAGAAATACACATTTGAGTACTGCTCCGACAAACATTTCAACAACGACTGACGCGACATGATATATCAGGGAAAACAGAAAATATGGTCGGACTATCAGAAAGAGATTCCTGACGACCACTGGTACTATGTCAGAAGCTGCATAAGGCAGAATTTCTTTCCGGCATCGGAAAAGATGTTCACTGAAATCACTAAGAATGTACTCGGCAAGGACATCTACGAGACTCCGCATCACACCACCTGCGGCGGTATCGCCTACCACTGCGACACCATCCCACAGGAGACCGTCATGACGATAGTCGCCAGACAGTTCGCTCTCATGACCGAGGCCGGATACGAGAACTATGTCTGTTCATGCATCACTTCATTCGGCAACTACGCTGAGATTCTCGAAACCTGGAGGGAGTTCCCGGAACTGGAGGCGAAGATTCGCGAGATGCTCTGGAAGTCTTGCAAGCGCGAGTTCAACAAACCGAAATATCTCGCCCACGCCAGCGACCTGATATACAAATACCGCAACGAGATAGCCTCCAAGGCCAGATTCCATCTGGTGGACAAAGAGACAGGCGAACCTCTGCGCGTCGTAGAGCACATCGGCTGCCATTATGCGAAGATGTTCCCTCACAAGGGGGTCGGAGGTGCCGAGTATCCTTGCGTCCTGAGCGGAATGATAGACTCCTGGGGCGGCAAGGTCATTGACTACCCGGAGCGCCGTCACTGCTGCGGCTATGGCTTCAGACAGTACCATGTCAAGGCCAACAGGAGCTACAGCCTCTCCAACACCCACAAGAAATTCGAGTCCATGGAACCGTACAAGCCTGACATGATCATAACCAACTGTCCAGGATGCCCTTACTTCCTCGACAGATGGCAGTATGTGATCTCCGAGATGGAAGGCAGGACATATGGTCAGAACGGCTATGGAATCCCTGTATTCACCTATGAGGAAGTTGCGGGACTTGTACTTGGATATGATCCGTGGGACCTCGGGCTTCAGCTCCACCAGGTGGCTGTGGAACCGCTTCTGGAGAAGATCGGCATCGAGTACGACCCTAAGTCCAAGTACCTCGGACTTGACAAGAAAGAGATCATGAAACCAGGACTGCCTTCAGTCCTCAAATGCTGCTGATACCATGAAAGACAACATAGTGATAATCGGCGGAGGCATAGCCGGTATGGAAGCCGCCAGACAGCTGCTCCAGCTCGGCTACAAGCCTATCATAGTGGAGAAATCAGACCACCTTGGCGGCCATGTCGCTGACTGGCACAAACTTTTCCCGGACATGACTCCTGCCCAGGATGTGATTCACAGCCTTTCCGAACAGATAAAGGAGGCGAACATCTTCCTTGAGGCGGAAGTTTCATTCATAAACCACCTCAAGACAGGCTACAATGTCATGCTTTCCAACGGTGTCAACGTCATATGCCGCGCCATACTCATGGCTACGGGATTTGACCTTTTCGACGCCTCGAAGAAAGAGGAGTACGGCTACGGCATATATGACCAGGTCATGACCAACAAAGACCTCGAGAACTGGTTCAACACCGGTCAGGACAAGCGTATCAATGACAAGATCATCAAGAAGATAGGCTTTGTGCACTGCGTGGGGTCACGCGATGTCAAGGCCGGAAACCCTCAGTGCTCGAAAGTATGCTGCATCACCGCCATCAAGCAGGCCATCGAGATGAAAGAGAAATTCCCCGAGGCGGAGATCTACTGCTTCTACATGGACCTGCGCCTTTTCGGCAAGAAATACGAGGACTTCTACATCAAGGCACAGCGTGACAGCGGCGTCCATTTCATAAGAGGCAGAGTGTCTGAAGTTTCCGAGGACATCAATGGCAATGTTGTCGTCAAGGCCGAGGACACTTTGTCAGGAAAACCAGTCAAAGTCACACTTAACCTGCTTGTTCTCATGTCCGGGATAGTCTGCAATGCCAAGGTCGGGCATCTGGCATCCATGATACCTCTTCAGACAGATTCGGACGGATTCCTAAAGAGCAAGGACAATGTTCTGAGCATCATTGAGTCCGACAGCAAGGGCATCTTCCTCGCAGGAGCATCCACCGGAGCGAAGACTGTCCCTGAAACAGTGGCGGAAGCACGCGCCGCGGCACTTGCCATTCATAATTATCTTATCAATCTCGAGTAATGGATTTCGGCTTCAACATAGCTCCGAGTTCTACGGTCAACCTGGACAAAGTTGACCTTACCGTCTATGAGCGTCTTTGTGAAATCGAGCCTGACATCAAGAAATGCATGGCCTGCGGCAGCTGCACGGCCACCTGCACGGCTGGTCCGTACAGCGGTATGAGCGTCAGGAAAGTGATTCTCGACCTCCAAAGGGGCAAGTTCAAGGAAATGGAAGGGATGCTGGGCAACTGCATGCTCTGCGGCAAATGCTCTATGGTATGTCCTCGAGGCATTAACACACGGCACCTGATTCTGTCTCTCTGCAGAATCTACAACAGTGAGGAGGGCGTGAAATGATAGACAGGTTCGCATCCGGATTCAATCCTTTCGTCATCCCGTTCCTGTTCGGAATGATCTTCGTGCTAGGGTATTGCGCCTTCGGCGCGCTCAGACTGTTCCTTCAACTTGATGGCGAAGACAGGAAGAAGTTCCTTATCTCTCTCATCACGCCAAAGACCATTTACAAGAACATCAAGGACATATTCCTGAACTGTCTTATACATGTCAAGCTCTGGAAGCGAAACAAGGTGCTTGGATACATGCATTCCAGCATAGCTTTCGGATGGTTCATGATTATTGTTCTGGGACATGTGGAGTGCTTCATCTACATGCCTCACCGCATCAGGCTGTTCTACTACCCTATCTTCTTCAACTTCTTCGTAGCGGAGAACGAGAGCTCCATCGGCGGAGCCATCCTGTTCTTCCTTATGGATTTCTTCCTTCTGGTGATTCTCAGCGGCATTGTGCTCGCCATCATTAAGAGAGTTCGTTCGAGGTTATTCGGAATGCGCCGCACCACAAAACCAAGCGCGCTCGACCGCGTGGGTCTGTACTCACTCTGGTGCATCTTCCCGCTCAGGCTCATTGCCGAAGGCTTCACCGCTCACATCAGCGGCGGCTCATTCCTCACGATTCCGCTGAATCTGATGTTCCAGTCATTCTTCGGCGATCATATGAACATGCTCCCTACCTGGTGGGCCTACTCCATCTGCCTCTGCATCTTCATGTGTGTGCTGCCGTTCACCCGCTACATGCATATTCCGACAGAAATGCTGCTCATCCCTATGAGGAATGCCGGGCTGACCATCAAGCATGCCAGAAAAGGCTATGCCAAGGCCCAGGTATACAGTTGCCCGGGATGCGGCGTATGTATCGATGCCTGTCCTATGAGCGTCAAGAAAGCGAACATCAAGGACACCACCGTTTACCTGAACAGACAGATAAGGCGCGGGAACGAGAAGAGAATTGAGGAAATCAGCGACAAATGCATGCTCTGCGGAAAATGTTCGGCTGTATGTCAGGTCCAGGTGGACGGTCCTCAGATGCGAATAGCGCAGAGATCCATCCGCAAATATGGTTTCTCCCAGGACTACAGTTCCATCAATGTCAGCGATGCAAAAGAAAGATGTGCAGAAGACATTGGTGACCACAAGGTCATCTATTTCGCCGGTTGCATGACTGCCCTCACCCCTGCCATAAGCAGGTCGGTTGAGTCTCTGCTGAAAAAAGCCGGCGTCAACTATGTCTTCATGGACAAGGATGGCGGACTCTGCTGTGGTCGTCCTATGCTGACTGCAGGGCGTTTCGAACAGGCGAAGCAGCTGATAAAGAAGAACCGTGAGATAATAAAGGACAGCGGCGCCGAGATACTTCTCCTCTCCTGTCCTATCTGCTACAAGATATTCAATGAGCATTACAAGCTGGAAGGCATCAAAGTGATGCATCACACTGAATATCTCCAGACCTTGATCCTGGAAGGCAGGCTCAACGTCAGCAAAGACGATACAAAATATGTATTCCATGACCCTTGCGAGCTGGGACGTGGCAGCGGCATATATGAGCAGCCTCGCGAAGTGCTCAAGTGCGCAGGCGAACTGCTTGAGGCTGAGCAAAACAAGGAAATGAGCATATGCTGCGGCGGCAGCATCGGAAGCCTTACTCTAGGCTTTGACAAGCGTGAGGATATCACGAAGAATTCCCTCCAGAACCTGGTAGTGGCAGATCCGGATTCCATAGTGACGGCCTGCCCTCTCTGCAAGGCCACTTTCGGCCGCTATGCCGACAGACCGGTGGAAGATATCGCCGAGGTGATCGACAGGAAATCTTGAGACTGCTGATATTGCAGAATAAATAATTATTGTTATATTTGCAGTCACAAAACGGGGTATTAGCTCAGATGGTAGAGCGTTTGAATGGCATTCAAAAGGTCAGGAGTTCGATTCTCCTATGCTCCACAAAAAAAGTCAGGTGAAACCACCTGACTTTTTTCGTGGAGCAGTTGCCACTGAGGGGGGAACCCCTCAGACTCCCCCGGTCGCTTCGCTCCGAGCACGCCACGGTTGCACCTGACTTTTGTGTTAGAGGATACTATGAATCATATGCATAACTATGTGTTTGAGCGGCAGTATGGACAAACTACTATCATCAACACATAACTCTTATCACATTTCCGCCTAACCGATGTGCAGTTTGCCATGATGCAGGGCCATTCACCGGACCATCCTGCACATCACTTTGGCAGAACCTCTACTTATCTTTATCTCGCAATTTGCTGTCACTGCGAATACCTAATGGAGTACATTCAGTGGCCGGATATCTGTAACAGCCAGCCAATTTTGCCCTGATGTCACAGGGCCTCCCCCACAGGAGGGCTTGTACGGCCTCCGATGTGTGACAGCAAATTGCGACTTATGCTGCGACGGGCTAGAATGACATCGAACAGCGGTGAAAGAAGATGTGTTTAAGCATAGACGTTTCGGTTGAACATCTAGTCGCTTTGAGTTAGGGATGAAAACGCCCGTGGAAACAAGTATTTCTCACTAACTCAGACCATTTTCGAAGAAATAGGCCACTTTCGGCGTGAGTTAGTGACATAAATAACACTGTATGGTACATTCTCTCCCTAACTGGCAAATGGAAATGTCATCCTGAGCTTGACTCAGGATCTCAGATTCCGGATCAAAGTACCGGAATGACGCAGCAGAGCCATGCTGGGGGCAAAAAGACTGCGGAACGCACACGGAACGACGCGGAGAGTGAATCCGGGGGCAGAAACGGCTCTCAGCGCACACGGAACGGCGCGGAGAGTGAATCCGGGGGCAAAAACGGCTCCCAGCGCACACGGAACGACGCGGAGAGTGAATCCGGGAGCGAAAACGGCTCCCAGCGCACACGGAACAACGCGGAGAGTGAATCCGGGGGCGAAAACGGCTCCCAGCGCACACGGAACGACGCGGAGAGTGATCTGGGGGGCGAAAAGGCGGCGAATCGCACACGGGATGGTTGTATGGGACACAGTTATCTCCCGTTCGGGCTGCGGGGAGC
>JAZRWN010000125.1:0-3990 GCA_045599725.1 Candidatus Cryptobacteroides sp. | reverse complement strand
GAGCTCTCCACTCACGGAAGGTCTCATCAGCAAGGCCATCATCCAGAGCGGCGGCGGTGTGAACATTGTCCCTGAAGTGTCGCCCACTGCTCCGGCAGCACCGGTTCAGATGCTCAGCAGCGGTGACAACTACAAGAAAGTGTTCGACTGGGCCGGCTACGACACTCTCGAGAAGATGCGCGCAGCATCCACCGAAGAAGTGTTCGGACTTTCTGCACGTTATGCGGAAGAGACCGGTGACCGCATCAGGCTGGCGACCTCACCGGTCGTCGACGGCTATGTGTCAGTGGAGAGTTTCGATGCGGCGGCATGTGCCGGACGCATCAAGAACATCCCTTACATGATAGGCTTCACCAAGGACGACATGGGCAGAAGCCCTGAAGCAGTGGACAATTTCTGCGCTCTGCGCAATGATGCCGGAACCCCGGTTTTCGCATATCAGTTCGCGCACGAACTTCCTGACGATGAGGCAGGTTCCCATGATATGAAGGGAGCGTTCCACTCATCGGAACTCTGGTTCATGTTCAAGTCCCTTGAACACAGCGACCGTCCGTTCACCGAAGCGGACTGGGATCTTGCGGAGCATATCGTTTCATGCTGGACGGACTTCGCCAAGAACGGCAATCCTGGAAACGGCTGGAACGCCTATACTCAGGAGAAACCGGAGTTCATGGTGTTCAACCTCGATGAAAGCGACAAGATGGACGCTTCCGCCATGGGACGCCCTATCGTGAAGTAATAATAAGCATCAATAAATAAAGAGAGACGACAAGCAAGGTCGTCTCTCTTTATTTATTGATGGTCGCGAAGCGATGCGGGCTAGATGAGCGGCTCGGCGGTCATGGCCTCAGGCTGAGGGATGCCCATGAGCTTGAGGATGGTAGGAGCGACATTGCAGAGGGCTCCGTCCTTTACTGCCTTGACCTCGTCACCAGCGTTGATGACGATGAACTGCACTTCGTTGAGTGAGTGTGCGGTGTTCGGTGTGCCGTCGTCATTGACTGCGTAGTCGGCATTGCCGTGGTCGGCGGTCAGAAGGACCACATAGTCGTGGGCGATGGCTGCGGTGTCCACTTTCTCCACGAGACCGTCAATGGTCTTGACAGCCTTGCAGATGGCATCATAAATACCGGTGTGGCCCACCATGTCGCCGTTGGCGAAGTTCAGGATGATGGCATCCTCCTTCTCGCTGTTGATGGCCTCGACGAGCTTCTCTGCTACTTCAGGGGCGCTCATTTCAGGCTGGAGGTCATATGTCGCCACCTTAGGTGAGTTGACCAGGATGCGGTCTTCGTTCTCGAACGGAGTCTCGCGGCCGCCGTTGAAGAAGAATGTCACATGGGCGTATTTCTCTGTCTCGGCGATGCGGAGCTGGCGCTTGCCGGCTTTCGCGAGGGTCTCTCCGAGCGTATCGCGGACGGTCTCTTTGTCAAAGAGGATATGAAGTCCGGTGAATGATGCGTCGTAAGGAGTCAGACAGCAGTAGTAGAGAGGGATGGTGTGCATTCCTTCCTCCGGCATGTCGTTCTGTGTGAGCACGTTGGTGAGCTCGCGGGCACGGTCATTGCGGAAGTTGTAGAAAATGATGGCGTCACCTTCCTCTATCTTTGCGACTGGAGCGCCGTTCTCTGTGATGACGATTGGCTTGATGAACTCGTCTGTGACATCAGCGTCGTATGAAGCCTGGATGCCTTCGAGAGCTGAGGTGAACTCTGCACCCTTGCCGTCAACGAGCATGTCATATGCCTCCTTGACGCGGTTCCATCTCTTGTCACGGTCCATGGCGTAGAAACGTCCGCAGACGGTGGCCACCTTGCCGGTGGTCTCGGCCATCTTCTCCTCAAGTTCCTTCACAAAACCGTAGCCGCTGCGCGGGTCGGTGTCGCGTCCGTCCATGAAGCAGTGGACATAGGCTTTGTCGATGCCCTGTCTCTGAGCCTCGGCGAGGAACTCATAGAGGTGATTGAGTGATGAGTGGACTCCACCATGAGAACACAGGCCCATGAAATGGAGTTTCTTGCCGGACTGCTTTACATATTCGTAAGCGGCCTTGATCTCGGCGTTCTCCATGAGAGCGTGGTTCCTGCATGCGATGTTGATCTTCACGAGGTCCTGATAGACGACGCGGCCTGCGCCGAGATTCATATGTCCGACCTCCGAGTTTCCCATCTGCCCGTCAGGAAGTCCCACGTATTCGCCGCAGGCCTGAAGGTGTCCGAAAGGATATTTTGCCCTGAGGGAGTCGATGAACGGCTGGCCCTGGGTGTAAATGGCATTTGAATGGTCTTTTCTTCCCTCGCCCCAACCGTCGAGGATCATTAAGAGTACTTTTCTGTTCATTTTATATAGTTTGCGGCCGCATTTATACGGTCAAGATGTCCTTTTCCTTGGCAGACACGATCTCGTCGATCTTCTTTATCTGCTTGTCGGTCACTTTCTGCACTTCCTCTTCCGCCTCTTTCTCGGTGTCTTCGGACATGCCTTCGTTCTTCTGGGCCTTCTTCAGGAGGTCGACTGCATCGCGTCTGGCGTTCCTGACCACGACCTTGGAGCTTTCACCGGCTGCCTTGGCCTTCTTGATAAGTTCCTTTCTTCTCTCTTCTGTGAGAGCCGGCACCACGCAGCGGATGATCTCTCCGTTGTTGGCAGGTGTGAGACCCACGTTGGCGTCGAGGATAGCCTTCTCGATCTTTGGAATCATGTTCCTTTCCCAAGGCTGGATGGCTATGGTCTTGGCGTCAGGGGTGATGATGGAAGCCACCTGGAAAAGAGGTGTCGGTGTCCCGTAATAGTCCACGACGACATTGTTGAAGATGGCAGGGGATGCCTTGCCGAGACGGTAGGACTTGAGGTCCTCCTCGAGGAAGTCCACTGCGTCCTGCATCTTTCCTTCGGCGAGGTTGAGGATTTCTTTTGCTCTGTCTGTAAGCATGGTCGTATTGTTTATTGGTTCATATTATACATGTACAAGTGTGCCGATTTTCTCTCCCTTGATGAGTTTCGTGAGGTTGCCCGGCTGGTTCATGTCGAAGACGATTATCGGCATGTTGCCCTGCTCGCAAAGGGCGAATGCAGTGGCGTCCATGACCTTCAGATGGTCTGCGAGGGCCTTGCTGAAAGTGAGTTCGTCATACTTCGTGGCTGTCGGGTCCTTCTCAGGGTCGGCGGTGTAGACTCCGTCCACGCGGGTGCCCTTCAGGACAGCGTCAGCGCCGATTTCGAGAGCTCGGAGAGCTGCGCCGGAATCGGTGGTGAAGAATGGGTTGCCGGTTCCACCGGCAATGAAAGCGACTCCGCCTTCCTCAAGGAACTCGACCGCCTTCTCGCGTACATAGTAGCGTGCTATCGGCTCCATCGGAGTGGCGGTGAAGACTTCCGCCTTGACGCCCTGCGAACGGATGGCCATGGCCAGTCCGAGAGAGTTGATGACCGTGGCGAGCATGCCCATCTTGTCACCGTTAACCCTGTCGAAACCTTTTCCGACACCCTGCAGGCCGCGGAAAATGTTGCCGCCGCCGTTGACGATGCATATCTGCAGACCTGCCTTGGCCGCAGCCGCGATCTCCACTGCATAAGTGTTCAGGCTCTTTTCATCTATGCCCTTTCCTTCCGGGCCTCCGAGGCTTTCGCCGCTGAGTTTCAGCAATACTCTTCTATACATTGCGTGTGTGTTTGATAAGGGAAACAAAATTACCGGAAAATTATGAATCTTGCAAGAAAGAGCCTATATTTGCAGACGCATAGAACCAGATTCGATTAAATCATAATAGAAATGTTCATATTCAACTCATCCATCGGAAAGAAATTCATCCAGAGCGTCAGCGGCGCTTTCCTCATCATTTACCTTCACCTCCATGCCACCATCAACTTCTTCTCAGTGATCGACAGCTTCACAGGCAAGTACGGTGTCGTGGCTGCAGATGACAAGCTCTTCTCAGCCGGAGACGGACTCTTCAAGCTTGGATGTGATTTCATGAGCACCCCGGTCAT
>JAZRWN010000124.1:0-2131 GCA_045599725.1 Candidatus Cryptobacteroides sp. | reverse complement strand
TCATAGTATCGCTTCTATGAGGGTTTTAAGTGGTCCCAGCAGGGCATGATCCTGCGACTCCCTGATTATGAGTCAGGTGCTCTAACCAACTGAGCTATGGGACCGGAATCTGCAAAGCCGGTTACTTCCGGCTCTGCAAATATAATAAAATTCCTACTGACCGCCTAGCGGCCGAAAGGAAAACTTTCAATTCTCTCAGACTTTGATCTCAACCTCAACACCTGAAGGCAACTCGAGCTTCATGAGAGCATCAACGGTCTTGGCGTTGGAGTCCTCAATGTCGAGAAGTCTGCGGTATGAATCGAGCTCGAACTGCTCACGAGCCTTCTTGTTAACGAAGGTGGAGCGGGTGACTGTGAAGATCTTCTTGTTGGTAGGAAGCGGAATAGGACCGTTTACCTTTGCGCCGGTAGCCTTCACTGTTTCAACAATCTTCGCAGCTGATTTGTCAACGAGCATGTGGTCGAAAGATTTGAGTTTAATTCTGATTTTCTGACTCATATCTGTTTTATTTTACTTGTTAATTCTGATTTATCGGCTAAAAGCCCTCCATATGCATCAATGAATTGTAGCCACTCTTCTCGACAATCTCCTTGGCCATATAGCCCGGGACCTCTGAATAGTGATCAAATCTCAATGTGCTGTTGGCTCGTCCGGAAGACAGAGTTCTGAGGACCGTAACATAGCCGAACTGCTCTGAAAGCGGGACGTGGCCCTTTATCACTCTGGCGCCGCTGGATGTGGAATCCATGGCGATGATCTGTCCCCTGCGCCGGTTAAGGTCACCGACGATATCACCCATATACTCTTCAGGTGTCACCACCTCGATATGCATGATAGGTTCAAGGAGAACCGGCTTGCACTTGGAGTACACGTGGCGGAAAGCCATACGTGCGGCAAGCTCGAAGGACAGCTGGTCAGAATCTACCGGATGGAACGAACCGTCCAGAAGAGTGACCTTGAGCGACTGGACCTGGTATCCTGCCAGGCAACCATTTGTCATGGCTGACTCGAAACCTTTCTGTACACAAGGGATATATTCCTTAGGCACGTTTCCTCCCTTGACCTGATCCACGAACTGAAGGCCTGAAACACCTTCATCCGCCGGTCCGATCTCTACAAGAATATCAGCGAACTTGCCACGGCCACCGGTCTGCTTCTTGAAGACCTCACGATGCTGGGTGGTGGCTGTGACAGCCTCCTTGTAGTTCACCTGAGGTGCACCCTGGTTGATCTCCACACCGAATTCACGGCGGAGACGATCCACGATGATATCCAGATGAAGCTCTCCCATACCGCTGATGATGGTCTGGCCTGTCTCCATATCTGTCTTGACAGTGAAAGTCGGATCCTCCTCGGAAAGTTTTCCAAGAGCGATGCCGAGTTTGTCAAGGTCCTGCTGAGTCTTAGGCTCAACAGCAATACCGATGACAGGGTCCGGGAACTCCATTGACTCGAGAGTGATAGGATGGGCCTCTGAGCAGACGGTGTCACCCGTCCTGAGGTCCTTGAAACCGACTGCGGCGCAGATGTCTCCGGCTTCCACGAACTCTATAGGGTTCTGATGGTTGGAGTGCATCTGATACAGACGGGATATTCTCTCGCGTTTCGCCGAACGGACATTATAGACAGTCGCGCCCGAATCCAGATGTCCTGAATACACTCTGAGGAATGCAAGACGTCCGACGAACGGGTCTGTGGCAATCTTGAAGACCAGAGCGCAGAAAGGATCTTCCGGAGAAGGATGACGTACGATCTTCTCATCGTTGCGAGGGTTGGTACCCTTGACGGCCTCTACGTCGAGAGGAGAAGGAAGATAGCGCATCACACAGTCGAGAAGGAACTGGACACCCTTGTTCTTGAAGGAGGATCCGCAGCATGCAGGAACGATCTGCATGGAGATCGTACCCTTTCTGATAGCCTGGATTATCTCTTCGTCCGTCACTGAATCCGGATCATCGAAGTATTTCTCCATCAATGACTCGTCAACTTCAGCGGCAGCCTCGACAAGTTTGTCTCTCCAAGTCTCGACCTCGTCAGCCATATCTTCAGGGATCTCCTTCACGGTATAGTTGATGAGTTCGTCACTGCTGTCGTAATAAATCGAAGTCGGAGGCCAAGCGGTCTTAGG
>JAZRWN010000123.1:0-2645 GCA_045599725.1 Candidatus Cryptobacteroides sp. | reverse complement strand
CACCCACTGGTCATATTTGTTAAGGTCTATGGCCTTGCCTGTCTGTCCTTTGACAAGCTTGGCTTTTCCCATGATGTTCGCTTTTGTTGCGTATGGACTCTTGTCGGTAAGTGTTCTTACAGGCTCGAGCAGACCCGGGCTTACGAAATCCCATACTGCACCTCCCATGAGTGAAGGATGCTCGTCAATCTCTCTCCAGAACTCGTCGAAGAATCCGCCTCCGTTTCCTGCTACGGAGAGATACTCATCCATGAATGAAGGCCTCTTGTCCGTTTCATCCATTCCATAGGAGATCTCGTGCTCGATAGGAATAGGATAGCGCGGTCCGACGATGTCCTCCGCTGCATGTTTTGCGGCGTTTCCACCGTACATCCAGTAGCGTGTAGGGTCATATTTGCGTCCTTCCTTGACAACCTCGGTGATGTCCGGACCCTCGCCGGACTCATTTCCGGCGCTCCAGAAGAGCACACAGGCGTGGTTGCGGTCGCGCAGAACCATCTGCCTCACTCTCTCCTGATACATAGGGATCCATTCAGGCATATTGGAAACCCATTCCGTGGCATGAGCCTCGTCACCGGTCTCGTCGATTATGTACAGACCATATTCGTCGGCCAGGTCGAGATATTCGTTTACCGGAGGGTAGTGTGAAGTTCTTACTGCATTGAAATTGAACTGCTTGAGGATTTCAAGGTCTTTTCTGACAGTGGCCTCGTCCACAGCATGTCCGAGTTCAGGGTGCTGCATGTGCGAGCATTCGGCGTTGACCTTTATCGGCTTGCCGTTGAGATAGAACACCCCGTCCTTGATCTCGGTCTTCTTGAAGCCCATCCTCTTGGTCATCGTGTCAACGACCTTGCCCTCAGCGTCGGTGAGGGTCATCTTGAGGTCGTAGAGGTCCGGGGTCTCGGCGGACCATTTGAGAGGGGAAGCCACCCTGGCCCTGAAGTTGATGGTGTTCTTGCCACCTGCGGCCACTGAAACTCCCTTTTTCTCCATCTTTGCCACGACTGTGCCTCCGCGTGAAATCTCGGCTGTCAGATTGAGCCCTTCGGCAGCCTGGACATAAGTCTTAACATCCACGGCCAGGCTTACATCAGAGTCTTTGAACGAGCTGTCGAAGTCTGTGATAACGTGATAGACCAGGATGGGGGTGTTGTGGGTGGAGTAGATGTTGACGTCATCGAAGATACCGGCGAGTCTCCAGTAGTCCTGCATCTCGAGGTATACACCGTCAGAGAATTTCAGGACAAGTACGGAGAGCTGGTTCTTTCCCGGCTTGATGTATTTGGTGATATTGTATTCGGATGGCTCCTGGGCGCCTTCGTTGTAGCCTACCTGCTGTCCGTTGACCCAGACGAATGAAGCGGAAGCCACTTTCTCGAAACGCAGGAAAACCTGCTCGCCCTTCCATGATGAAGGAATGTTGAACGAAGTCCTGTACGCTCCGGTAGGATTCTGGTCCATGCGTACCTCAGGCGGGGTCACGGCATAAGGATTCGGCTCCTGTGGGGGGCGTCTCGTCATGTTCGCCGGCATTGCGCCTCCCGGACGGTTAGGCATTGAGGATGCCGGACGGTTGGTCGGCCACAGGGCCGCCGTGTTGCGGAATGCAGCCTGTCCGAAGCCCTGCATCTCCCAGTTTGAAGGGACTTCTATATCAGACCATTTGCGGTCGTTGAATGTCGTCTTGAAAAAATCCTGAGGGACATCGTACGGTGACTCGCAGTAGAAGAACTTCCATGTTCCGTTGAGAGAGATGCTGTTTTCCGGCAGGTGGAAGGCACGGCCTTCCTCCTGTCCCTCTCCGAACATGTTCAGGTTTTCTACATAGTACGGAAGATCCTGCAAGTATGGCTTGTTCTGTGCTGATATAGCCAGCGAAGAAGCCAGGACAAGAGCGATAAGGACTGACTTATTTTTCATTCTTTTGAAGGTTGTAGATAAATATTCAAATTTAGTAAAAACAGCCTTTATTCCCTTGCCTTTTTGTTACATTTTTTAACTTTAATTGTTCCTTTGGTCAAGCATCTTCGTATAAAAAGAACATCCTTTCCATCAACTGCCATTTTTCGGAGCTTGTGGATCCCGGCTTGCAAGCCTGGTACTTGTCCACAAGCTTTTCCCATTCGGCCTGTCCCGGGAGTTCTGCGAGTCTGGACATGGAACCCTCATAATCGAAATCCAGAGGGGTTTCCATTATCATGAAAAGTTTGTTCTCATGGATGTAGATCTCCATTTCGAGTATGCCCACTGACCTTATGCCATCACGGATAAGCTTCTGATGCTCTTCCTGGCTGTGAAGCTTCTTGTATTCCTCTATCAGAGCTTCGTCGTTCTTCAGTTCGAGTGTCTTGCAATATCTTTTGGTCGGCTTGTCGTATTCTCTTACCTTATATGAAAATGTCTCCATGACTTTCTAGTAAATGATATCTATGTCCTCAAATCCCATTCTTGACCCGGCGGCAAGCTTTTCAGCCTGGAACCTTATCATCCTCGTTTCAACAGGGTCTATCGTGACATTCTGCCAGATAGGGTTGTTCACAACATTTGAGAACTCTCCTTCAGCGATCTTCGTCCACTGTCTGTTACCGGTCATTGTCCAAAGTGAATAGTTGGTCACGATACCTTCCTTTGTGTTCTGAGGC
>JAZRWN010000122.1:0-25686 GCA_045599725.1 Candidatus Cryptobacteroides sp. | reverse complement strand
TGCGAGTACTATGCCCCGGGTTCGCTTACAGCCGCCAACACAATGGAGAACAAGAATGCGCTCAAGCTTCAGCAGAAGGAACTTGCTGTTTCCGGCAATTCCGTCACACTTGACATCGCTCCTCTCTCAGCAGGCGTGATCACTCTGACCAAGAAATTCAACAAATAACATGAAAAAATTACTTTTATCCTTGCTCATGGTCTGCTGCGTCCTCAGCGGCAGCGCCCGTGACAAGAATTTCCATATCTTCATCTGCATCGGCCAGTCAAACATGGAAGGAAATGCAAGGCCGGAACCTCAGGACAAGGAAGGAATCGCTCCTAACTATGTCATGATGGCTGCCGTTGATTTTCCTGATATGGGCCGCAAGAAAGGGGAGTGGTACCCTGCAGTACCACCTCTCTGCCGTCAGGATACCGGTCTGACCCCCGCCGATTACTTCGGCCGCACCATGGCTGAGTACCTTCCTGAAGGACACAAGGTAGGAGTCATCAATATTTCTGTAGCCGGCTGCAAGATCGAGGCTTTCATGAAGGATGAAGCAGAGGAATATGCAAAGACCGGTGCGGACTGGCTGCAGAACATCATGAACATCTATGGTGGCAATCCTTACAACTATGTCGTCGACATTGCCAGAAAGGCTCAGAAGGACGGCGTCATCTCCGGAATCCTGCTCCACCAGGGTGAATCCAACACTGGTGAGGAAGACTGGCCAGAGAAGGTGAAGTTCATATATGAAAGCCTTCTCAAGGACCTCAAGCTCACAGCAAAGGAATGCCCTCTTCTGGTTGGCGAAGTTGTGAACAGCGACCGTGGCGGCACCTGTGCGGCTCACAATCCTGTCATCAACAAGGTCCCGGAAGTCATTCCTACGGCTCATGTCATCTCATCCAGCGGATGCCGTGAGAACTTTGACCGTCTGCATTTCAGCGCTGCCGGCTACCGCGAACTCGGCCGTCGTTATGCCAGAACCATGCTTGAGCTCATGAACGTTGATATTCCTTCAGGTAGAAACTGGTATTCTGACAATGCTGTCGAGTCTCCTCTCGTACATGCGATGCCAAACTTCCCGAGAATGCCTCAGATGCCTGAGAATGCAAACCGTCCTCGCAGAGCCATGCCTCAGAATGTGACGTTCAATGTCAGTGCCCCGAGAGCGAAGGAGGTATTCTTCACCTCCCAGTTCACACAGGGCAACCAGCCTATGGTCAAGAACAGCAAGGGTATCTGGAGCATCACTCTCCCTGTTCAGAACCCTGACATCTATCCGTACAATTTCATTATTGACGGAGTCAGTGTAGCCGATCCTCTGAACACGGACATCTTCCCTAACGAGAACTTCAAGTCAAGCCTTCTTGAGGTTCCGAACAGCGAGGCTCTCTATACGATGAATGACGTTCCTCACGGAAAGATGGTCTATTGCAACTATAAGTCATCCGTTCTGGACATGTACCGTCCGCTTGTGGTCTACACCCCTGCCGGATATGAGACTGACGGCAAGGATTACCCTGTATTCTATCTTATCAGCGGTACGACAGATACTGAGGAAACTTGGTTCAAGGTAGGCAAGCTCAATGTCATTCTTGACAACCTCATCGCCCAGGGCAAGGCTGAGCCGATGATAGTCGTGATGCCATACGGCTACATGATGAACGGCACCCCGGCACCTGACACCATGGCTTCATGCGATATGTACAAGACATTCTCAAGCGAGATGACCGAGTGCATCATGCCGTTCGTCGAGGACAATTTCAGAACATTGAACGACCGTGACCACAGGGCTATCGCAGGCTTCTCACGCGGAGGCGGACAGTCTCTGTTCACAGCTCTTTCAAACCTTGACAAGTTTGCATGGCTCGCGTCATACAGTGCATACCTGATTCCGGAGGCTCTTGACACCTGTTTCCCTCAGTATGCCCAGAACCCAGCACTTCTTAATGACGGTCTCAAGCTCTTCTGGTTCGGAGTTGGCACATCTGACGGCCTGCACAAGAACGTGCTTGACCATCAGGCATACAATGACGCGCACGGCATAAACTATGAAAAAATCTTCACGGAGGGCGGCCATACATGGATGAACGCCAGATTCTATCTTGCCACAACACTTCAAAGATTTTTCAAATAATGAAACTGAGACTATTTCTTGCCACCGCTCTGCTGGTGTCCGCCACATCCGGCCTGGCTGCACAGAACCTTCAAATCAACGACCTTGAATATTTCGAGGACAGAGGCGTCAATTTCCTCGTTTACAGCAACGACTACAACGGAATGTTCTGTGACGAGAAGACCGCTGCCATCGAGATCATCCAGAGAGGGTCGAGGATTGCCACCGGCGGTGGCATCCGCCTGATGAATACTCCTGAGCAGTGGGACATATATCCTGTTCTTGAATCAAGGAAAGTAGACAAGGCGAACAATTCCATTGATGTGGTCCTGAACTATGCGGACTATGGTTTCAAACCTACCATCAAGGTCACCCGGAAGGACAAGGGTGTTTCGATGGCAGTGTATCTGGATGCTCCTGTCCCTGAAAACCTTGTCGGCAAGGCTGGAATGAATATCGAGTTCTTCCCTGCTACTTATTTCGGCAAGACTTTCATGATGGACGGCAAGCCTGACATCCTTCCGCACCACCCCGCCGGAACCACATCCATGCATCCGAACAGCGAGAAAGTGACACAGATATATGGTCTCTCCACATTCAATGACCGCGGTCGTGACGAGTTCATCGTCGCAGCACCGTTCGCAACTGGACATACCCTGGTCCTCGCTCCTGAAGATGATGACATCCGTGTGACCTTCAAGTCAGACTCGGAAATCAATCTCTTCGATGGCCGCAACCTGTCTCCTAACGGGACATTCGTCGTCCGTACGTTCCTGCCTGCTGGAAAGACCGGAAAGGTGGCCGAATGGTACATCGAGATGGCATACGATCCTCAGTGGGTCAGAAAACCGAACATCGGCTTCTCACAGGTCGGCTACACCCCGGCCCAGAAGAAGGTCGCAGTAGTGGAACTCGACAAGAACGACAAGGTCCCGGCCAGCGCCAAGATCATCCGTGTCGCTCCTGATGGCACCCGCTCTGTGGCTCTGGAGCCCAAGGTGAAGGAATGGGGAGTCTACAACAAACGCTATAACTACGCGACTGTTGACTTCTCAGCATTAAAGACTCCGGGTCTGTACTGCATCGAGTTCAACGGGGAGACAACAAACATCTTCCCGGTGGCTGACAATGTCTATGGTGACAAGTGGCATACCACAATGGATGTCTGGCTTCCTGTCCAGATGGACCATATGGAGGTCAAGGAAGGATATCGCATCTGGCACGGCAGGTCCAATATGGATGATGCTCTCCAGGCTCCTCTGAACTATTCTCAGCAGGACGGCTATACCCAGGGTCCTGTCACTAACACCAAGTATGCTCCTCTCGAGCATATTCCTAACCTTTCAGTAGGCGCATGGTACGATGCCGGTGACTTCGACATCCAGGCAGGAACCGTCATAGGTCTCACACAGCAGTTCGCATATCTGTGGGAACTCTTCGGGGAGGATCGTGACCAGACTTACATCGACCAGAAGACCCAGTTCGTCGACATGCACCGTCCGGACGGAATACCTGATGTCCTTCAGCAGTGCGAGCACGGTGTGCTCAACCTTATCGCCCAGGTGGAGAATATAGGTTTCGTAGCCCAGGGCATAGTCCAGGGCAATATGTGGCAGTATGCTCATATCGGGGACGGCGCCACCCAGACAGACGGCCTTGTATACAACCCGTCTCTCAGACCTTATGACACCTACGGACAGACTTCCGGCACGCGTGATGACCGCTATGCTTTCACAAGCAATTACAGCCCCGCTGGACAGATGTCCACTATCGCTGCGCTCGCGGCGGCCGCCCGTGTCCTCAAGGATGTGAATCCTGAAATCGCAGAGCGCGCTCTCAAGAACGCCATCAAACTCTGGGACGATAATTTCGAGGCTGCGGATCCTGCCAATCCTGCGAACCAGCGTGGCCGCTGGGGAATGGGTGGAGACGGTAGAACATCTGCAGCCATCCAGCTCTGGAGAACCACCGGTGAGCAGAAGTACAAGGATTTCTTCCTGCCTAAGGTGCTTGAGCAGTTGAAACCGGTCGAAACACCGGCTAACTCCCAGTTCATGAATTATCGCAGTTCAAACCTCAGCACAGCTCTTGAGCTTTATCCATATATGGACAAGGACTTCCAGAAGGCTGTCAAGGCGGCTGTCCCTGCTTATGTAAAGGGGGTCAAGGCCGCTGCAGAGGAGAACCCTTACGGCGTTCCTGTATCAGGGCGTGGCTGGGGCGGCACCGAGATCGCTCTTGGCTGGGCATACAACAACTATCTGGTCTGGAAGTACTTCCCGGATATGATCGATCCTGAATTCGTCCTTAATGGAATGCATTTCATCTTCGGCCGTCATCCATATTCCAATGTTTCCTTCATCACTTCAGTTGGCGTGAACACCAAGAAGGTGGCCTATGGCAACAACCGTGGTGACTACACTGTCATCCCGGGTGGTATCGTTCCTGGGCTCCTTCTCATGAATCCTGACTATATGGAACACAAGGATGACTATCCGTTCCACTGGGGTGAGAACGAGTGCTGCACACGAAATGTACCTCAGTTCGTGATGCTGACCCTTGGAGCTGAGGAAATCACGAAATTTTTGAACAAAAAATAACTAATATGAAAAATTTCAACAAGTTATCGCTTGTCATCGCAGTGGCCACCGCATTCCTGTGCACCGGCTGCAATGACAAAATCCCTGGCCCTCTTACGACCGGAAAGGACACGATAGCCAAGACCATTTACGGCAAGGTCCAGGGCTACAATGATGACGGCATCTACACCTTCAAGGGCATACGCTATGCGAAGGCTGAACGTTTCATGCCGCCGGAGTATCCTGACAAGTTTGACGGAGTTCAGAAATGCCAGGTCTACGGTCCCAAGGCTATGCAGGACCAGAATGTTCGCTGGGGTACCCCGACAGACTATGATTTCGGCTTCCAGTTCAAGATCGAGTTCCTCAGCGAGGACTGCCAGGTGCTGAATGTATGGACACCGGCGCTTGATGGAAAGAAACGTCCTGTGTTTGTATGGATTCATGGCGGTGGCTACGCCAACGGCTCAGCCATCTTCCTTCCTGCCCAGGACGGAAGGTCTCTCGCCGAGAAGGGCGATATCGTTGTCGTCACTGTCAACCATCGTCTCAATATCCTCGGATATGCTGATCTCACCGCTCTTGGCGGCAAGTATTCAGAGTCCGTCAACCTCGGCCAGCAGGATCTTGTCAAGGCTCTCGAATGGGTGCATGACAATATCGAGAACTTCGGAGGTGATCCTGGTTGCGTGACCATAGGCGGTCAGTCCGGAGGCGGCGGAAAGGTCTCCACGCTCATGGCCATGCCATCAGCACAGGGACTCTTCCACCGTGCCATAGTTCAGAGCGGTTCCACTCTCAGACAGGCAGATCCGGCTCAGACCAAGGAGCTCGGCCTGCAGATAGTCAAGGAACTCGGCCTCACACCGGAGACATATGACCAGCTTGCCACTATCCCATATGAAGAACTCGTGGCGGCAGGCAACCGTGCTTCACGCATCCAGCGTGGCGGCCGCTTCTCTCCTGTCGTTGATGGCAAGTATCTGACCCAGCATCCTTTCGACCCTGTCGCACCGGAGTGCAGCCGCGATGTGCCTATGCTCATAGGCTCGAACCTCAATGAATTCTGTTATACGAACAATGTCGAGTTCACAGTGGATGAAAGGACCCGCCAGAATGTCATCGCCCAGGCGACCGTCAAGGCCGCGCAGGGTGGTGCACCGGCATATGTCTATCATTTCGAATGGCAGTCAGATGTGAATGATGGTGCGCTGGCAGCATGTCATGGAATGGAACTTCCGTTCATGTTCAACAATGTCGCTGTCCAGCGTGAAATGACAGGTGGTACCAAGAAGGCCTACAAGATGGCTGATGCGGTAAGCTCAGCGTGGATCCAGTTCATCAAGACAGGCGATCCTAACACGAAGAAACTTCCTGAATGGGAACCGTTCAACGCAGAGACCGAAGCAACCATGGTGCTTGACAACAAGTCTCACATGTCCTATAAGTAAGACATCTACTCGATGACCCGCCAGAATTCAAAGGTCTGGCCGGCCTGGTGAAGGAAAAGAATTCCTTCTTCGAAAGATATTCCTATATCTGCCTTGGGGCACTCGAACCAATCTTCCGAGTCAGCCTCAAGGCAGAATGGTTTCTGACCCTCAGCCTGGGCTGAAAGGACCTTCCCGTCTGTGGTGATGTGCAGTGTCATTCCGAGAGCAGGGCTGTGATATTCACCCACATAACTTTCAAGGGTTTCAGCCGGAAGGTTGATGAAATGGAAGAATGGAATCTCGTAATCCTGCCCATATACGGCCTGCAGGACAGTCCAGAGAATAGCGTCCTGGTTCAGATTGTTTCCGTTTGAGCAAAGGACGACAGTGTAGTCTCCATCATCGAAATGGTACATGGCGGACTGGAAACCATCGATGCCTCCGTTATGGCCGATACCGTTCTTGTCAAGTAAATTGACAGGGAAGAGCCCCCTTCCGAAAGAGCCGTCGATGCTTTTCATCTGCTGGAGGACATCGTCGCCAAGATCACCATGGAACAGGCCATCTGCAAATTTCAGCAGGTCCTGTGCGGTGGACATGACGGCCCCGGCGCCTTGAGGAATTGATGGATCAGTTTCAGCTTCCAGGTTCCAGCCGGCGCGATATGAATATGATCGGCTTTCACCTTCTGAAGGGTCAATACCGTCGGACAATGATGTATTGCCGAGGCCGAGAGGCCCGGCAATCTTTTTCTTCAGCAACTGTGCGTAGCTCTTACCATAGACGTCTTCAAGTATGAAGGTAAGCAGCACGAAGCCTGCGTTGCAGTATTGCTGCGAAGCACCGGGAGCGAAGTCCGGATCCGCTGCAGCTATTCTGGCGAGAAGGTCGGAACGGCTCTGCGGAGTCGTGTACCAGTTGTAATAGCCATTCTCGTCCTCGAAGATGTCATGAAGACCGCTGCGATGGTAAAGAAGGTCATCCAGACTGATGTTGTCAGCGTTAGGGATGCCCTCTGACGGAAAATATGCGGAGAGCTTGCTGTCAAGCGAGATTTTGCCCTCTTCGACAGCTTTCAGAACGAGCACAGCGGTGAAAGTTTTGGAGATGGAACCTATCATGTACTTGGAGCCCGGCCCGGCAAGCACGCCTGCGTCTATGTCTGAATATCCGCTGGAGTGTGTGTAGATGGTCTTCCCGCCCTTGCTGATAGCGACGGATCCCATGTACTGGTTGCTGATGGCATCAAAGAAGTCATTCAGCTTGTCAGAGCCTGGCATGGTGTTTCCGGTCTTGCAGGAAACAGCAGCTGCAAGTAGAAGGGAAAGGAAAAGTGCTCCAGTTTTCTTCATAAACAATTATTTGCTATTGCACTTCAAGTCGAAGTGGAAAGGATTGTCGAAATGCCGGCGTGAATAATATGTGACTGACGGGTCATGAAGGTCCATGAGCATGGTCCAGGCTGTGCCGAGAAACTCTCCTTCATGCTCTTCCTGAGCGACAGATTCAATCGCGGAGGTGAGCCCGTCCATAGTCATGACACCTCCGGTCTCCTCGTATCTCATGCATAGCTGCTCGTACCTGTGGTCCCACTCAAGGAGACCGACGTTGAGTTTTTCATCACAGAGATAATGATTGGCGACCGCCGTGCTTTCCACCACGATCATGCGGTTGTCCACATATTCCACGACAACGCTTCTGCCGGATGCATCGGAGATGGCCAGATGATGAGCTGCGCCTATGTCTGAATGCATGTCTATGCTCTGGAGAAGTTCCAGGGCTTCTTCCACCGTAGCTGCCTTGGTCAAGAGGTATTTTACGGCGGCGGTGGTGGTAAGAGCCGCCTTGCCGGTATTCTGATGGGTCTCATCATCATCTCCCGCCATCAGATCGGCGACTGCGAGACCTTTTTCATTGATGCCGTCAAGTGCGAAGAAAAGGCACGCCAATGAGATATACTGGTTCTTGAATCCCTCCGGGAGCCATCCTTCACCCATTCCGAGGAATTCGGTGTTGAATGTGCTGACTGACTCGTACCCGTTCTTCGGGACACTATGTACAATCATTCCTGTCGCTGAAGCAAAATCGAAATTCCTGCCCATCAAAGCTCCACCTTCAGGAGATATGACGGTCAATGCGGAACAGCCGAAATCCTGTGATACAGGTTCCTGGGCAGAAGCCTTGAAATGTCCTCCGGACAGGAATCCGTTGATATAGGCGACCATCTCCCCTGAAGAGTGACCTCCACCTTGCTCAAGCAGTCCGTCGAAGCCGTCGTCACCATGGAATTCCATGCAGTAAAGGCCTTCATCCAGTTTCTGAACTGAAAAGGCCCCTTTCAAAAGAGGGAAGAAATCACAGCCGACCTTCATGCCGACCATTGCGGCGAGGATAAGGAATATCCTGATTACCCATTTCAATGCTTTCATATTGTGCGCCATTTCTGCAAATATAGAAAGAATTGAGGGTTTCAAAAAGAACGGCCGACAGATGACTGCCGGCCGTTCTTCTATCCTTTTCCGATTATTAAATCATGAGGGCTCCTACGAGTCCGAGGATGGCGTAGAACTCAGGAAGAGCGGCATAGATAAGGGTGTTCGTGAAGACATCGTGGCCCTGTGAAATGCCTACGATACCATTAGCGCAGACCTGTCCCTGACGGATGGCGGAGAGCATGCAGACCAGTCCGACACAGAGACCTACTGCGAAGATGGCGAGGCTCATTTCCGGGCTTGATTTCATTTTGCTGAGGAGCATGAAGAAAGCGACAAATCCGTAGATACCCTGAGTGGCAGGGAGAGCGGAAAGCACCATGTAGTTGGCTGAGCCTTCAGGTTTTTTCTTGAGAGCTCCTTCTGCCGCATTGCCGGCGATGGTAGTACCATAGCTGCTGCCGATACCCGCGAGTGCGAGCACCAGACCGAGTCCTAAATAACCGAGAATTGTGTTAAGCATAATGTTAAGTTTTTATTTATTAGTTTATTTCTTTAATGGATTATAGTTAACTCCGGCTCCTACATAGTCGGAATTCTTGAAGAATTCAAGGAAGTTGAGTCGCAGAGGGTGTACGAACGCTCCCAGCGCGGCCATTGCCAGGTTCAGCGTGTGGCCTATGACCACTAGCAGAACGAACGGGATCCATCCGAAACCACCGTCACCGAGCACAAGTTTTCCGAGGTCGTTGAATGCGAAGCCCAGCATCGCTCCTGCAAGTCCCAGTGCGTAGAGACGCAGGTAGCTCAGAACATCACCAAGTATTCCCGTGGCCATATTGTATGTGTCCCAGAGACCGCTTCCTACATTGATGAGAGGATTGCGGTGAAGATTGTTCAGAGGGAAGATACCGATGGCGCAGATGATGCCGAGGATGATTATGGCCCATTTGGTCACACTCTTGTCCAGCACTCCTGCGAGGCTGGTCACTCCTATGACGACCAGTCCTACCCAGAATACTGTCCATCCCCAAGTGCTCAGTGAATTGAGGAATCCTTTGTTCTTCGTGGCATAGACTGTCTTCACTATCATGGCAAGAAGCAGATGGATGACACCGATGATCAGAGCGAAGACCATGGTGCCGTCAAAGCCGGCTATGCTGGCAGGCAGCATTATCTTCTTCAGACCGTCAGGGATGCAGTTCCATGTCGAGAAGTCAATGGAGAAGAATGTATGGAAGAAGAATCCTACCACCACCGTGCCTATTCCAAGGAAGACAACAAGAGGTGCCAGAGAGGCAAAACTCTTGACTTTCTTGAGAAGAAGTCCGGCGATGATGAGTACAAGCCCGTATCCAAGATCACCCATGCACATCGCAAAGAAGAGCAGGAAGAAGATGGAGATGTACGGTGTAGGGTCAAACTCGTTGTAAGCCGGACGCCCGTACATATCGGTAAGGACTTCGAACTTTCTGGAGAACCAGTTGTTCTTCAGCTTGATAGGAGGATTGTCCTCTGCTTCAGCAGGACTGCTGATCCAGACAACGTCCATTGAGTTGAATGCTTCAGCCAGTTTGTCGTCATTTTCAGACGGCGCGAATCCCTGGAATACGGTGACTGTGTCTTCGATGGCAGAGGCTCCGGCTTTAGCAGCGAGATAGAGGTTCATCTTGTCGGAAAGCTCCTTGATTCTGGCCTCGTGATCTGGAATTTCTGAAAGTCTTTCTTCAAGATGCTTCCTGTATTTCTCTATCTCTTTCTCTTTGGCTTTTATCTGGTCCTTGAGCTCATTGATAGTCGACTTCGGGGACTGCTGCTCCTTTTCAGGGAAACCGTCCACTGGTCCCGCAATAACGAAATGAGTGTTCTTTCCGCTTGTGCAGATAACTTCAAGAGGATAATCATCTTTCCAAGTCTCCACGAACTTCTTGCTGTTTATGCAATAGAAGTGGAGAGGGATGCCTGCTTCCTTGAGCGCTTCAGCCTTTGACTTGTCATAATCTCCCCACGGGGTGATTTCGTCAAGTGTTTTAAGCAGTGCGTCATTCTGTGAAAGCAGTTCGGCAAGGTGTGCGTCAGTACCGCTTTTGATGATGCGGATATCTTCTTTGATACCGTCAATCTCCGCAGCGATATCCTGGGACTCCTTGTCCACAGGCTTTGAGGAACGGGAGATGTCAACAATGCCCAGGTCCCGGAGCTGCTCCAGGAATCCGTCCTTCATCCCGCTCATGAGAATGAAGGAGTATTTTGTCATTTTCGTGATCATAGCATTTCCTCCTCCTCTTCTTCAAGTGCGTGGCGTTCCTTGACTATCTTCGATGAGGCTTTGGAGAGGTTCTCCTCATCCTCCATGAATCTCTTGATCTTCCTTATGGCTTCCTGATATCCCGGAATCTGAACCTTTTCGTAAAGATTCACTTTCTGGGTGGTCTTCTTCCTCTGGTAGTCAAGGATCCTGCTCTTCTCCTTTTCAACCTCCGACTCAATGCCGAGCCTTGTGAGCTCCTTGAGTATGGTGACACCGTCTGCGTACCAGGCCGGTTTCACGAAAGCGTTGAAAGGTTTGAGTTCGTAGTTGATGTTCATCAGTTCCGGGGTCTTCACACCGGCCACTTTGATGGTTCTCAGGTCAATGTCAGTGATTCTGACAAGGTCTGACTCGAATTCATTCCAAAGAGCGGCAAGATAGTCATATTTCTGCATCGTCGTTTCCAGTTCCGCAATAAGCCTTTCTGACTCCATCTTGGCCACAAGCACGCTGATCCTGAGCGCCGACTCCTTGTTCTTCAAGGTAGGGAGGGCGTTCTGCCGGACCTTCAGCTGCTTCTGCAGGCCGTTCAGAGAAGTCTTGTTATATTGGAATTTGATGCTCATAATTAACTTTCAGGCCAGTATTTGTCGATGAAAACCTGTTTGATACCTGTCTCGGCCTTGCTGAAATGCTTGGCGAAAAGTTTCCAGGCAGTATCGAGAGTCTCCTCGATGGAGATATTGACATCGATACTCAGAAGTTTTGTAGCATAGTCCTTCGCGTAGGCAAGGCAGCGGAGGTCATAGTCTGAGAGGTCGAAACCGTTTTCCAGTTTGGTCTTCGCGTTCTGGGCGTCAGCGTACAGACGGACAGAAGCATTCATGACCTGACTGTGATCGTCGCGAGTCTTCTTGCCCTGGACGAGCTGCTTGAGTCGGCTGAGGGACCTGAACGGGTCGATGATGACCTTTCCTGAATCTGAATCAGCACGAAGGAAAAGCTGTCCTTCTGTGATGTATCCGGTGTTGTCAGGAATGGCGTGCGTGATATCACCGTCGTTGAGTGTGGTGACGGCGATGATGGTGATGGAACCACCGGCAGGAAGCTGCACGGCCTTCTCATAGATTTTTGCAAGGTCTGAATAAAGGGAACCTGGCATTGAATCCTTGGAAGGGATCTGGTCCATACGGTTGGACACAATACTGAGAGCATCAGCGTAAAGTGTCATGTCTGTGAGCAGGACAAGCACCTTCTCATTCTTGTCGACAGCGAAATACTCGGCTGCCGCCAGTGCCATGTCCGGAATAAGAAGACGCTCTACAGGAGGTTCCTCGGTGGTGTTCACGAATGAAACGATCTTCTCGAGAGCTCCAGCGTCCTCGAATGCATGCTTGAAGAACAGGTAGTCGTCATTGCTGAGACCCATGCCTCCGAGGATGATCTTGTCCACATCTGCACGCAGCGCGACATTTGCCATAACTTGGTTGTATGGCTGGTCAGGGTCAGCAAAGAATGGAATCTTCTGACCTGAAACCAGGGTATTGTTGAGGTCGATACCAGCGATTCCTGTAGGGATGATTTCTGAAGGCTGACGACGCTTGTACGGGTTCACGGACGGACCACCGATCTGACGGGTCTCACCTTCCACTTCAGGACCGCCATCGATCGGATCGCCATAGGCGTTGAAGAATCTTCCGGAGAGCTGCTCGCTGACCTTCAGGGTAGGAGGATTCCCGATAAATGCGACTTCTGCGTTTGTAGGGATGCCTTCAGTGCCGGAGAAAACCTGCAGGGTCACGATGTCGCCTTTGGTCTTCACCACCTGTGCGAGCTTGCCGTGCACGATGGCAAGCTCATCGTTGGACACTCCCTTGGCCTTCAGAGACACTGTTGCCTTAGTGATGGCCTCAAGCTGTGTGTAAACTTTCTGGTATGCTTTATTTGCCATTTTCTGAAATGAGGTTAGAGAGTGATTCCTGATATTTGTTGAATGCTTCGCTCTTGAACTCTGAATAGTTCATCTGGCGTAGTATGTTGATCATTTCCTTGAAGAAGTTACGGCACACCTCGTAGTCCTCGAACTCGAAAGTCTTGTCGCAAATGTCAAGAAGGAGGTCCACCATGTATTTCTGACGTTCAAGAGGAGTGATGCAGTCGATGGCGTCGAATGCGTCCTGCTGCAGGAAAGCGAAGTCCATGAGCTCTGACTTCCAGAAAGTCTCGTGGTAGCTCATAGGCACTCCGTCATCACCGAGAATATTGATCTGGTCGTTAGCCTCCTTTCCTCTGCGGATGATGTTCTTGATGGTCTTGACTTTTTCAACCCAGCCTTCCTCGACGGTCTTCTCCATATATTCGGCGATTTCAGGGTACTCGAGATACTTGGAGTAAGATTCGATAGGGTTTACGGCAGGGTAGCGCTTCTGGTCAGCACGGTTCTGCTCAAGAGCATAGAAGCATCTTGCAGCCTTCTTGGTGGACTCGGTCACAGGTTCCTTGAGGTTTCCACCAGCAGGGGAGACTGTTCCGATGAATGTCACGGCTCCTGTCTGGCCGTTGTTCAGGATGACCATGCCGGCACGGGCATAGAAGTTCGAGATGATGGCCGACAGGTCCACAGGGAATGCATCGGCGCCCGGGAGTTCCTCCATACGGTTGGACATCTCACGCAGAGCCTGTGCCCAGCGGGAAGTCGAGTCTGCAAGGAGCAGACAGCGGAGACCCATTGCGCGATAGTACTCGCAGATGGTCATGGCCGTGTAGACGGAAGCCTCACGCGCTGCAACAGGCATGTTGGAAGTGTTGCAGATGATGGTGGTGCGTTCCATAAGGTGCCTTCCTGTATGAGGGTCGATAAGTTCCGGGAACTCCGTGAAGATCTCCACAACCTCGTTGGCACGCTCACCGCAGGCTGCCATGACGATGACGTCAGCCTCACCCTGCTTGGCGATAGCGTGCTGCAGAACGGTCTTGCCGCAACCGAAAGGTCCCGGGATGAAACCTGTACCGCCTTCGGCAATAGGGTTGAGCGTGTCAATGACGCGCACACCTGTCTCCATGATCTTTGCCGGACGAGGTTTCTCCTTGTATCCCTTGATGGCCACTTTGACCGGCCATTTCTGTGACATGGTCACGTTGACATCTTCTCCGTCCTCATCGGTAAGGACTGCGATGACGTTATCAATGGTGTATGCCCCCGGCTCAGCCACGGACTTGACTGTGAATTCACCCTTGAAAGAGAAAGGAACCATGATCTTATGAGGCAGCCATCCTTCGCGGACTTCTCCGAGCCAGTCTGCGGCCACCACTTTGTCGCCAGCTTTCGCGATAGGCTTGAAATCCCAAAGAGTCTCATGGTTCAGAGGATCGGTGTACTCTCCTCTCTGAAGAAACACCTGCTTCATGGTGGTCAGGTCATTCTGAAGGCCATCGTAAACGCTGGACAGAAGACCAGGGCCGAGTGTCGCTTCGAGCATCTTGCCTTCGAATTCGACATCATTGCCGTTCTTCAGTCCTCGTGTGCTTTCGAACACCTGGACCGAAGCGGTATTCTTGTTTACCTTGATGACCTCTGCCATGAGCCTTGTGTCACCCAGCTTGATGAAACAGAGTTCATTTTCTGCAACAGGACCATCCACCTGGACAGTCACCAGGTTGGAAACTATTCCCGTTACTTTTCCATTAGTTTTCATGTTTTATGTGATCAGTTTTTATTATCGTTGAAATCAACACCCTTGAATGTCCCTCTGACTTCTTCCACGAACTTGCGGAACATCTGTCTTCCCGTATCTTCGTTCAGAGACATCCATCTGTCAATTATCTTGAGCTTGGCGATAAATCCGAGGACGGTGTCGATGTTGAAGTAGTCGAAGGTGTTCAGCTCATTGATCTTTTCCCACATTATGTAGTCAAGACCGCTCTCCCTTTCAATGAGATTGTTCCCATAGAGGACTTTCCTCACATCCTCGCTTTCCTCGAACTTGCCGCTATCCTCCATGAATATGTCCTGCTCGGCCGGTCTTTCAAGACAGTCGTTCAGATATCTTACCTTGGCGTTTCTGACATTCAGGTCGAATCTGAAGAACTCTCTGATGAAACGGTCATTATGGGACAGCATGGTGGTGTAGAACTCTTTGTTGAGGTTGTCCCCTTCGTAACCTTTGAGCAGATCGTCAATCAGCGCGTTGTCCTTCTTTGAGCACATCTCGCGGATATCCCCGATCAGCGCTGTGGCGGACAGCCCGGCATTGGCTGACCACTCACGCTGAAGGACCGGAAGTCCGGCTATCAAATACTCATAGTTGTCCATAAACTAACCGAAAAGAATCTTCTTGGTAACAGGCCTGAGATACTCGGTGATGAGGTCGTTGACGGTGTCGTCAGTAAGGCTGATGAAATAGCCGCCATCTTTCGGCCCGATAGTGAAACCTCCGGCAATCTTCTTGCTGAAAGAAGCATCGATGCCTTTGCCTACGACCGATGCCAGTTCATTGTTGATGAACGGCTCAATCTCGTTCTGAAGAGATGCAGGAAGCACCAGGGAGAGATCCTGAGACTCGTCGGAGGAGAACTTGCCGGCCACGGCACGGATGATTTCCTTGACGAAATCAGCGGAGGAAAGTGCATTCTTGACCTTGTCTCCTGCCACTTTGGCGATGATGATGTTCTCAATGTCCTTTTTTGTAGCCTGGAAACTCTGGGCGGCAGCCATCTTGAGGTCAGAGTTGACTTTCTGACTGCAGTCATCAGCCTCTCTGCGGGCTTTTTCCATTATAGCCTCGGCCTCTTTTGTGGCATCGGCTATAATCCCTTCCGCTTTCTTCTTTGCATCTTCAAGAATCCTGGCACCTTCTTCCTTGCCTTTTGACAAACCCTCATTGTAGAGTTTGTCTGTCAATTCTTGCAGTTTGTCCATATTTTTAAATATTAAGTGTTATTAATAGCTTTCAGTTGTCTTATGCTGCTACAACGGGAGATTGTCATGCTTTTTGGCAGGCAGTTCCTGCTTCTTCCCGCTGAGCTGCTCGAGCGCGCGAATCACGAGAAGACGGGTGTTCCTTGGCTCGATGATATCCTCGATGTAACCTTTCTGCGCTGCCTGGTAAGGGTTGCAGAAGAGTTCGTTGTATTCCTCCTCCTTCACATCCTCGAGCGCTTCCACGGCATCCTTGGCTCTCATGGCTGCAATCTCTGCAGAAGGCCATGCATAGTTTATGTCACCGCGGAGCTGCTTGCTGCTCATCACGATGTCGGCCCCGCCGTAAGACTTGCGTAGTGTCACCGTCACTTTCGGCACAGTGGCCTCACCGTACGCGTAAAGGAGTTTTGCTCCGTTGGCAATGATGGCTCCGTACTCCTGCTGGGTGCCGCAAAGGAATCCTGGAACGTCCACCAGAGTCACGACAGGGATGTTGAAAGCATCGCAGAAGCGTACGAAACGCGCGGCTTTGCGTGAGGCGTTGTTGTCAAGCACGCCGGCAAGGATGTCGGGCTGATTGGCCACGATACCGACGCTGCGGCCGTTCATATGGGCGAAGCCTACGATGATGTTCTTCGCAAATTCTTTGTGAATCTCGAAGAACTTTCCATCGTCGGCTATGCTGTTTATGACATAGTGCATGTCATATGATTTGTTCGGATTATCCGGGATGATTCCGTTGAGAGAATCGTCAGTTCTGGAAGCCGGGTCGTCCGTAGGGACCAACGGAGCCTCTTCCTTGTTGTTCTGAGGGATGAAACTGAGAAGTTCCTTTATGGCGCAAATGCCTTCCTGGTCGTTTTCAGCGGCGAAATGAACCACACCGCTCTTGCTTGCGTGGACAGTCGCGCCGCCAAGGGTCTCCTGGTCGACATCTTCTCCTGTGACGCTCTTCACGACAGAAGGACCGGTGAGGAACATATAGGAGGTGTTCTTGACCATGAGAGTGAAATCGGTGAGGGCAGGGGAATAGACCGCGCCGCCGGCGCAAGGACCGAAAATGCCGCTGATCTGCGGGACAACTCCTGATGCCAGGATGTTGCGCTCGAATATCTCAGCGTAACCGGCAAGTGCATCGATACCTTCCTGGATGCGTGCTCCACCGGAATCGTTGAGCCCTATGCAAGGGGCACCGTTTCTGACGGCAAGGTCCATCACCTTGCATATCTTCTCGGACATGGTTTTTGACAAAGAACCACCGGATACAGTGAAATCCTGAGCAAAAACATAGACCAGACGTCCCTCGACGGTTCCTTGTCCTGTGACGACACCGTCTCCGTCAAAGTGTGTCGCATCCATTCCGAAATTCGTGCAGCGGTGCTGCACAAACATATCGAATTCTTCAAAACTGCCGGGGTCGAGGAGAAGGTCCAGCCGTTCTCTGGCTGTAAGCTTGCCTTTCCCGTGCTGTGCGTTGATGCGGGACTGTCCGCCACCGAGCTTCGCGGAAGCTCTTCGTTCTGCAAGTATGTTGATTTTATCCTGTCTGTCCATTGTCTGAATGAGCTTTTCTGGAATAGAAACTTTTCAAATATAATAAAAAAATCCCACCGTTGGAATTGTAAAAACGATAAAAGGCAGCCTCCGGAAGGAAACTGCCTTATTTTTTAAAGAATTTGAAATATAGTCAAACAACTATTACTCCGGCTTCATGGTCGTGTATACATGAGTGACGTCCTCGTCATCCTCCAGAAGGTCGATAAGTTTCTCAAGAGTGCTTCTCTGCTCTGGAGTGACTTCCTTGAGGTCCACGTTAGGAATTCTCTCGAATCCTCCGGATATCATTTCGTATCCGTTGTCCTCGATGAACTTCTGAATCTGACCGTAAGAGGTGTAGTCACCATAGATGGCGATATTCTTGGTTTCGTTGTCATCCTCGTCAACCTCCACTTCCTCGAACACTTCCTCTGCACCGTAGTCGATCATTTCAAGCTCGAGCTCCTCGATGTCCATGCCTTCTGCCTCCTTGATGCGGAAAACGCACTTGTGGTCAAACATGAAACTCACTGACCCGCTGGTTCCGAGGGAGCCTCCGCACTTGGTGAAATAACTTCTGACATTAGCAACTGTACGGGTGTTGTTGTCTGTGGCTGCCTCAACAAGGTATGCAATTCCGTGAGGGCCGTATCCTTCGTACACGAGTTCCTTGAAATCGCCGAGAGACTTGTCTGTGGCCTTCTTGATGGCACGCTCGATGTTCTCTTTCGGCATCTGCTCCGACCTGGCCTCGGCGAGGAGGGCGCGGAGACGGGGGTTTCCGGTCACATCAGGACCGCCGGCCTTTACAGCTATGGTGATTTCCTTTCCAAGTTTTGTGAAGACGCGGGCCATATGACCCCACCTCTTCATTTTCCTTTCCTTTCTGAATTCAAACGCTCTTCCCATGGCTCAATTATTTGGCTTCGATTCTTGCAATGTACTTGTCAATGTCGTAACCTTCGACTGACTGTGGGTATTTGTCCTTGATCTCCTTGTAGCATGCGAGGGCCTTGTCGTCCTGGCCGAGCTCCTCATATGCCACACCTGCCTTGAGAAGGTATGCAGCGGAGAAGATGTTGGCGGACTTGTCGGCGGCCTTCCTGAAGTAGCTGACAGCGGTGCTGTAGTCCTCAAGTCCGACATATGCATCACCTATGCAGGAAATGGCGCGGGCTGAGAGGATGTTGTCCTTGCCCTTGTATTTCTGAAGATCCTTGATGGCTTCCTCAAAGTTACCGTTCTGAAGCTCGCAGATACCGGCATAGAGATAGACGGCCTTTCCGCCCTTTGCTCCGAACTCGTCGATGATGTCATTGAAACCGAGGATGTTGCCGTCACCGTTGAGAGCAAGCTCATATTCACCTGCCTGGAATGCGTTCTCTGCAGGGAACATCTGCTCCATGGCCTCAGCCTGCTTCGGCTTGAGTATCCACTGGTTGTATGCGAGGACTCCGAGTCCGATCACGAGAAGAGCGGCGATGACGCCGAGAATGGTCTTCTTGTTCTCGTTGAAGAACAGGTCGGTCTTTGAGACGGTTTCGTTGATTTTCTCCTGCTGGAGAGCTTCCTTCTGTTTAAGGTTTTCCTTTGCCATATCTATTATTTTTTTTACATTTTCAAAGCCATTTCCGCCTTTTGAGCGGAATAGAATGCAAAAATAGAAAAAAATGATAACTTTGCAAAGATGATAGTCAATTTATGCCTGCTCTAAAGAAAATAGTAGTCCAGAATTTCAGAAACATAGAATTCCAGGAACTGTCGTTCTCCCCGAACATAAACTGCATCTCGGGAAACAACGGCGAGGGCAAGACAAACCTCATCGACGCCATATACTACTTGTCCATGACCAAGAGTGCTCTGGTCACCTCGGACAAGTTCAACTTCCGCCATGGAGCAGATTCCTTCACCGTTTCCGGGACTTACCAGATGCCTAACGGCCTGGAGTCCAGATTCTCAGTCTGTGTCACCTCTGACGGTGACAAGAAGGTCAGGCGGGATGACAAGAAATATCAGAAAGTGTCCGAACACATAGGAGTCCTTCCCATCGTGCTGGTATCACCTTCGGACATATCCATGGTCAGCACATCCGGCGAGGAGCGCAGACGGTTCGTGAACTCCGTCCTTTCCCAGATGGACCGGTCCTATCTCGGGAATCTGCAGCTTTACAACCGCTACCTTCTCCAGCGTAACAGCCTTTTGAAGGACCGTAACCCGGACGAGGACCTTCTCTCTGCTTTCGATTCCCGACTTGAATCGCTCGCGGAGCCAGTCGCCGAAAGGCGCAGACGCTTCGTCGAGGCGCTAAATCCCATTGTCCGTGATTATTACCACAAGCTTTCCGGCGGAAAGGAGTCTGTATCCATCGAATATGTGACCGACCTGGACAAGGGCCGCCTTTCAGAGCTTTTGAGAGACCACCGCGATGTGGACAAGGCTCTCAAGTTTACGAAACTCGGCGTGCAGAGGGATGACTTCTACTTCCTTATGGACGGCTATCCTATTCGTAAATGCGGCTCCCAGGGCCAGCAGAAGTCTTTTCTGGTCTCTCTGAAGTTCGCTCAGTACGAGCTTATGAAGGAGAACTGCGGTTTCGCACCTATCCTGCTTCTCGACGACCTGTTCGACAAACTGGACATGAACAGAGTCTCAAACCTTCTTTCCATGGTGGCGGGCTCGGACTTCGGACAGATATTCCTCACCGACAGCAACAAAGTGAGGCTGGAGACCATAGTGGACGCTTTGACCGACGACCGTTCCTATTTCGAGACTTCGGCCGGTGAATTCACAAAGATATAGTGACCATGGCAGACAACTCTCATACAAGGCTCATGAGGAAGAAACCTCTGTCGATGGACGAAGTGGTCTCTATGTACATAAAGTCCATGAAGATTTCGTCCGGTCTGAACACTCAGTGCATCTTTTCCGCCTGGGACGAAGCCTCAGGGGCCGCCCGGTTCACACTCAAGAAGTTCTTCCGTGACGGGAAACTGTATGTCACCTTGAACTCATCCGTGGTCAGGAACCAGCTGTCATTCCAGAAAGACGCGCTCATCGAAAAGATGAACTCGATGCTGGCGGAGAATGAACTGTTTTCAAAGGATGACTCCCGCGTGACGTTTGTCAAAGAATTGATATTGAAGTAGCATGAAACTGGTCATAGACAGCGCGATACCTTTTGTCAATGGCGTTTTCGAACCTTATGTGGACAATGTGGTGTATCTTCAGGGGGATGAAATCACTCCTTCAGAAGTGGCGGACGCGGATGCACTGCTCATCCGCACTCGTACGAAGTGTGACGCCGAACTGCTCGACGGATCTTCGGTGAAATTGATAGCGACCGCTACCATCGGAACCGACAATATCGACCTGGACTATTGCTCCCGCCGCGGCATTTTCGTGAAGAATGCTTCAGGAGCCAATGCCGGAGGTGTGATGAACTATGTTTTTTCCGCACTGTACGGTGTCGCGGCCAGAAAGTCCATCAAGCTGGACGGATACACCATGGGCATCATCGGAGTGGGCAGTGCCGGCCGCAGAGTGGAGGCCATGGCCCGTTCCCTTGGATTCAGAGTGCTCAAGAATGACCCGCCGAGAATGCTGGAGGAGGGACCGTCGGAGTTCTGTACTCTTGATTACCTTCTGGAGAATTCAAATATCATTACTTTCCATGTCCCATTGAACGAAAAGACCAGAGGAATGGCCGACGAGGACTTCTTCAGCAAGGTCAAGCCTGGCACCATTTTCATCAATGTGGCGAGGGGCGAGATAGTGGTGGACTCTGCATTGAAGGCCGCCATCCCGAAACTCGGCCCCGTTATTATAGATGTCTGGAACAATGAACCCAATGTGGACAAGGAACTCATGAACATGGCTGACATCGCCACTCCGCACATTGCGGGCTATTCCTATCAGGGCAAGCAGAACAGCACTTCCGCCGCGGTCAGGACCGTCGCCCGTTTTTTTGGAATATCTGCGCTGACAGACTTCTTCCCTTTTTCCGATGTGGCGGAACTCGATGCTGTCAGACTTGACATCCACGGAAAGAGCCAGGGGCAGATAGCCTCGCTTTTCCAGTACAATTATCCTATTTTCACGGATGATTTCATGTTCCGCGTAAACCCAGACGATTTCGTTGGCCTCCGCTCGAACTACAGTTACAGAAAAGAATTTTATATTGATTGATATATTTGTTTAAGTATGTTTACTCAGGAAGATATCAGGCAGATTGAAGAGCGTGGCTCGAATGTCAGGACAGTCACCGCGCAGGTTGAAAGATTCAGAACAGGTTTCCCGTGGATGAAGATTGCCGCTCCGGCGACCCCGGAGAGAGGAATCGAGGTGCTGGGGGATGAAGAGATCGACGGACTGGTGGAATACGCCGATCAGGCCGAGGCCAACGGCAAATGCAAGTTCGTCCCGGCATCCGGTGCGGCATCCCGTATGTTCAAGGACATATTTGCAGGTATGGAGACACTTTCCGGAGGCGAGGATGTCCCTGCAGGATCGGCGGTCTCCAGGCTTGCCGCATCCATCGAGAGTTTCGCGTTCTATTCTGAAGGGCTTTTCGGCAGACCTGATGATTCGAAGGAATACAGGCTCGATGTGGCTGAAAAGGTCCTGACGGACAAGGGACTGGGCTACGGCTCCAAGCCGAAGGGAGTGATCAAGTTCCACAAGTATGCTGACGGAGATGCGCGTACTGCATTTGCGGAGCATCTCGTCGAGGGGCAGGAGTATATGCGCAACTCTGACGGCACCGTGAACCTGACCGTCACCATCTCGCCGGAGCACCGGGAACTATTTGAAAAAGCCCTTGCGGAAGTAAAGGATGCCTATGAGAAGAAATACGACGTGAAATACAATATCCGTTTCACCTGTCAGGACAAGGCAACGGACACTGTCGCTGTGGACAAGGACAACAAGCCTTTCCGCAAGGATGACGGCTCCCTCCTTTTCCGCCCTGCCGGTCATGGCGCACTGATCCACAACCTCAATGAAGTGGGGGAGGAACTTGTTTCCATCAAGAATATCGACAATGTGTCATCGGAACGCCTGCTTCCATTGACTTCCAGATACAAGAAGGCCCTCATCGGACGCTGTCTCGAACTCCGCGATGTCATCTTCGGTTTTCTGCGTGACCTTGATGTTGTGACAGGCCAGGATTTCGGCATGAACTCGTTCATCACTTTCATACCCGGCCATACCCACAATCCCGAGTATGACTATTACTCCAGCCCTGAGTGCCAGGAACTCTGCGATGAGATCGAGGCTTTCCTGTTCAATGAACTTTGCATCGAACTTCCGAAGCAGGATGATACAAAATCCCGTGTGGAAGCCATCAGGAAGATGCTCGACCGACCGATTCGAGTATGCGGAATGGTGCGCAATCAGGGAGAGCCGGGCGGCGGACCGTTCATCATCAAGGCAGACGACGGCTCCACGTCCCTCCAGATTCTTGAAAGCGTACAGATAGATGGCTCAAATCCAGAAGCAGTGGCCGCATTGAAGTCCGCAACACATTTCAACCCTGTTGATTTAGTCTGCTGCCTCCATAATTATAAAGGAGAGAAGTTCGACCTTCTGGAGTTCGTGGACGAGGATGCGGGATTCATCAGTTCGAAGAGCTATCAGGGGCGCGAACTGAAAGCTCTCGAGCTTCCTGGTCTCTGGAATGGCTCCATGAGCGGCTGGAATACGCTTTTTGTCGAGGTGCCTGTGGAGACGTTCAACCCTGTGAAAGTGGTTCTTGACCTTCTCAGACCGGCGCATCAGTAGTTTTTTCAGATTTTTCATAAAAATATCTCCATTTTTCTCATAAAAATTTGGAGATATTATTTTTGTCCGTATCTTTGCAGTGTACTATTGAACTAATACACTAAAGATATGATTGAAATCAAGGATTTGACTTTCAGCTATGGTAAGGTCACTGTACTGGAAAATATCTCTATGAAACTGGAGGAGGGTCGTATCTACGGACTCCTCGGTGAGAACGGAGTGGGGAAGACTACGCTTCTGACGCTGCTCTGCGGCTTGAAGAAAGCACAAAATGGTGAAATCTCCGTTGACGGGCACGATCCGTCAAGGCGTCTTGCTTCAGTGCTGAACTCTCAGTATTATCTTCCGGATGAGGTTATGGCATACAGTATCCCGGCTCAGGACTTCGCCAAATTCTCCGGGAAGTTCTGGCCGAAATTCGACATGGACAAATTTCTCACCCTCATGAAGGAATTTGAAACTGAACCGGACAAGAAGATGAACAAGATGTCAGCCGGACAGCTCAAGAAAACCTATATCTCCTATGCACTTGCGTGCAATCCGAAATATTTGTTCATGGATGAGCCTACCAATGGTCTTGACATTCCTTCCAAGGCACAGTTCAGAAAGGCGGTGACTCTTTATACCCCTGAGGATTCCACCATTGTCATTTCGACGCATCAGGTCAGGGACCTCGAGAACATTATCGATCCCGTTATCATCCTCGACCGCCGCGATGTGCTGGTGAACGCTTCTGTCGAGAAGATTGCCGAGAAGCTTTATTTCGACTATGGCAATGTCCTCAAGGATGGCTCGCTGTACTCCGAGCAGCTTCCGGGAGGCTTCATCCAGGTGCTGCCGAATGTGACAGGGGAGGAGAGCAAGGTGAACATCGAGGCTCTCTTCAATGCCGTCCACAAGCATAAGGAGCTTATAAAGAACATGTTCATTTAATGGAGGACCGAGATATGAGTGATTTTTTCGACATCAAGAGATTCGGCAAGTTCCTGACCTACGAACTCAACAACGCCAAGGCGTCCTGTGGCCTGTCAATCCTGGTCATGGGTCTTCTGCCTGCGATTCTTTTCACTTTCTTCGAGATTTTCAGTTTCATCTTCACCAGGCACTTCCAGCCGCTGGATATGGAGGTCAAGAAAATCTGTTTCACCTTCTGTATTCTCATTCTTGTCATGTCCATTCCGGCAAAGATGTACGGAAAGCTGACAGAAAGGAGAAAGGGCTCCGACTGGCTTATGATCCCTGCATCCACATTTGAGAAGTTCCTGTCGATGGTGCTGGTCATGTGCGTCGTGATACCTGTTTCTTTCTTCGCACTGTCCGGATGCTGTGACTGGCTTCTTTCCGTGGTGTTCCCCGAGCATTACGGAGCTTCGCAGACCTTGAACTCAATTAGTATCCTGTCTCGTTTCGGAGCCTTCGGCAGTGATTCCACTGCACTGTTCGAACCTTCATTGGCCGGCGTCATATGGATGCTGCTCGGCAGCATGTGGGTGAACATCCTGGCATTCACTCTGGGAGCCATCTGCTTCAAGAGAGGGAAGGCCGGAAAGACCATACTCTGCTATTTCGCCCTCTCCATCCTGCTGTCCGTCATTCTAGTGACTTTCTTCGGCCACGGCGGATCATTTGACTCGGAGGATTTCGAGGACTTGATGTCAGGTATGACAGCACAGAAGGCACAGAATTTCATTAACTTTGTCATCAATTCATCATTCTTCGTCATGCTTGGCGGGTTGCTGGCTGCCATCTATTTCAGAATCAAGACCATAAAGCATTAGAGTATGGACTTCGACCAGAACAGACCGATATATCTCCAGATCTTTGACTCGATATGCGAGCAGATTCTGAGCGGAGCTATCGCTCCGGAGGAACGTATCCTCTCAGTCAGGGAGTACGGCGCTTCAGTGGGGGTTAACCCCAACACTGTGGCGCGCTCCTACGAGAAACTGACCGATGCGGGGATAATATACAACAAGCGCGGCATAGGCTATTATGTCGCTGCACCGGCGAAGGACATCATCCTGGCAGCCGAAAGACAACGCTTCATGAATGAAGAGGTTCCCGCTTTCCTGAAAAGGATGGAACTTCTCGGAATAGACCCAAAAGAAATTTTCAACAAACAAGAACAACAAGAGATATGAAATACATAAAGACAGCAGCAGTGCTTGCCATGCTTATGGCACTCGTTTCATCATGCACTTTCGTCAGAGTTAATCCAGGCATATTTGACGGCATATACGCCGGCGGGACCGGTGAGAGGATCAAGGGAAGCGATACTTTCACCACAGTTTCCTATGCCGTGCCGCAGTTCGACCGTATAGACGTGTCCTTGTACGCCGACATGACATATGAAATGACTGATGACGAACCTTCAGTGGAGATATACACATCCGACAACCTTGTCAAGCATCTTAACTTCGAAGTCGAGGACGGCTGCCTCAAGGTCAAGTTTGACACCGGCTGGCGTGCCAGGTACGATGAAATGAGGATAACTGTCAAGTCAAGGACTCTTTCAGAACTGAATCTCCGCGGTGCCGGTGACTTCGATATTCCGGGCGGACTTGAATGCGAAAGATTCGCTCTTACAGTACAGGGCGCAGGTGATGTGGAAGTGAACTCGATAAAGGCGGACGGAAATGTCAGCGTGACCAT
>JAZRWN010000121.1:0-10028 GCA_045599725.1 Candidatus Cryptobacteroides sp. | reverse complement strand
GACAGTATTGTCACCCATGATCGGCCAGTCGTCAACCCAAGTGACAGGCTGGAGGGTCGGGATACGGCCGACCGCGCCATGGTCCTGGAACATCATAGCATACCAGTCGCCGTACTGAGTCTCGACGATCGCGCCCTGGGCGACACCGTCATTGCGGCCGTCAAACTTGCCCTGAAGGACAACTTTGCTCTCGTACTCGCCAAGAAGTTCCTTGCTGCGCCAGCAGGTTTCCGTGCGTACGCCACCACGAGGCCAGTCGATCTCGAGGAGATAATAATAGTCTCCGATATGATAGAAATGCGAGCCCTCGGCTCTGAGGTTGATGCCCTCGCGAGGAGAGTCTATGAGAAGCTGGTCCACTCCCCCTTCCTTGATGGCGGACAGATCAGGTTCAAGTTCGGTGATACGGAGTTCGCCATTGCCCCAGACACAGTACACGCGGCCGTCGTTGTCGAACAGAAGAGATGCGTCATGCATGGCGCGAGGGATGATGTTGCACTCCCAATTGCTGCTTTCGATGTCCTTTGTCCTGTAGACGAATGTCTTTCTCTGGTCATTGGCGATGAACAGAGCATAATAGACACCATCGACATAGCGAAGAGTCGTGGCCCACTGACCTTTGCCATACGCATGCCTGCCGCCATCACGAAGATTGTAGATATCGTCGTCAGCGAGGCAGTCGTAGATGTAACTGACTATCTGCCAGTGGACAAGGTCCTTGGATTTCATTATCGGGGCTCCCGGGCAGAAATACATGGTCGTGCTGACCATATAGTAGTCATCCCCTACACGGATCACGTCATTGTCAGGGATGTCGGTGTAGGTCAGAGGGTTGGTACAGATGGTTGAGCCATGACGCTCGCATGATGTGAAAAGTGCAGCAGCGATGGTGATAGCGATGATAAACTTTTTCATAGATAGATATGTTTATGCAAACTTACTAATTAATTCATTACATTTGTCTGTCTTCAGCAGACAACAGCAGATAATAATACAATTTATGATAGTTTCCATCGTATTTGCCATAATTTTCGTGCTGGCCCCGGCAGGAGTTCTGTGGCTATGTCGCAAAGTCAAGTGGATAGGAAAAATTGGTCCTGTTCTCGCCCTTTACATCCTGGGCATCATTCTGGGCAACATCTGCCATCCCGAGGGGCTTGCTGGTGTGCAGGACCTTCTCAGCAATGCTACGGTGCCTCTCGCCATCCCTCTGATGCTATTCGGCTGCACTTTCAGGAAAAGCGAAACCCGATCGCAGCTTCTCGCGCTCATCACCTGCATCTTCGCAGTGATGGTCGCCGTCATCGCAGGATACCTCATATTCGGAAAGAATCTGGACGAAGGCGCGAAAATCGGCGGCATGCTGACAGGCGTATATACCGGCGGCACCATCAACCTTGCGTCGCTGAAAACGATGCTCGGAGTGCGCGAGGAGACATTCATTCTGCTGAACTCATACGACATGATCATCAGTTTCCTGTTTCTGACCTTCCTCATGGCTGCCGGCATCAAGCTGTTCAGGAAGATTCTGCCGAACGAGACTCTTGCCTCCGGAAATGATGACACTGCCGCGACAGAAGACGCTGCAACGGCAGAAGCCAATCCTTACAAGGGTCTGTTCACCCGCAAGGGACTCAAGGATGCGGCATTCCTGATCGGAATCACCTTACTGATAGTCGGAGTTTCAGCGGGGCTGGGACTTCTGGCCGGAGACAACGCCTTCATGGTGGTGCTGATCCTGATGCTCACCACTCTCGGCATCGCCGCCTCCTTCATCAAGCCGGTCAAGGAGAAGAAATATGCCAACGAAATCGGAATGTACCTGATCTACATATTCTGCATCGTCGTAGCATCAATGGCCGATTTGAAAGCCCTTGACATTGCCGGAGGCCTCAACCTTCTAGGCTACCTGACACTTGTCATCTTCGGTTCGCTTCTGCTGCAGGTGATTCTGGCTAAGATATTCCGGATCGACTCCGACACGATGGTCATCGCTTCTGTCGCTTTCATCTGTTCCCCTCCTTTCGTTCCGATGATGTCAGCGGCAATGAAAAACCGCCGAGTGCTTGTCAGCGGTCTTTCCATAGGCATCGTGGGCTATGCGGCAGGCAACTATCTCGGCTATCTAATCTCACAGCTTCTTTCTGTTCTTTAGATTACATTCTGACGACAATATGTAACCATAATACAATTGATTCATTTAATAACAAAAATGAATCAATCCTTATTTACAGGTCAAATATTCCTATTTACAATTCAGTAATCAAAAATATTATTCTCTAAATTTATCACTAGAAACTAGTGGTTAATTATTTGGCGTGTAGTGTTTGGGGAACATTGTCTGCTTAAGACTAATGAGTTAGCCATTATGTCTTAAGCAGACAGTTGTTCTATAATTAATCAGTCAGGCGAGTTCGGCCAAGAATGCTTTGATGACTTGACTTAAAAATGAATAATAAAAATGAATAAAATTGTAGTTATTTAACAATAACCACTTCTAACTAATATCTAATAAGCAATGGTAAAACTATTTATCAAAAAAGCTCTGGCAGTCGTGACAGCGATTGCTATGGCAGTGTTCTGCGCCGCTGATCTTCAGGCACAGAACAAGAGTCTCACCGGCACGGTGGTCGATGCCTCCGGCCAGCCGGTGATCGGTGCAGCCGTGCTTCTTCTCGGTGCCTCAGGCGTAGGTACAGAGACAGACCTTGACGGCCACTTTGTCTTGAGCGTACCTGAGAACGGGTACATTATGGTGAGCTGTATCGGCTATGCCGACCAGTCTCTTTCCGTAGCGGGACAGAACAACATCCGCATCGTTCTTCAGGAAGACACCGAACTCCTTGAAGAGACCGTAGTCATCGGTTACGGTGTTCAGAGAAAGAGCGACGTGACCGGCTCCGTGGCATCTGTCAAGGGTGATGACTTCCTTTCAAGGTCCACGTCCAACGCTGCTGCAGCCCTTCAGGGAAAAGCATCTGGTGTTCAGATTCTTACCACCTCAGGTGCTCCGGGAGGCGGTTCATCCATCCGCGTGCGTGGTTACTCTTCCAACAGCGGTAACCTTGGACCTCTCCTCATCGTTGACGGTCTGAAAGTCTCTGACATCAACTACCTCGACCCTGAAATGATCGAGAGTATGGAAATCTTGAAGGACGCAGCCTCCGCAGCCATATATGGTGCTCAGGCAGGAAATGGTGTAATCCTCATCACGACAAAGAACGGCGCCAGCAACAACGGCCGCTCATCCGTGACCTACAGCATGAAACTTACAGATCAGTTCCTCGGTCCTGTCGATGCATACATCACCGACCCTGACGAGTACATCGACTATGTACGTCGCAGAGGAGGCAACATCGACTCCAAGCTCGAGCAGTACGGATACAAGCCAGGAGACGGTGACAACTGGTTCAAGGAGACATTCGAGCCTACCTGGTCCAAGCAGCACTCCCTGACCGTTCAGGGCGGTAACAACAACGGCCACTTCCTTGCTTCATTGAACTATGTAGACGACAACGGTATCGTAAAGGGTGACTATGATGTCCATGAGAGAATGGGGGCCCAGATCAACGCCGACTACAACATCTACAAGTGGTTGACCGTGGGAACAAATGTTTCTGTGACCCGTACCAAGACAAAGTCCGTAAGTCAGCAGGCCAACTTCGGCTCCCTTTTCGGCGCCGTAGTCCAGACTGACCCTCTCACCCCATTCTATTATAAGAACCCTGAGGACTTCAAGGATGAGATGTACACTGCGTACCTCGAGGGCCAGACAATCCTCGGTGACGAGAACGGTTACTATGCTACCTCAAAGTACTCAGGCTCTCCAGCAGGCCATCCATTCATCCAGCGTGACCGCAACAAGAACCAGTACGGTACTAACCTGAACATCAACGGAAACCTCTATGCGAATATCACCCCTGTCAAGGGTCTTGTATTCACCACCCGCTTCGGTTCCCGCGTAGGTCAGTCGAACTCACACAACTTCACTGAGCCATACTTCGGAACATCCGCAATGAACGGTGGTTTCTCCACTTCTTATACAGTATCCGCCAATGTCAACACCAGCGTCTACTACCAGTGGGAGAACTTCGCGAACTACAACTTCAACCTTGGCAAGAACGCCTTCGGTCTGATGGCCGGTATGTCATACACCGAGAGTACGAGCGACAACGCGAGCATCTCTGCCACCGATGTCGACCCGATGACCGGTTATGAACCTAACTTCCAGTACATCAACTATGTGAAGAGCGATATCACGAAGAACGTCAGCAACGCTCCTAGCAGATCATCGAGCTTGGCCTACTTTGCCCGCTTCACTTACGCATATGACAACAGGTACAACTTCCAGGCAAACTTCCGTGCTGACGCATTCGACTCCTCTAAGTTGTCCAAGGAATCCCGCTGGGGTTACTTCCCTTCATTCTCAGCCGGCTGGACCATCAGCAACGAAAGCTTCGTGAAGGACAACGTCAGCCGCGACGTGCTGAGCTTCCTGAAACTGCGTGCGTCATGGGGCCGTAACGGTAACATCAATGTATTGAGCGGCTATCCATACGACACGACCATCTCCCTCAACAGCGCATGGTATCAGTACCAGGTAGGCAGCGGAGACCTGTCCCTCGGTTCCAGCCCTAATGGAATCGCCAATCCAGGCCTCAAGTGGGAGACCTCCGATCAGATCGACCTCGGTCTCGACGCTCGTTTCCTGAACAACAAGCTCACATTCGCCGCAGACTGGTTCATAAAGGACACCAGGGGTCTTCTCCTTAGCATTCCTCTTCCAAAGGAGGTCGGTGTCAACAGCGTTATGAAGAACGCCGGTTCCATCAGGAACAGCGGTCTCGAACTCGAGCTCGGATGGAAGGACACCATCGGTGACTTCACATACAGCATCAACGGTAACCTTTCTTTCCTTAAGAACCTTGTTACCTACATCGACCCTCTCGTAGGTCGTACGACTTCCGACAAGGGTGGTGTGTCCGGAACAGACAACCCTATCCACAAGGTATTCGAGGAAGGTTATCCAATCTGGTACTTTGAGGGCTACAAGTACGCAGGAACAGACCCTGCCACAGGCGACTACACAATCGAGGACGTGAACAATGACGGCCAGATATCCGATACCGACATGACCTATATCGGATCCAGCCTTCCTGACTACACCTACGGTATTACCTTGAACATGGCCTGGAAGGGCTTTGACTTCACCCTCTTCGGTACAGGTGTCGGCGGCAACGAGATATTCAACTGCGTGAGCCGTGCCGGTGACCAGTTCCGCAACGGTCTCCGCTACGTATACCTGAACTCATGGTCAGAGAGCAACAAGAACGCCGAGTTCCCTGATCCTCTCAAGTGCGCCACTGACTGGCATTTCTGGGGTTCTTCAGCCTGCATCTTCAGCGGTGCATACTTCAAGATCAAGCAGATGCAGCTTGGCTATACCCTGCCGTCAAATATTGTCAAGAAGATCAAACTCAGCAACATCCGACTCTATGTGTCTGCTGATGACATGATTACCCTCACCAAGTATCCGGGTCTCGACCCAGAGACAGCAACCGTGAGCAGCGGCAGCTCAATGGGCTTCGACGCCGGTGGTTATCCAATCATGAAGAAGTTTATGATCGGTGCAAACATCACATTCTAAATTACTGAACGATGAAAAGAATTGCTACAATAATATTTGCTGTGGCAGCAGGTCTTCTATCAGTATCCTGCAGCCAGGATCTTCTTGAGATCCCTCAGAAGGGCGTCATCACATTGGACAGCTTCTACAAGACTGACGAGGATGCCGAGAACGCCCTTGTGGCCATGTATCAAAACTACGCTACAGCCCTGATGACGACAGACTATCCTGCCGGAAACTACATTCCTTGGTACGCTCTGTTCAATGTCTGTGGAGACGACTGGGTTGCCGCCGGCAGTCAGTATGGTTCTTCGGACTTCTACGCTTCCATGAACGAGTTCCGCTATGACTCACAGGCAGACATGCTTTCTCTTGTCTACTCCAGATACTACAAGATGATCTACTATGCGAACCTTGTGATCGACCACTTCAGCGAGGGTACAAGCGCAACTATGAAGCGCTGCGTCGCTGAGGCGAGAGCACTTCGCGCCTACTGTCACATGATGCTGGCCATCGGTTGGGGTGCAGCCCCTCTTGCCGACCATCTTCTCGGCGCCGATGAAAAACTGAGCAACTACGAGGGCGGCCAGAAGGGCCTTCTCGAGTGGGCAGCCCAGGAGGCGGAGCTTGCTGCCGCCGATCTCGACGAGCGTTCAAGCACCGCCGACAAGGATGCGACCGTGAAATTCACGAAGGGCGCAGCCTGGACCATCGCCGGCAAGGCATGGCTTTTCGCAGGCAACTACGCCAATGCAAAAGCAGACCTCAAGAAAGTCATCGATTCTGGCAAGTACGCCCTTGTTCCAGGTGAGCGCTGGGCTGACAACTTCCATCAGAGAGGTGACGGCAACGAGGAGAAGATCCTCGAGGTCAACTTCGCGATGACAGATGCGAAGAGCCGTTACACCCTCGAGGGCAGATCCAAGTGGCAGCAACTTCAGTCATGGTGCTGGAGCACCGGAAAACTTGCCCAGTCAAGACTTCCTTGGATGGGTGTTAAGTCCGGTTGGGGAATCTGTGCCATCAATCAAGATTTTGCACAGGAGTTCATAGACAATGACGGTGACAGCTACAGACGCAAGGCTACATTCCTCACCCCAGACGAGTTCCTCTATGAGATCGAGTGGTATGACGGTTCCAATGACCTGACTCAGGAACAGAAGGAGACCGACGAAGGCAGAGGTATCAAGAATACTGACGGCCTTTATGGAAACGGCCTTTACATCGCCATGAAGCAGATGGCTCTCAAGGAGGATGTCGACCACAGTTCCCAGGCTTTCGGTTTCACCAACCAGCTCATCTTCAGATATGCTGAAGTACTTCTCATGTATGCTGAGATTTGCATCCAGACAGGTGACAGTGCAGAGGCTCTCAAGTACATCAACCAGATTCAGGAGCGTGCCGGTTCCAAGACCATCAGCACAGCAGCCACCATGGATGTCCTGAAGAAGGAGAAGGGTTATGAAATGTGGATCGAGTGCTGCCGCTGGCCTGACCAGGTCCGCTGGGGTGACACAGAGAAACTCAAGCACAACGGTGACAAGATTCCAAGCGTGAAGGATGCATATTATTCACTCGGCGAGCCAAAGCACAGACTTTATGTTGAATACAGTTATCCTAACGGTCAGGGATACTCAGCATTCGAGGAGAAACACAAACTGTTCCCTTATCCGTTCTCTGCAATGCAGAACAACGGCAACCTTGTCCAGAACCCAGGTTGGTAATATAATTAAACGAAACTACAAACTGAACTATAGAAATGAAGAAAATTTACACAATCGCATTAGGCGCAGCCATGCTTCTGGCTTCGATGACTTCTTACGCTCAGGGACAGCCAACCACATTGAAGGACGCCTACAAGCCATATTTCTCAGTCGGCGTAGCCGTTAACCTCAGGAACATCACAGACCCTCAGCAGGCTGCTCTGGTGAAAAGACAGTTCAACAGCATCACCGCGGAGAACGTGATGAAGCCTCAGCTTGTCCAGCCTTATCAGGGTGAGTTCAACTGGGAGGATGCTGACAAGGTCGCCAACTTCTGCCGTGAGAACGGAATCAAGCTCCGTGGCCACTGCCTTATGTGGCACAAGCAGATCGGTGACTGGTTCTTCAAGGATGAGAACGGCAACTATGTTTCCAAGGAGGTCCTTTTCGACCGTATGCGCACGCATATCTATGCGGTAGTGAACCGTTACAAGGATATCGTATACTGCTGGGATGTTGTGAACGAGGCCATCAACCCTGATGTGAACAGCAAGGATGTTTACCGCACGGAGTCTGGTTTCTGGGAGGTATGTCATGACGATTCATGGATCAAGAAGGCATTCCAGTATGCACGTGAGGCAGATCCAAATGCCCTTTTGTTCTACAATGACTTCAACGAGTGCAACCCTGTCAAGAGGCAGAAGATCTACAACATGGTCAAGAACATGAAGGCAGAAGGCGTTCCGATCGACGGCATCGGCATGCAGGAGCATAACAACCTTGTGTTCCCTACTGCCAAGGATGTGGACGAGACCATCAAGATGTTCTCAAAGATCGTTGAGCATATCCATGTCACAGAACTTGACGTGAGACTTACCGAAGGCAGTGAGAAGTATCCTCAGTTCGGTGAAGTCACCCTTGACGAGAATGACCTCAAGAAGCAGGAGGAGAACTATGTAGCCCTCTTCAAGGTCTTCAGAAAGAACAAGAGGTATCTTGATACAGTTACCTTCTGGAACCTTGCTGACGCAGACTCATGGCTTGGCCGCAAGAATGCTCCTCTTCTCTTCGACTTCGATTTCAGGCCGAAGCAGGTTTACAGATCAGTCATGAATTTCCAGGACTAATTGTTCAGGAAAGACATCAGACTATACAAGGAAGGCGGCTTCATGCCGCCTTCTATTACTTTGAGACACTGATTGACAAACATGAAAAAAATTATATCATTATCAATAGCGCTGCTGTTCGTATTCAGCAACATCACCTCCTTCGCGCAGGAAAAGACTCTCAAGGGCGTCTATGACGGTGCATTCAAGATAGGGACATCAGTAAGCCGGTTCCAATACGGTGGACGTGATGTGAAAGGTTTGGAACTTCTTCTCAAGCACTTCAACGCCCTGTCCCCGGAAAACGACATGAAGCCTGAGGTCATACATCCTAATCCAGACACCTGGAACTTCGATCCCGGCGATGCATATGTCAAGTTCGGGCAGGAGCATGGGATGTGGATGCTTGGTCACACACTCTGCTGGCATAACCAGACCCCTGATTTCTTCTGGAATGACAAGAATGGTAATCCGAAGAGCAAAAAGGAGCTTTTCGATACCATTGAAGAATATATCAAGACTGTCTGCACGCACTTCAAAGGACAGGTCCAGGCATGGGATGTGATCAACGAAATGATCGGCGAAGATGGCAAGTACCGCGACCTTGGCTGGGTTCATGCTTTGGGCGGGGATCAGGCTGTTGTCGATGAATTCGTTAAGCATGTGTTCAGATGTGCCCAGAAGTACGCACCTGACACAGAACTGTATTATAATGATTTCAATGCATGGCGTCCTGCCAAGGTCGCAGGAATCATCCGTGTAGTTGAAATGTTGAGAGCAGAGGGAATTCGTATCGACGGCGTCGGCATCCAGGGACACTGGGGCTTGAACTTCCCGAAGACAGAATATGTCGAAGCAGCGATCGACGAGTACTCCAAGCACGGCCTCCGCGTAAATATCACTGAACTTGACATCGACGTCCTTCCGGTATCAAAGGAAGGCCAGGTGTTCGGTTGGCAGGGGTTGAAGGATCCGCTCTATCAGCTCGAAGAGTTTGAAGAATTCCTTGACCCTTACAAGAAAGGACTCCCTGACGAGGTCGAAGACCAGCAGGCTGCCCGTTTCGCTGAGGTGATGGCCATATTCTACAGACATCGTAATCAGATTGACCGCGTTACGCTGTGGGGAATCAACGATGCAATGTCCTGGAAGAACGGGTATCCTATTCCAAACAGAGTCAACTACCCTCTCCTGTTCAAGCGGGACTATACCCCACACAAGGCGCTTGAAGCAGTCCTTTCTGTTCCGGACTGGATCAAATAAGTTCAGTACTCCAAACAGAACAATTACAACAATCAAGAGGATGACTAAAAAGTCCATTTGGACTTAGAGGTCATCCTCTTTTCATTTCTATTTGCCTCCGAGCGTCGGCTGCTCTCCTCCGGAGACCGTCTCGCTGCGCTCGACCCCACCATTCCCTTCGCTCATGGTCCCCCCTCCACCGAAGCGGGTGCCGACATCCGCGGCTTGCGTAAGCAAGGCGTGATGGAGGCAGGGTCAAAAGAAGTCGGAGACTTTGCTATCTGGCAAAATCTCCGACTCTTTTGACTCCCAAGGAGGCGAGCTGCCTCGCCGTGAAGTTGCATCCATCAA
>JAZRWN010000120.1:0-20978 GCA_045599725.1 Candidatus Cryptobacteroides sp. | reverse complement strand
CTCCTCCCACTGGCATGCGCACTCGTAAGTGTCGCGTGGGTCAAGGATGTTGGTGTCAACACCTGTGAGCTGTGTAGGAACTGTGAAGTTGAAGTAAGGGATCTGCTTGGTAGGAGCTGCATCGATAGAGTGGTCGAGGATGGCATCGATGATACCGCGGGTGTCGCGGATGGAGATGCGCTTGCCTGTTCCGTTCCAGCCGGTGTTCACGAGATAAGCCTTTGCACCGCTCTGCTGCATTCTCTTGACAAGCTCCTCAGCATACTTTGTAGGGTGAAGTTCGAGGAATGCCTGGCCGAAGCAAGCTGAGAAGGTAGGGGTAGGCTCGGTGATACCGCGCTCTGTACCTGCAAGCTTGGCAGTGAAACCTGAGAGGAAGTAGTACTTGGTCTGCTCAGGGGTGAGGATGGAAACTGGAGGAAGAACACCGAATGCGTCAGCTGAGAGGAAGATTACCTGTTTTGCAGCAGGACCTGCACTCAGAGGGCGTACGATGTTGTTAATGTGATAGATAGGGTATGAAACGCGGGTATTCTCGGTAACGCTCTTGTCATTGAAGTCGATGACACCGTTGGCGTCAACGGTAACGTTCTCGAGGAGGGCGTCACGATGGATGGCGTTGTAGATATCAGGCTCAGACTCCTTGTCGAGCTTGATGACCTTAGCGTAGCAGCCGCCTTCGAAGTTGAACACGCCTTCGTCGTCCCAGCCGTGCTCGTCGTCACCGATGAGGAGGCGCTTAGGATCGGTTGAAAGGGTGGTCTTGCCGGTTCCGGAGAGACCGAAGAAGATAGCGGTGTTCTCGCCGTTCATATCGGTGTTGGCTGAGCAGTGCATTGCAGCGATGCCCTTGAGAGGGAGGTAGTAGTTCATCATTGAGAAGAGACCCTTCTTCATCTCACCGCCGTACCAGGTGTTGAGGATGACCTGCTCCTTGCTTGTCACGTTGAATGCGACGCAGGTGTCGGTGCGGAGACCGAGCTCCTGATAGTTGTCAACCTTTGCCTTTGAAGCGCAATAAACCACGAAATCAGGCTCCTGATCGAATTCGGCCTGGTTCTGAGGACGGATGAACATGTTGGTGACGAAGTGTGCCTGCCATGCGACCTCCATGATGGAGCGGACCTTCATGCGGGTGTCCTTGTTGGTGCCGCAGAAACCGTCGACTACGAAAAGTCTCTTGCCGCAGAGCTGGTTCACGGCGATATCCTTTACCTTTGCCCAGACGTCGAGTGACATCTCATGGTTGTCGTTAGGATAATCAGGGGTGTTCCACCATACAGTGTCCTTTGAGTTCTCGTCCATGACAATGTACTTGTCCTTAGGAGAACGTCCGGTGTAGATACCGGTCATAACGTTGATGGCACCGAGCTCGGTAACCTGGCCCTTGTCAAAGCCTTCGAGGCATGGTTTGGTCTCTTCGTTGTACAGAACTTCGTATGTAGGGTTGTAGAGAACCTCAGATACGTTTTTGATACCGTACTTTGTTAAATCCATTTGTGGCATAATTCTGAAATATTTTAAGTTTGAGATTAATTCTTATTCCTGCAAAATTACATAATTTTTGCCATAAGTCAAAGAAGAAATGACTACTTTTGTATGTGAACCGTCTTCCGTCAGCGGACTTTAAACGATTTATTTACAACAAGTGACAGCACTTCAGGTTCTTAAGGATTACTGGGGCTATGACAGCTTCCGTCCCATGCAGGAGAGCATCATCGAATGCGCGCTCCAGGGCAAGGACGTGCTGGCGGTCCTTCCGACCGGCGGAGGCAAGTCCGTATGTTTCCAGGTTCCTGCACTCATGAAGGATGGCGTCGCGCTGGTCATCACGCCTCTGATCGCACTCATGAAGGACCAGGTCCAGAATCTGAACGACCGTGGTATCAAGGCCATCGCCGTCCACGCGGGCATGTCCCGCCATGAAGTGGACCTTGCCTTGAACAATGCCGCATATGGGGACTGCAAGTTCCTCTACATCTCTCCCGAGCGTCTGAACACATCTCTTTTCAAGTCATACCTTGATGTTCTGGAGGTCAGTTTCATCGTAGTGGACGAGGCTCACTGCATATCCCAGTGGGGGTACGATTTCCGTCCGGACTATCTCCGCATCGGCAGCCTCCGGGAGAGTGTCGACGCTCCTGTCATCGCCCTCACCGCCACTGCCACCCCGAAGGTGGCTGAGGATATCCAGACCCGTCTCGCCCGTCCTGAAGCTATACGTTATGCAAAGCAGCATAACTTAACTGTCAATCACGGATTTACACTACTGAAAAGCGGCTTTGAAAGGCCAAACCTCAGTTATATTGTCAGACAAGCCGATGACAAGCTTGGACAGCTTCTCAGCATCTGTCGTGGCGTCGAAGGTTCCGGTATCGTGTATATGAGGAACCGCCGGAAATGTGAGGAGATCTCAGCGTTTCTGACGGCGAACGGTGAGAGCGCTTCCTTCTACCATGCCGGACTTGACCAGCTGACCCGTTCGAACAGGCAGGCTTCGTGGAAGAGCGGCGGGATCCGCGTCATGGTCTGCACGAACGCTTTTGGAATGGGCATCGACAAGCCGGATGTCCGATTTGTCGTGCATATGGATGTCCCTGAGAGCCCCGAAGCCTACTTCCAGGAAGCTGGAAGGGCGGGAAGAGATGGAAAGCGGTCATTTGCCGTACTCTTGTGGAACGGCGCCGACATCAGGCATCTGCATCAGCTCGAGAGCGTTTCTTTTCCGTCCCTGAAGTATATCGAAGATGTTTATCAGAAGCTTCATATTTTCTATCAGATACCTTACGACACGGGTGTGGGGAGGCAGTTGAAGTTCGACTTGGATGAGTTCTCGAAGGCATATGGCTACAACAGGGCCTCGGCCCGCTATGCCGTCGAGTATCTGGAGCGTACCGACCATCTGACTTTCAGCGAGGATGTCGAGATAAGGACTCAGGTCAAGATAATGGTTGACAGGAACGCCTTGTACGATATTGAACTTCCTGAGCCTGGCATGGACGATGTCCTTGAGATAATAATGCGGAAATGCCCGGGGGTGTTCTCCTATCCGGTTCAGATAAATGAGACCGAAGTGGCCGGGACGTGCGGGGTGACTGTCGCGCAGCTCCGTGTCCTGCTGTACAAGCTTTCTCTTGAACATATCATCAAGTATGTCCCGTCAGACCACTCCAGCATCATCTTCCTTCATCATAACCGCCTTCGTCCTGGGAATGTCAACCTTGAGGCGGCCGCTTACGAGAGTTTGAGGGAGTCGTACCACGAAAGGTCCGAGGCAATGCTCTCATACGCGTCAGAGGCTGACGAGTGCCGTTCGCAGTACCTGCTCAGGTATTTCGGTCAGGAGGTGAGCGAGCCGTGCAGCACCTGTGATGTCTGCCGGTCCGCTTCTTCCCGTCATTCCTCTACAGGATCCGCACAGACCGCCGGTCATCCGGACTATGAAGCAGCCACGGAGCAGTGGCTCCGTGACAATATTGCCGCCTGTGGCGGCATCTATACCCTTGATGACCTCAAGGTTGCCTTTGAGACAGAACAGCTGCACCTTTCTCCATCCTGGCCCTCCATCCTCCGACGCCTCATAGACGCCGGCGATCTCCCGATGCCTCGTGTATAGGACGGCAGCGGTTCCGTCGCCCGGCTGCTTATTGAAGAAAAGCCTTACCGGCGCCAATCCTTTTTGTTTTCCCTGGCAAGAACTGTGAATACTACGACGAAGATGGGGTAAACCGGCAGGAGGGACGCTATCCCATCGCCATTCAGCACTCTGACAAGCTGCCATACGAAAAATGCCGACATTACAAAAATCATGATGATGCATGTAATGTACTTCCGTTTTGCCGTTCTATGGCGTCTGTTCCTGATGGCCTCTTCGGAATAGTAGGTCTGAGTCAGATGTTCACTGATGTCGGAGTCGTCGAAAAGCAAGCCGTCATATGCCCCGATGACGATATTGTGCATTCGGACCGTGGTGAAAAGGATCACGATGAAGAAAGGCAGCAGGACGGCAAGAAAAGCGAGTTTCTCCGCAGCCTGATCAAACTTGACAAACGGCAGAGTTACCATATATCCCACCCAGAAGCAGAATGCCACGAGAAAGATTCTGATGAACCAGTACTGAAGGGTTTGGTGCCTTCTGACACTTGTGATGAAAGCGTCATTGTTTTCTCCGTACAGGGTGTCCAGCCGCGATGTGTCCGACAAGAATGCGTTGAGACCGTAAAGCAGGATGATTATGCCTGTGCTGACCAGCAGGGCCGTTGATTTCACCCTTCCATAAACGAACGGCATCGCAGCGGCAAAAGCAGCCATCCCTCCTATCAACAGGAGCAACCATCTGCGCTTGGCAAGTTTAAGCTCCTTCAAGCCCATACGTACGGATTTCCCTACCGAATCCGCATCTGTTATCTTTTCGTTGGCAAGATTCTCTTTTGCCGCAATATATTCCCGACGGAGCTCCTCGAGCTCTATTGTGCCGTTGATTTCTTCGTTTGCCATAATGCACTAATGTTATTTGTCCGATTGGGATTTGAGACGCTCCCTTATCTGATGGAGCTTGAAAGAAACATTTTTTACCGAGATGCCGGCGATTGCCCCTATCTCTTCGTAGCTCAAGCCTTCAAGCCATAGAAGAATCAGCCCCCTGTCCATCAGCCAGAGCTTGTTGATCCGATCATAGAGCTGCCTTGTCTGGAGCGATTTATCGTCCGTCCCTTCGAATGGATCGATGCTCATGTCCAGCGGCACCGTTTCCACTCTGCGGGCGTTTTTTCGCTTATGGTCAAGACAGCAATTGAGGCTGACCCGATAAATCCAGGTCTTGATATCGGCTTTACCTTCAAAGGAACCATAGCCCTTCCAAAGCCTGACAAGAATATCCTGAAATAGATCGTCAATCTCTTTCTTGTCTCTGGAGAACATATAGCATACGGTATAAATCGTGCTTTTGCTCTCAAGAATCATTCGGGTAAACTCAAATTCTTTCTTTTCCATTTCGATCAACTTACATCCGTTAGACGTCGAATTGTAAAATTAACTAGAATAAATTGGGAAAAAAATTGTCTTACGGGGTGATTATGTACGTATTTTCCCCGAAATGGCTTATTATCAAGCGTTTTTGGGGAATATTCAGCAGAAACAATCCCGTTTGATTGCTTTATGGCGGCAAACCGGGACTGTCCCGGTCGCCGATGATGAACAGCTGGTCTCAGTCTTCTATGACAAGCCCGTCGTAAGCGGGGGCGATGCCTTCCGGCAAAGCCTTGCAGAACTCCTCGTGTCGTGGGAAAGTGTGGGACAGGTGCGTGAGCCAGGTGTGCTCCGCGCCTATTTTCTTTGCAAGCTCGACGGCTTCTGAGAGGCTGAAATGCGAGTGATGGGGATGATAACTCACAGTGTTGAGTGTCAGGTGTTTGAGATTCTCCAGTTTAACAAATTCTTCTTCTGGAATGCTGCTCATGTCGGTAAGGTAGGCAATGTCTCCGAAACGGAAGCCCAGAACCGGAAGCTTGTCGTGGAAACCACGGATAGGAATGACGGTCACGGTCTTGGAACGGTCTGAGGAGTATCCGTCAGGATCGGAACAAAGCGATGAAGGACAGGACGGCCTGACTGCTTCGCGGACGATGTCGTTGCCGCAAGGCACAATAGTGCCGTCCTCCATTTTCGTGCAGTAACCCTGGTCGTGCATCCACACCAGTTCGCCGGTGTTGTTAGGGAACACCAGGAACGGCCTGTTGTCTATCACGCTTACCCTCCACTCCGGGGCTCCGGGATATTTGTTCTCCTTGAAGGCGTAGCTGTAGAACTCCTTCAGTCCGTCCAGGACCTTGTTCTCGCAGAATATTCTGGCAGGCTTGCGGTCGATGTAGTTGAACGACCTGACATCATCAAGCCCTCCGACATGGTCCATGTGATTGTGGGTGAGCAGGATGGCGTCCAGGTGGCTGACCTTCTCCCGAAGCATCTGCGTCCTGAAGTCGGGACCGGCGTCGATGAGGATTCTGAGACCTCCGTAATCCACCAGGGCAGAGGAACGGAGTCTTTTGTCCTTCGAGTCGGGGGAGCTGCACACTCCACATCCGCAACCGATGATGGGGACTCCCTGCGAGGTCCCTGTTCCCAGAAAAGTCAGTCTTACCTTGCTCATATTCTATATGATTATGTCTGTCAGCCGCCCGACGAGTGAAGGGTCGTACGGACGCTCGATGCGTATGTAGTTGCCGGTGTAGCCGGACATGCCTCCGTTTTTCTCCTTGGACTCGAAGAGCACGCGCTCCTTGATGCCTTTGTTGGAGGCCACAAACTCGTCGTGGAGGCGGGTGCAGAGCTCTTCCAGCGCCAGCACACGTTCGTGCTTCACCTGCTCGCTGACCTGGCCGGGCATTGACGCGGCCGGTGTTCCTGGCCTGCGGGAATAAGGGAATACATGTATGAATGCCGGCCTGACGGCGGCAATGAAGTCGTATGTTTCTCGGAAAAGTTCCTCCGTCTCGCCCGGGAGACCGACCATCGTGTCTATGCCGAAGAACACTTTCGGCTTGCCTGGTCCTTCCATGCGTGAGCGGATGTAGGCGAGTCTGTCAGCGAAGAATGCGGTGTCGTAATGCCGTCCCATCGCCTTCAGGAGGGTGTCGCTGCCAGTCTGGAGCGGGATGTGGAAATGCGGCTGGAACTTTGTGCCGGAGGCGATCCAGTCAACGATCTCTTCTGTGATAAGGTTGGGCTCGATGGATGAGATGCGGTAGCGCTCGATGCCTTCCACTTCGTTGAGAGCCTTCAGAAGGTCGAGGAATGACTCGCCGGTGGTGCGTCCGAAATCACCGGTGTTGACTCCGGTGAGGACTATTTCCTTCACGCCTTCGGCGGCAATGGCCTCAGCGTTTCTGACGCATTCTGCGACAGGGACATTGCGGCTTCTGCCGCGGGCGTAAGGTACTGTGCAATAGGCGCAGAAGTTGTCGCAGCCGTCCTGCACCTTCAGGAACGACCTGGTCCTCTCTCCCGTGCTGTACGCTGCGAAGCATGGGGATACAGTTTGTCGCAGTACAGGCAGACCCTGACCCAAAAGCGCCAATACCTCCGGGACGACAAGGGACTTCTCGTCAGCGCCGAAGACGCGTGCAACGCCTTCAAGACCGTCATAGTCCCCGCGTCTGAGTTCCGCGCTGCAGCCTGTCACCACGATGAGGGCGTCAGGATTCACGCGATGCATCTTTCTGACCAGATTCCTGGATTTGCTGTCTGAAGTCGCTGTCACAGTGCAGGTGTTGATGACATATACATCAGCCTTTTCCTGCCACGGCACGACCTCCAGCCCGGCCTCGATGAAGCCGCGCTCATAAGTGGAGGTTTCAGCGTAGTTGAGCTTGCAGCCGAGTGTCAGAAAAGCGATCCTTGCCATATTACAATATGTTTCTGACAGGATATCTCATCTCCCGGATGGAATAGCCCGGATATCTTACAGTAAAACGGGACCATTTGCAAGGGCCATCTACAGGAGGATTCTGCTTGGAAACTCTCACGGTGAATTCCTCGAAAGCCGGATATGCCTCCTTTATGGCATCGGCGATGCGCCAAGCCACGTTTTCGATAAGATTGGACGGAATCTCCATCTGCTGGCGGATAATATCATATACTCCGCCATAGTCGATTGCGTCCTTGAGATTGTCGCTGGAAGCTGCTTTCTCACAGTCGTAGCAGCCCTTGAAATCCACTACGAAAAGATTGCCCTCGAGGCGCTCTTTTTCCAAACACCCGTGGAAGGCATGGAACTCCATCCCTTCAAGTTCGATTATGCCAAAATCAGAAATACGCATGGTCTTTTTCCTATTGTCAAGTTCTCTTTTCTCCATTCAGAGACAGTCCTTGTCTTAATGAAAGCATCAGGCATCGTGATGTTGGCGGCGATGCAGATGCGTGTGGAAGGCTGGCAGACCTGCAGCAGGTCCGCGAACATGGAGTCATTGCGGTACGGAGTCTCGATGAAGAGCTGCGTCTGCTTCCGGATGTGCGAAGTCTTTTCCAGTTCCTTGATGGCGTTCCGTCTCTCGTCTGTCTTTGCCGGCAGGTAGCCGTTGAAAGTGAAGGACTGTCCGTTCAGCCCCGAGGCCATCAGAGCTAGCATGAGGGAAGAAGGTCCCACAAGAGGGACGATTTCTATGCCGTAACGATGGCAGAGAGCTACAAGGGCCGAGCCCGGGTCGGCAACGGCAGGAAGACCCGCCTCAGTGATGAGCCCCACGTCGCGGCCGTCATCGAACAGTTTTGCATAACCTTCCACCTCCTCCTGGGTGGTGTGCTCGTTCAGTTCATGGAACTCAAGTTCTCCGATATGCCCTTTGAGGCCGGCTTTGGAAAGGTACCGGCGGGCGGTCCTGACTTCTTCGACCACATAGGTGTCCAGGTGCTGCAGCAGTTCCAGGGTCGGTCCCGGAATCACTTCAGCAGGTTCGTTGTCCCCGAGAGGGGACGGAATGAGATATAATTTTCCTTTCATCATTCGATGTTGATTGTGACGCGCCCCTCGTCCCGGGTCGAGTCTTCAAGTACCCTTGCCTGTCTGACAGCCTTCGGGGTGAAAAGGTCCTTTATGAACTGCCGGATGGAGTTGAACTCCTTCTGGTAGGCCACACCTATGCCGTTTCTCTGCGAGTCATCCAGATAGTTCGTGTATGCGTCGGCTGAGTGTGAGAACAGGTTGAGACGCACTTCTCCGTTCCTGTCCATCTTGATCTCTATGTCGAGGTCGCCGACAACGTCCCCGTTGCCGGAACTCATGTACTGCCTGTTGCCTATGTTGCCGTTCACGCTCACCCTGTTGTTGAACAGCTGGGTGGAAAGAGCGACGTCGAATATGCTGCTGCCGCTGCCGTTCTCCTGATACTTGAGGCCAAGGTCCAGAGGGATCTCAAGTCTCTCGAGGATATTGTTGAGCTGGTTAGACATGATGTCAGCCACATTCGAGTAGAGAAGGTTCGTGTTGTTCACGATGCCCGACTGGTCGTCAGGAATGAAATTGTTGGTCACGAGCAGGGCTATGAACTGCTTCTGGATCTTGTCATCAGTGCTGAGGGCGCTTTCTACCCGTGATTTGGTGGCCGGGTCGAGGTCCGGGACATTGATGGAGAACGCCAGCTGCGGGTTGCTGAGCTTGTCCGTGATGCTGATGCCGCACTCGACGTTCCTGCGGGAACTGACAGAAGTGGTGTCGGCGATGAGGCTCGAAAGGGAAGTCTTTGTGCTGTACTGGGCTTCGATGTCCAGGTCGCTGTCCATGATGTCTCCGTTGAACTTGATGGAACTTCCGTCAAGGATGGAGAAGTCCTTGTTCGCGATGCCGAGCGCGCTGAAATGATAGTTGCCGCTGTTGAGAGTGTAGTCTCCGTTGATGTTGAATGACCCGCTCGACGGCCTGACATCGAGGCTGATGGTTCCCGAGCCTCTTCCTGTGAGGACATTGCCGGAGGCCTTGTCCACCTCAAGGCTGGCCTCGACCACCGGGGTCGCGTTCACCTTCAGCCTTACGCCCATGTCATTCTTCATGGCTCTTGTGCTCTCGATGGTGTTCATCATCATGTCGTAAGGGTCGATATACTCGTGCTTTTCAGGCTCCACGAAGACGAGAAGATCACCTGTCCCTGTCCCTCCGGCTGAATTCAGAGGAATGTGGAAACTGCCGTTCCTGGTGGTCGTGGCCTCGATGTCCAGTCTCAAAGCGTTGAAAGGCCCCGTTATGCTCATTCTGCCGGTTCCGAACACATTGCCGTAGAATGAACTGTTGTCGGCGGCGGAAGTGTTGAGGCATTCGATGTTGTCCATCCTGATGCTGGTGTTCATGTTGAGGTTCTTGAACCTGTTGAAGCCTATTCCTCCGCTGACGGTTCCGCTGCCGTTGTATCTGTCGCGTACGGCGATGTTGTCAAAATAAACGCCGCTGTTGTCGAGACGCAGAGGGCCGCTGACATAATATGGCACATTGGTGAATGCTATTCTGAGGAGTCCGTCCCTTACCTGGAGGTCACTGCCGTTCACCTCGATCATGTCAAGAGGTCCGCCGGCGCTGACGGTGCCGCTCAGCCTGCCGCCTGTCTCGCTGAACACGGACTGAAGGAATGGTGAGGCATAGCCGAGGTCGAAATCCTCCAGGGCGGCGTTCGCATCCAGATTTCTGTTTCTGGTGGCATATGTGCCTCTGGCATCGATGCTCGAATGGCCGTCGATGGAGTTCCTGACCGCAAAGTTCAGCAGACCGTCACTTCCGTCCAGGAAGCACGCCGCTGTCAGAGTGCCGGCAGGATGCCCGGCTATGCTTGTGGACTCACTTGTGATGTTGGCGACAATTCCCATCCCTCCATCGAGAGGGGAAGTCAGGAGAGCCTTTCCGGAGACGAGTCCTTCTACTCCTATCTCCTTCTGAACAAGAGAGTTGAGATGGGTGAGGTTGAGGTTCTCGAGATTCACCAGCAGTGAGTCGGACAAAGTCTTCGACAGTCCTCCTTCCACGACGATGACCTGCTCTTCATTAGTTATTCTCAGTTCGTTCACGGTCGCTCCATCGCGAGAGTATGTGTACTCCGCAGGCTCTATTCTCCAGTTCTCGCCGTTCAAGTAGATATTGGACGTCAGGTTCTTAGCACTGATGACAGGTGAGCCTGGGCTGCTTTCGGCCAGGTCTCCGGTGAGATAGAACTCTCCTCGGTTCTCCAGTTCTGTGCCGTTGTTGAAACTGTATCCGAGTCCTACGGAGTTGTCGTGCGCGTAAAGCAGCACGGCGTTGTCCTTGAATGAGATGCTAGGGGTGATCCTGAGTTCCGACCCGGTCACCGTGCAGTTCAGAGCGTCTCCGTCATTGTCGATCTCCATCGACAAGCCTTTTATGAACTTTTCGTTGAGGGCGATGCGAGGGGAGGTGATTCTGCCCCTCAGACCACCGCTTTCACTTATTCTCAGTCTGATCGAAGTGCTGTCGGCGACATATGCTCCTGGCGCCACAAAGGACAGCAGGTCGCGCGAGTCGTGAAGGTTGAAGTCCAGACGGTATGTATCTCCGCCGTTTTCTCTGTCCGCCTTTCCGAACAGCGCATCCATTTCCTTCCTTGCTGTGATGTCAAGTATGTCATCTATGAAGGTTCCCGGGGCCTTTGTGCCAGTGTATGTGCCGTCGGCGAATGCTGATGAGAGCCTGATCTCGTGGCTGTTCTCTCCGGAACGCGAACTGATGTGAAGATCACCTATGTCATGGCGTCCGCCATCATTTTCGAGCCTGATCCCGGCCGCGTCTACGGTTCCGGTGAGGTCGCCCTTCGATATCCTGGTGTAGTCTGCGTTTATGCTGTTCACAGACACTCTTGAGAGCCCTCTGGTATCGATATTGAGCGCGTTGAGATCCGCGTGGCCCAGAGAAGCGAAGAAACGGTATCTGGCGTTGTCGGTGTTCCTGCCCAGATTGAGAAGTCCCTGGAACATGAAGTTCAGGTTGGGGTCACCGCATATGATACGTCCGTCAAATGCCTGCTGGGAGTATGTGCCGGCGGCCATGATGTTCGAGTAGTCATATCCAAGGATGTTCAGTCTGCTGATCTGCAGGGTGTCAATCCTGGCGGAAGGAGAGCCTTTGGCCAGTTCGGCGCTCAGGCTGGATTTCATGGAGATCTCGTGTATGAAATCTTTGCCGATGACTCCTCCCAGGTCAAGGTCGTCAGTGCCGATGTCTCCGGATATCCTGACAGGGCCGCCACCTGCCACGCCGCTTATGACAAGTCCGGCTTCGGCGGCCCCAAGTCTTGAACCGAGCCTGCCGTCCACTCTGAGCCGTGAGAGGCTGCCTTCAGCGCTGCCGTTGAAAACGAAATCCTCTCCGGGAGCGATGGAAGCCAGGTCCAGGTCCTTGCCTTTCATCCATTGGCTGAGGAATGATCCAAGCCCTCTGGTGCTGAATCTGAAATCTTCAAGCTCGGCGTCAATGGCCATGGACTTGATGTCTCCCGCTCCGGATATTGTGGCCGTAGCGCAACCTCCGGTCCCACTGGTCCTGTCAGAAAAACACAGGTCTCTTACGGACAGATTGTTGACATAGCCGTTCACTTCTCCAGAGGAAATATCAGCGATGATGGAGTTGTCCTTCAAGGCGGGGACGAAATATGAAAGGGTTCTGAATGCCAGCACGCTGCCTTTCTTGACTTCTCCGTGAAGTTTGACATCCTTGGTGAAATTCTTGAAAGCCTTGCTGTTCTCCGGGTATTCCATGCTGAAGACAGGGACGCTTACGTCTGACCATCTGTCAGTGAGGTGAATGTCCTTGATCTCAGTGAGCCCACGTCCTGCACGGACGCTGCCGCTGACATTCTTCGCGTAATATCCGCTCTTTTCATACAGACTGACCTTGTCCGCCGTGCCTGTCATTATGCTGTTCGCGAACTTCAAACCGCTGGCCTCGATGTCTGCAGTGAGGTCGAGGTCCGACCAGTTCATCCCGAAGTCAGGCTTTTCCTTTCTATTCGGCTTGTAGCTGATCAATCTGAAACGGAAATCGTCAAGATCCGCCTTCTTGATGGAGAACAGCTCCTTGGTGCTCTTCTCCTTGTCCTTTTTTACCAGACGGAAAACCCTGGTGATGTTGTTCTTGTACTGTTCTCCAGGTTCGGATGTCAGAGTCAGGCAGGAGTTCGACGCGGTGACCTTCTTGATCTTGATGCCGTTCTTTGAAACCAGCCCGGCAAGTGTGAATCTTGCCGTGAGGCTTTCTGCGCTGAAAACAGTGTCCACCGGAGTCCTTCCCGCCTCAGTCCAGGGATTTTCATCGACAAGTGCGAGGTCTGTGATGACAAGTGTGCTGAAAGGCTTCACCGCGATGCTTGAGAACTCCACTTTCCCGTCGAACTTGTCCTGAATCTTGGAGAGAGCCTTGCGGGCCACGAAGCCCTGCACTGCAGGAATCTGAAGTGCAATGATGGCCGAAAGCAGGACTGTCGCCAGAAATACCAGGACGCGGGCCGATATTTTCAATGTCTTTCCGATGGTGATTTCTCTTATATAATCCTACAAATTTAACTAATTCGCGTATTTATTCCTACATTTGCAGTTGAGAAAATAGATAGTCATGTCAGATATTATCCTTGGTATCGAGTCATCATGTGACGACACTTCCGCTGCCGTCATAAAGGACGGTTATCTCCTTTCGAATGTGATAGCGAGCCAGGCGGTCCACAAGTCTTTCGGCGGAGTCGTTCCGGAGCTTGCTTCGCGTGCACACGAACTGAATATCGTTCCTGTCGTCAGCGAGGCGCTGTCACAGGCTGGTGTCACGCCGGAAGAAGTCACGGCCATAGCGTTCACGCGCGGCCCGGGCCTTCTCGGCTCCCTTCTCGTGGGCACTTCATTCGCCAAGGCCATGTCCATCTCTCTGGACATTCCTATCGTGATGGTGAACCATCTGCAGGGACATGTCCTTGCCAATTTCGTGAAGCAGTATGACAAGGAGAACCGCCAGCCTTCGTTCCCTTATCTCTGCCTGCTGGTATCTGGAGGCAACTCTCAGATAGTCAAGGTGAACAGCCCGCTTGACTTCGAGATTCTCGGACAGACCATTGACGATGCAGTGGGGGAGGCTTTCGACAAGTGCTCCAAGATGATGGGGCTCGGCTATCCTGGCGGACCGATAATTGACAAACTGGCGAAGCTGGGTGACCCTGAGCGTTTCAAGTTCGCCAAGCCTCATATCCCTGGCCTGGACTACAGTTTCAGCGGCATCAAGACTTCGCTGCTGTATTTCGTGCGTGACGAGATGGCCAAGGATCCGGATTTCATGGAGAAGAACAAGGAGGACATCTGCGCTTCGTTCCAGAAGACGCTCATCGACATTCTCCTTGACAAACTGATAAAGGCGGCGAAGATGACCGGCATTAAGGAAATCACCATCGGTGGCGGCGTTTCCGCGAACAGCGGCCTCAGAAACCGTATCGAGGCTGAAGGAAAGAAGCGCGGCTGGAACACCTATCTTCCTGAGTTCAAGTTCACCACCGACAATGCCGCGATGATTGCGATAGCCGGTTATTTCCATTATCTGGCGGGGGAGAGATGTCCTCTGGATGTCGCTCCTGTCTCCAGAACTGCTGATTTCCAGTGATATGCGTGAGATAGAGATAGCTGTGCCGCTGGGCAGGACCCTCAGGGCCGACGAGGTCAAAAGGACTGTCGCCAGGATGTTCCGTCTCAGTCGCAATTCCGCTATCAGAGTCATTGACCCGACACAACCAGAACGCCCCTTCGAGGGTCAGGCTTCAGCGACCTGCGTGATCACACACCGCAGCATCGATGCACGTGGGAAAGCCGTACAGAGATATAAGGTCGAGGTCTATGGCCCGGGAGAGACATATTCGCCATATGTCCTGCCTGATTATCAGGATGTCCATGACGCGGAATCCGTGATAGTCATCGGAGCCGGCCCTGCCGGTATGTTCGCCGCCCTGAAACTTCTGACCCTCGGGCTCAAGCCTGTTGTCCTCGAAAGAGGAAAGGATGTGCATGCACGCAAGCTTGATATGGCGGCTCTGTCTCGCGACGGGGTGCTGAATCCTGACTCGAACTACTGCTTCGGAGAGGGTGGCGCTGGTGCATTCTCAGATGGAAAGTTGTTCACCCGTTCATCCAAACGCGGCGACAACCGCGAGGTTCTTCACCAGCTTGTGAGATTCGGTGCTTCGAGGGATATCCTCATAGATGCCCATCCTCACATCGGGACAGACAAGCTTCCTGAGGTTGTGGAGAATATCAGAAATTGTGTCACGGAATACGGTGGCGAGTATCATTTCAACTCGAAAGTAACCGATATCATCCCTTCGGATGCCGCTGTGGCTGTCAGAACTGCCGCGGGCGATGAGTACAAAGCCAGTGCAGTTATAGTGGCAACAGGCCACTCCGCCCGCGATATCTATGAACTGTTCCAGTCCAAAGGATGGGAGCTTCAGGCCAAGGGCTTTGCGCTCGGAGTGCGAGTGGAGCATCCTCAGAGTCAGATAAATGACGCCCGTTATCACGGGCAATATGAACAGGGCATGCCGGCCGCGGAGTATTCGTTCGTCGAGCAGGTGGATGGAAGGGGAGTGTTCTCTTTCTGTATGTGCCCGGGAGGCATTCTGGTACCATCTTCGACAGAAGAAGAGACGGTCGTCTTGAACGGCATGTCAAATTCCGCCCGCAATTCGCGCTGGGCCAATGCCGGTGTCGTGGTGTCTGTGGAGCCGGAGGATGTGCCCGAGAAATATGCCTCGGATGGTCCGTTCGCGCTTCTGAATTTCCAGCGTGAAGTTGAGAGGTCCATGTTCAAAGCCGCACAGCGGGCTTCCGCCGGACATCCTTTTTCCGCTCCGGCACAAAGAATGACTGACTTCTGCCAGGGTAGGGTCTCACGTGACCTTCCAGAAACCTCATATCATCCAGGAGTGGTAAGCGTGCCGCTTCACGAAGTCCTTCCGCTTCCAGTGTCATCTCGTCTGCGCAAGGCTTTTCCGCTGGTAGACAGGAAGATACCTGGATATTTCACTAAGGATGCGCTTCTGCTCGGCGTGGAGTCGCGCACTTCCTCACCCGTCCGTATCCCTCGTGACCCTCAGACGCTCCAGTGCAACGGGGTTCCGCGCGTGTTCCCGTGCGGCGAAGGTGCAGGCTATTCCGGAGGCATAGTGTCCTCCGCCATTGACGGGATCAGGTGCGCGGCAGCTGCGGCGGATTCGTTATGACATGAACTGACATGAACTGAACTATGAAACCTGAAAGCATCTTCAAGGAAAATACCAGATACAAGGCGTTTTTCCTCTCACTTCTCCTGTCCGCCATCGGTTTCGGACTGTACAAAGGGGTGATTGACAATTATATGGCCGAGGTGGTCCGCATAAACGAGATGGAGCGTGGCATCACTGAGTTCTTCCGTGAACTGCCTGGTCTTCTCCTCGTCCTGATCCTGGCGCTCTTCTACCGTTTCTCTGCTGAGAAGATGTATAAGATGGGACTTGTGGTCATGGTCCTGGGCATGACGCTCCAGGCTTTCATCTCTCCCTCCAAGTTCCTTGTGATCATGGCCATATTCATTTATTCCCAGGGTGAGCATATCCAGCTCGGAATGAAGAACACCCTGTCTCTGGAGTACTCGAAGCAAGGCACCGGAGGGCAGGCTCTGGGATATCAGAACTCGATTTACCAGATAGGCAACCTCGCCGGTTATCTCGCGGTGATAGCGGCTTTTGCGGCGGTTTCCAACTCGACTTTGTTCAAGCCTGTCTTCATGGTCGCGGCACTTTTCATGCTCTTTGCCATGCTTGTGTCTTTCAGACTTACAGGCAACAGCGAGACCGACAAGTCCAAGAGCCGTTTCTATTTCAGGAAGAAGTTCCACAAGTACTATATGCTTGAGGTGTTCTACGGCGCACGCAAGCAAGTTTTCTTCACTTTCGGACCCTACGTGCTGATATTGTTCTATGGTGCGGACGCCGGAGTGATCAGCTTGCTTTTCGCTATTTCCGCGGTGGCGTGTTTCCTTCTTGCTCCGCTTGTGGGAAAACTGATAGACAGGATAGGCTACAAGCCGGTCATGATAGCAGACACCTTGATTCTCGTCATAGTGTGCTTCTTCTACGGTTTCGCTCACCATATTTTTCCGATGCACACGGCTTTTGTGATATGCTGTGTCAATTATGTGCTTGATTCTGTGATATCTCTGGCTTCCATGGCATCGAATGTCTATGTGCAGGACATCTCCGACGACAAGGAGGAGATGAGAGCCACCATCTCTACTGGAATATCTGTCAATCACCTGATGACGGTGTTCATCGCTCTTCTCGGGGGATGGGTATGGAAAGTGCTCGGAATCGAGACTCTGTTCATCGTTTCTGCAGTTCTGGGACTCTGCAACAGCGCATACGCCGCGACCATCAAGGTGGATAAAACGAAAAAAGGGAAAGCTTAGCACATCGCACCGCTACAACCTCCTACCCTTGCTGCATTCCTGCCCTGGGGGGATTCAGAGGGAGCTGGTCGTGTACGACTTTCCCGCTGCAAAGATAGCAATTTTTTATTATCCGTCAACTTAATCGGACAACAATCTCTTCGCGGCCGCCTGCCCGGCCATGTATCCGGTGCAGAACGCGACCTGGAGGTTGTAGCCGCCCGTGTCGCAGTCCAGATCCAGGACTTCTCCACAGAAATGAAGTCCTTCGACGATGCGTGACTCCATCGTCTTGGCCACCACATCGTCAGTGGACACACCTCCGGCTGTGATGACGCATCTCTCGTAGCCTACATATCCTTCAACAGGGAAGTCCCATGCCTTCAGTGCGTCCGCGATGAACGAAAGGTTCACGAATGTCTTGACGACACCTGAACTGTATTTCCCGTAGCGGTCCTTGACTCCGGCCTTTCTCTTGGATGTGATGATGTCCGGATGGGACGAAAGGAATGCTGGAATAAGGTCCCATGGCATCAGTTTGCCCAGCAGGATGCGGCATTTTTCTTTGTCGTTTCTGCCTTGGCTGCGAGGATCCTTGCAGATTTCCTCCCATAGGCTCTTGATCCTGGCTGATATCTCCTCTTTAGCTATTCCTGGTTTCAGGTCAAGTCTGAGGGTGACGCGTGAACCGTTTATGATAGCCTTGACGCATTTGCGGCTCAGCTGGAAACCCAGTGGGCCTTCGATGCCTCCGTCAGTGAAGTCGATGTCACCGAACTCGGATTCCGCCACACTTCCTTCAATGATGGAAGTGAGGGATATGTTCTTGAGCTGCAGTCCATTGAGTGACTTGCCGAATTCGGAGAGGGGAGTGCTACGGTCGATGTGTCCTTTCGCTCTTGAAATGATTTCTTCTGTCTTATAGCCTTTCGGGACCAGGGCAGTAAGGGAAGGGAAGCACTGTTTCAGCTCATGTCCCAGGTTCTCCGCCCACCTGTGTCCATCTCCGGTAGAGCCGGTGCTCGGGTATGACAGACCTCCTGTGGCTATCACAAGCTTTCTGCATTTGTGTTCCAGTCCGTCGGCTGTATTGATCTTGAAATCATCGCCCTGCTTCATGATATCGGTCACTTCACATTCTGTGACTACCTTGACTCCGTAGCCTGTGCAAGCTCTGAGCAGGGTGTCCACTACATCGGAAGCATGGTATGATGCAGGAAAAGCTCTGTCCCCGCGCTCAACCACTGTCTGAAGTCCGTTTTCCTCGAAGAATGAGATGACGGCGCTGCTGTCAAGGTTGTAGAAAGAGGATTTGACGAAATTAGGCTTTGAACGTATGTGCTGCGAGAATTCGTTCCACTCCTTGACATTGGTGAAGTTGCATCTGCCTTTTCCTGTAATCATGACTTTGCGGGCTGGTCTGGACATTTTTTCGAGCACAGTGACCTGCGCGCCGCTGCCACTTTCCACCAGTGTTCTTGCCGCTCCGTATGCGGCCATAAGACCGGATGCACCGCCTCCGATTATGATGATGTCCGATTTCATATTATCATTTCAGATTTACAAAAATAAGAAAAAATGCTTATATTTGCAGCCTCAGGCCACTTTAGCTCAGTCGGTAGAGCAGCGCATTCGTAACGCGCAGGTCGTCAGTTCGAGCCTGATGAGTGGCTCTAAAAAGAAAGCTTCCGGATAAATAACGGAAGCTTTCTTTTTTTGTATTTATTGATGGACGGATTATCTGTTTTCGACCTTATGGACAAAGTTGATGAGCAGGCTCCCAAGGACGCCGGAGCATATGGACCCCAACAGAACTGCAATCTTACCCGCATTTCTGAGCTGCTGCATTATTTCAGCAGGCTGGTCTCCGAATGACAGCGTGTCGACGAAGATGGACATGGTGAAGCCTATTCCACCCAGGCAGGCGACAGCGAACAGCATCTTCCAACTGGCTTTTTCCGGTATGGCAGCCACCTTGCATTTGATGGCGATGAAACTGGCCAGAGTTATACCAACTGGCTTGCCAAGCAGAAGGCCAAGGAATATACCCAGTCCGACACCTCCGAGAGCCGGGTCATACTTGAATACATTGAAATATGAAATGTCGGTTATCTCGACACCGGCGTTTGCAAGAGCGAATATAGGCAGAATCAGGAAGTTGACCCACGGTGAAAGAGCGTGCTCCACGCGGTAGCTCATGTCCATGCTGCCCCTTGACAGTTTGTTGAGCTTGTTCAGATAATATCTCTGTGGACCGTTAGGGAACTCCGTTGACGAATTGAATGTTCCGTGCTCGTCGATTTTCAAGTTGAAGAGTGCCCTCTTGCGCAGGAAATATGACTTGCTGTAGCGTGGAGTCGACGGGATGAGGAAAGCCATGACAACACCTGACATAGTAGCATGTATGCCGGAATAGTAGAACAGCACCCATACCGCGAAAGCGAGTGCGAGGTAGATTCCCATCCTCTTTTCTCCCAGTCTCCTGAGGAGCAGTGTGATCAATATCACCACGAATGAGATGCCAAGGAGCAGGAAATTGATGCTGCCTCCGTAGAATATGGCCACCACGAGAATGGCTATGAGGTCATCAGCAATCGCCAGAGCGGTGAGAAATACCTTCAGTGAGACAGGGACCTTGTCGCCCAGCACCGAAAGGATGCAGACCGCGAATGCTATGTCCGTGGCAGTCGGGATGCCCCAGCCTGAAGCGGCTGCGGTGCCATGGTTGAAGGCAACGAATATCAGGGCGGGAGCAACTACTCCGCCGAAGGCCGCTATGACAGGGAGGAGGGCCTTTTCACGGATGAGAGTTCACCGTAGGATATCTCCCTCTTGATTTCAAGCCCGACCGTGAAGAAGAACACTACCATCAGGATGTCATTGATGAACTTCTCGATGGTCATGTCTTTCGGGAACATGAAGTCCAGACCCGTTTCATGGCTGGTGAAATGGATGGATACTCCCGTCTCCAGGAAATTGCGGTAGAAATCCTTGGTCAAAGGAAGATTGGCGAACAGCATCGCAAGAATCACGCATAACAGCAGGAGAACGCCTTGTGTCCATGGCTGGCGCGACAGATTGACCGTCCGGTTCTCAAACTTCTTCAAGCCCTTGTTCCAAGTGTAGATGGGAATAAGTTTCATCGTTTTCTCAGCTTAAGTATAAATGTTAAAAAATAATTCTGAATTCTGTGGTTTCCGCTCCGCCGTATGTCCCTGACAGGCAGATATCTGTGTCTGAACGAACGCAGAGAGGCCTTCTCTGCTGAAGCTCGATGGCCAGAAGATCGCCGGTCCTGACATAGACGAACCTGGTCATTTCAGCTATCGCCGACCGTATCATCAAGTCGCTGGCACCGCTGTGCCGGAACAATGCTCCTTCTTCACCTGACTTCTTGACATTCAGTTGGAATTCAGTCCCTTTGTCAAGTATGTCTTTTGAAAAACCGGGACTTGGCAGGAATGAAGTATGGTCAAGGCAGCATGCCTGTGCATATCCTTCTTCACTTCCGTCCATCAAGTCGTCAGGGTACAGCAGCACTCCGTAGTTGACTTCATCATAGTACCTTCCGGCGAATCTCTCCCCGACACTCCGGCCGGGCTTTGATATTCTCGCGAACAATACAGGTGACCAGGAAAGAGAATTCACGAATTCCGGAGGGAAGAAGTCTTCATTGTCTTTCTCCCATGTCGTGTCCGGTCTTACAACGCATTTCCCGGAGGCGGTCTTCACTACGATGTTCATCTGCTTGATTCGTTCAATCTGCAAATTTAATTAAAAAATCGCTATATTTGAGGTACTTGAAACGCAAATCTTATGATTGAAAAGGAATTGAAGATCAGTTTTTCGGAGTATTCATCTTTAGATGAACTAACCGCCGGCGACCGCGTTCTGGCTCTTTCCGCCATCGAGGCGATTGACGGGTCATATGCTCCATACTCGCATTTCAATGTCGGAGCAGCCGTGCTTCTTTCGGACGGCACCATCGTCAAAGGGGCGAATCAGGAGAATGCCGCCTATCCTTCGGGCCTTTGCGCGG
>JAZRWN010000119.1:0-10950 GCA_045599725.1 Candidatus Cryptobacteroides sp. | reverse complement strand
CTGGCTTATGACCAATGCATTGGACCGCCAGACGATACCACGGGCCCTGGCCAGTTCAGCACCTTTCGCCGATTTCTCGATCAGCCCGAAATAATGATGTCCCCCCGATTCGCTGTGAGAGTCTATCTCCACCTTGACCCAAGCCTCGATATCACAGACACGGCCCTTGATGAAGTTCTGCAGCTCTGACAGTTCTATGTACTCGACATTTCCGGGCATAGGGATGCTAGAGGGCTGAATTCAGGAAGTCGATGAAACCGTCGATGCTGAGGTCATACCCGCGGACAGGGACCAGAAGATTCCCCGAGGCGTCGAGAAGAGCGTAGTTCGGCTGTGCATTGACGCCGAAACGTGTGCGTGCGATGTATGAGTTGACGCGGCCGACATCCTTGAGCACCTTGCCCTCTTCGGTGGTGATCCATTTGCTCTCAGGAAGCTTGGTCTTGTCATCGTTGTACAAAGCGACCATTACGTAGTTCTTGCGCAGGATGTCCAGCACTCTCGGGTCGCTCCAGACGCGTGCTTCCATCTCGCGGCAGTTGACGCAGCCGAAGCCTGTGATGTCCACGAAAACCCTCTTGCCGGTGGCTGCGGCCTCGACCAGGGCATCGTCGATATTGTCGTAACCGACAAGCCCGTGAGGCATTTCCAGAGTCGCGCCTGAAGTCTGCTCAGGCATGGCATAGCTGGTCGAAGGAGAGTATGTTCCGAGCACGAAGTCCTGAGTCTCAATAGGTGGCAGGTAACCTGAAAGCGCCTTGAGAGGTGCGCCCCACATGCCAGGAATCATATATACGACAAATGAGAAGACGGTGATGGCGAGCGCCAGCCTCTTGACATTGATATGGTCGACAGGGTCGTCGTTGGCAAAGCGGAGCTTTCCGAGCAGGTAGAAACCAAGCAGTGAGAAGACTGTGATCCAGATGGCGAGATAGACCTCGCGGTCAAGCAGTCCCCAGTGATAGGTCTGGTCCGCAGTGCTGAGGAACTTGAATGCCAGCGCGACTTCGATGAAGCCCAGCACGACTTTGACGCTGTTCAGCCAGCCACCGCTCTTTGGGAGGTTCTTCAGCATGGACGGGAAGAATGCCAGGAGCGTGAATGGCAGTGCGAAGGCTATTGAGAAAGCGAGCATGGTGACCATCGGTGTCCAGAACTCGCCCTGTGTGGACTTGATGAGCACTGTGCCCACGATAGGGCCGGTGCAGGAGAATGATACCAGCACAAGTGTAAGAGCAAGGAAGAAAATGCCTCCGAGGCCCTTCTTGTCAGACTTCTTGTCAGAAGAATTGACCCATTTTGAAGGAAGTGTGATCTCGAATGCTCCGAAGAATGAAGCCGCGAACACGATGAAAATGGTGAAGAACAGGATGTTCGGGAGCCAGTGTGTGGCCAGCCAGTTGAAAATGTCGGCAGTGACCGAATCGCCTCCCAGTATCCAGGTGAGGCCGATGATGATGCATATCGGCACCGTATACAGCAGGACTATGAAAAGCCCGTACATGGCGGCGTTGAAACGTCCGCGCGACTTGTTCTCGGAACCTTTTATGAAGAAGGACACTGTCATAGGGACCATTGGGAACACGCAAGGAGTGAGAAGCATCGCCAGTCCCCAGAGAATGGCTTCGAGGATGAGCGCGAGAAGTGATCCGTCCTTTTCCTTAGCCGGGGCTTTGACTTCTGAAGAAGGTTCGGGACTGATGGTCTCCTCCGTTCCTGCAGCAGCGGGGATGTCGAACTCCCAGTCCTCCGGCATGCTGCAGAAATCGCCGGTGCAGGACTGCCAGGTGATGGTTCCTTTGACACTTCCATCCTCAGACTTGAAATTCTGCCTGATAATGTATGTGCCGGTGACTACTGTCTCACCTTTGTAATCGGAAGGGGTGTACTCCTCTTCCGGCTCACCATCCTTCTCCACACCTTCGAGCTCTATTTCAGGAGCGCTGTATTTGTCAGTGAGGGGATGGGTGTAGTAGCTGTCCGCCACCTTTCCAGTGAGAACCAGCTGATAGATGCCGTCGCTGACGGGGTTGACATCAGCTTTCCATCTTACGGATGGCTGGCCAGCCTGACCAAGTGCGGTGAATGTGGCGGAAAGAACAAGTGTGAGTAATATCAGTATCCTTTTCATAATAAAAAAGTAGTATCCTTATGCATTGCACAAAGATACTACTAATTATTGTAAAATCCGAAGCGGGAGGCTTCAAGACCTGTTTCTAGAAGTGCTTGATAGTGATGATGATCTTGCCGGCCTTAGGACCGCGGACGACCTTCATGTTCATTTCACCAGTGACCTGGGTGCCCTTGCCCATCTCGGTGAGTTTGGCGGTGATGCCCGGCTCTCCGGTGCCGACAAGGTCAGCCTCTTTCAGTTCGCCTGACCAGAGGACAGGTCCGAAGGTGTGGTTGATGGTCCACTTGCCAGGAACGATGTCCACGAACTCGTACTCGTCGACGCCTTCCTTGACCATGAATCTCTGAGTCTGGATACCCTGGCTGTAAGCGAAGCTTCTGTCACCGTAGTTGATCTCAACCTCGCCGCCGGTACCATTGATCTGCTCTGATACAGGACGATAGTAGTCAAGACCTGAATCGAATGACTCGACCTCGAAGTAGTAAGGCTGGTCAGCGTTGAGGCTGTGGATGTCGAGATAGTTGTTGTCGTAGGTGATGTAGCTGTTGTAGAGCTTGTTCGGCTCGATACCGTAGCGAACTACATAACCGTCAGCCTTTGGAACAGGGCTCCAGAGGATCTGTGCCTCTCTGCCGTCCTCAGGGTTGCGGACTACCTTCACGTCGCTCACCTTGACAGACTCGCCGGCTCCAGGATTACCGAAGACGCGGAGGTCCTTCATGCTGAACTTGGCGCCGTCATGGCACTGGTTCATGTTGGTGACCTTTACGAAACGTCCCTTGACAGGGGTTTTGAACTCGTTGTAGTCGTGGTGGAGGTCAATATAGTTCTCGCTCTTGTCGAGAATCTTTGTCCAGGTCTTTCCGTCTTCAGAGACCTCGATGATGAAGCACTGATATTTCTGCTTCTCCTGTGGCTGTGCTGCAGGGGCATCGCCTCTGTTTCTGGCAACCTGCTGTCCTCCGATGTGGTCGAAGTTGCACTGGATGGCATAGATGTCAGAGCTCTTTCCGAGGTCGACCTCGAAGAACTCGCCAGGATTGCCTGTCTCGGCGGCCCAGTTGGTCATGAAGTTCTCGTCCACACCGTTCTCAGGAACATAGTTCTCGAATGTTGAGGAAACGATGACTTTCTTCTTGTGAGAGAGGAGTTTCCAGTCCACATAGTTGTCCACGCCGGCCTTTCTGTCAGCAGGATAGTACTGAGGGTAGTCGCCGAGGGAGACATTTGAATACATGACACCGTCCTTGTCAACAGCTGTAGGATAGATGGCGAGCTCTGATCCGCGGCCTGCTCCGCCGTAGCTTGCAGGGATCATGCAGATGGTCCAGAGGTTGCCGTTCTTGTCATGGAATGTGCTGCCGTGTCCTGCACCTACTGCGAATCCGCTGGTCTTGAAGGTCAGAGGGTTGTGAGGTGAATACTCGAAAGGTCCCATAGGGCTGTCGGATACATATACACCGTGTGAGTATGAAAGGAACTCAAGACCGATGGCTGCATACTGGAGATAGTATTTGCCGTTGTGCTTGATCATCCAAGGACCCTCGATCCAAGGATACTCCTCTACAAAGTAGTCTCTTCTGCCGTTGAAGATGGAGTAGATGACATCGTCGTGCCTTCTGGTCTCGAATCCGTGCTTCTTGTAGTCGCTGAAGAAGAGAACCTTCGGCTCTGAGATCTCCTTGAAGGTGACAGGGTCGAGCTCGACCACCTTGAAAGGCATGAGCTGTGACCAGCCATAGTAGAGGTAAAGTCTTCCGTCATCATCGCACCACATGTTGGCGTCACCGTAACGGTCGCTGTCGAATTGGGTATCGAGGAGAACCCAGTCGCCCTTCTTTGCGTCGTTGCACTTGTAGACTCTCTTGTTGTTCATTGAACAACCGTAGAGGACGCCGTTCCTCTCAACTACTGAAACGACTCCACCTGGATAGTTAGGAGCGTCCACATAGGTCCAGTTCTGGAAATCAGAAGAGTACCAGTAGCCTTTTCTGTGTGATACGAAAAGATAATAGTCATCCTGGAATATGATGACTACAGGCTCTCCGCCTCGCTGTGACCTCTCGTTTCCTACAACCACATCGAGAGGGTTGCAGAAAGTGATCCTCTGGCCGTATGCGACAGCAGAAAACAGAATAGCGACCGCTGCGATCACAATTCTTCTCAAAGTCTTGTTTTGCATATGAACTTAGATTATCAGTTTAATTTTTCCAAAAATACTGATTTTATTGTAAAATCAGATACAAATGGAGTTTAAGATAAATAAAAAACAGCGTCAGTCTTCGGAAACGGTCATTTCGCAGGACTTGCAGTCGAAATGAAGGGCGAAACGCCTGCCGTTGTTGACCAGAAACAGCCTGCCGCAGTCTTTTGCACCCTGCCTGACAGGGCAGAGCCCCAGCTCGTGACGGATGCAGTAACGTGTCCTCATCAGTTCGGCGTCCGGCCGGTGAGTGAGTTCGTACGCTGACTCCACCTCCTTCGCTCCTCGCGATAGATATAGAGCACTCGTGACCTCGTTGGCGACATTCGACTTGTATGACACGGTATCCGTGCACTTGATGGTGCTGTTCTTCCTGCCTGTTGCCAGCGGCCTTGTGCCGCATGGCAATGCATCCAGATCGCCCGCCACCAGCCTTCGCATGCTGTTGAGGATGGATGCGCTCATCAGAGGCAGTGCCCCGCCTGCAGTATTGACGTCTATCTCACTGACATTGAATGAATAATGTCCGCTTCTTTTCGAGAGCTGCTCCCTTATTATCGCATCCTGCCTATCGCGGTTCTCCGCTGTGTCCAGGTCGCTCTTGAACGGGCTGAACACCTCGCGGCCGTCCTCGCTCACGGCTGTGATGTCGATATTGTACTTGCCGGAGATGCTGACTTTCAAGTCCACCCTTATCTCGCGTTGAGGAGTGTTGCGCTCAAGCTCCTTTTCGAAAGCGGCGTTGATGTTGCGGTACAGCCTGGTGCCTTTCGACAGGCCTTCCACATTCTTGCAGCTTATCGTCCGTCCCTGGCACACATCCCCGCGGAAGCCTGTCACCCCTTTCCTGCCGGCAAAAGCGAAACCGTCCCCATTGTTGAGCGACAGCCCCTTGGAAGCCGGCTCAATGAGGATTTCGCATCCGGTGCGGTCGGTTCTGCGTATGCTCTGGACAGTGCCGACAAATTCGCCCATCGACTTCGGCGCGTCCATTGAAGACCATTTTCCACGCTCACCGTCCAGCCAGAGTTCGGTATAGCCGCGGTTGAAGGTCTTGTCCGCAGCCGGAATGAAGCCTCCGGCAATCCGCCCGAATGAAGACCGCGCGTATTCACCCGGATGTGCGTCAATGAGGGCATCAAGTGCCATGGAGTACTCCCGGACCACGTTTTTGACATATGAAGCGTTCTTCAGCCTGCCTTCTATCTTGAATGAGCAGACCCCTGCCTCCGCCAGTTCCTCGAGTCTGGACTTGAGATTGTAGTCCTTCAGGGACAGGAGGGCTTTGTCCTTGACAAGCACCTTTCCGCTTTCGTCCACGAGGTCATAAAGCGAACGGCAGGCCTGTATGCACGCTCCTCTGTTGGCGCTTCTGCCGGATATCCGCTCGGAAAGGTAGCAGTTCCCGCTGTAGCATACGCACAGAGCTCCGTGCACGAAGAACTCCAGTTCGCAACCGACAGCCTCGCGGATGGAGTTCAGCTGCTCCAGAGATGTCTCCCTTTCCACCACCAGTCTTGCGAATCCGAGACTTTCGTGGAAAACAGCGTCCTCGGGAGTGCGTATGGCGCACTGGGTGGAAGCGTGAAGCGGGACTTTGATGTCATCCCAGGTGGTCAGTGCAGGATCCTGTACAATGAAAGCGTCCACGCCGGCTTCCTGTGCGTCCAGCATAAGCCTGTGGACGCGCTCCAGTTCTCCGTCGTAGATTATGGTGTTCACCGTGAGATAGATCCGTACGCCGAACTTGTGGGCATAGGAGCAGAGCGTGGCGATGTCGCCGATTCCGTTTCCGGCATCTTTGCGGGCTCCGAACTCCTCCGCGGCTATATACACGGCATCGGCACCGCAGTCAATGGCTGCGATGCCGATATCGATGTTTCTCGCCGGGGCGAGAAGTTCAAGAAACTTCATTATTTCTTAAGAGCCTCAAGCTGCTGCTTGGCCTGTGCGCCGTACTGAGCGTCGGTGGAAGCCTTGGTGTAGAACTCGATGGCCTTGGCCTTGTTGCTGGCCTGCTGATAGAGAGCTCCGAGTGTGAAGGCGATGGCGCCAGCATCCTTTGCGTCAGGGGATACTTCGAGATACTTCTCGTAGTAGCCGATAGCCTTTGCATTGTCCTTGAGCTTGGTGGCTGCAGAAGCGGCGAGCTTGTAAGCGTTTGCGCTCTCAACATATTCGTTTGACTTCTCGCATGCTGCCATGGTCTCCTTGAACTTGTTCTCCTTGAGGAGAGCCTGAGCGTCCTTGAGATAGATGTTTGCAAGCTGCTTGTTGGCGTTTGCCTCCTGGCCGTTGGCTGCTGCCTGTTCGAAAGCTGCGATAGCGCCTTCCTTGTCACCGGTGTTGTTCAGTGCCATGGCGAGGCGGAGAGCTGAAGCACCGTCTGTGGCGTCGTCAGCGAGAACCTCCTTGAAAGCGGCGACTGCTCCGGCATAGTCCTTTGCGTTGTAAAGAGCTGTAGCCTTCTGCTTCTTAACCTGTGGAATGAGCTCAGCGGCGTCTGCGATGACGTCCTCGGCCTCATACTGCTCTGCTACCTTGATAGCCTCATCAAGCTGTGCGAGACCTTCATCGTAATTGGCGTCCTTGATAAGTCCTTTTGCGATGTTGAGTGTGATTGAAGGGATGACACCCTTGCAAGTTCCGACGAGTTCTGCGCCTTCCTCACCGCAAGCCTCTGCGAGGGTGAGAGCCTCTTTGAATCCTGCCAGTGCTTTGGCATAATCTTTGGCAACAAGTGCCTCGTTAGCTGACTGTGCTGTCTCGGTGGCCTGAGCCATGTCCTGTGCTGACATGAGACCAGCTGAAAGAACGACAGCGGCGAGAGAAAGAATTAATTTTTTCATGACCTGATAGTAGTTGTTATTATTTAATTTCGGTTAGGTAAATGCAAAAGTAATAAACTTTTTCTACTTTTGTAAAGAGTCCAAAGATAAAAATGACGAGATTCAAGTACATATTAAATACACTTTTACTCTTGTCCCTTACCTTTTCGGTGGGTGCGCAGTCGCTTCCGTCTCTGCCGAAAGCTTCCGAGGTGTCGACGGGCACTCTTCCGAACGGAATCTCATATTATCTGGTGACGAACCGCGGCTCGAAAGGTGCCGCTGATTTCGCCCTCGTCCAGAAGAAGGTCGTCAATGAGGGTGCCGCAAAGTCGGCTCTGGCGGAACTTCCCCATTTTCAAAGTGGAAGACCTTACCAATACCTTGCCAAACTTGGAGTCGGATACAAAAATTATGGATATTTCCGCTCCGCAGGCGGTTCTGTGACCTATCAGTTCGAGGATGTGCCTGTGGACAGGCAGGAAATCAGGGACACGACTCTGCTGCTTCTCTTCGACATCGCGGAGACCTGTCCATACGAGCAGGCGGTCATAGTCTCCGGTGATATCGACCAGAAGGTAATTCAGGAAAGGATGAATGTATTCTCCATGATGGTGACACCTAGAGAGAAGGTTCTCGAGGCCCCTGCAGCTGAATGGAAGCCATCGGAAACCCTTCAGTTCAGCTATGTCCAGGCCCCGGCTCAGGACGAAGCTGTGCTGACAGTGACCTTTTCTTCTCCAAGGACACCGAGAGAGGCTATGGGAACGGTCCAGCCGCTTGTCTCCGAACTGTTTGCCGGAGAACTGGGAATCATCCTCACAGACCGCGTAAGGAAGGTTTTCATGGAACAGGGCATTCCTGTGGCAGAAACCGGCTGGAACTACAGAAGCAGTGCCGACAGCCCTTACCAGGAACGGTACAGCATGTCCGTTACTGTCCCGGTGAAGCAGCTTGCCGCCGCGACGGCATCGTTGTCCTCGGTCCTTGCCGGACTTGACAGGTCGGGAGCTTCTTATCAGGAACTGCGTGACGCCAGGGTGAGGATACTTGCGGACATGGGCCGCGGCCAGATGTCAAATGCCGAGTGGGTGGGGAAGTGCTCTTCCGCTTTCCTATACGGTTCCGACCTCGCCTCCTCGTCTTCAAAAGTGGAATACCTCCAGTCCAGAGATATTGCTCCCGACAGGGAGCTTGTCCTTTTCAATGATTTCATCTCCGCTCTCATCGATGACCGTCGCGCCGTGTCTCTCAGGTACGAGGCTCCCGGGGCTGCTATCAGCCGCGAAGAGGCGGAGGAGGCGTTCGCCAGAGGATGGAGTTCCTCCGATGACAGGGCTTTCGTGGCGAATGCCAGCGACACTCTCGGCCTGTACTCTCCTAAAAAGGTCAAGGCCAGGCTGAAGAGGATTGTCCCGGAGCCTGTTACTGGAGGTGAGCTGTGGACTTTCTCAAATGGGATGAAAGTCATATTCAAGCAGTCTTCCGCTCTGAAGGGTTCTTTCTCATATGGTTTCATGCTGAATGGGGGCTACGCTTCAGTACCGGACCTGTCCGTGGGAGAGGGCGGTTTCATCGGAGAGATGCTGGGTATATGCGATGTTGCGGGTCTTTCATCAGGAGGCTTCGCGGACATGCTCGCCAACAATGATATCACTTTCCGCCCGTCGACAGGGCTCACCGACCTGCGTATCACGGGATCCGCTCCGGCGGCAAAACTCGAACTTCTGCTCAAGTCGCTTCTGTCCGTGGCCAATGAGAGGACGGTCAACATACCCGCCTATGAGTATTTCCGGGATTGTGAGCGCCTCAGGCTTTCTGTGGACCGGAAACGCCAGGCCGGCATCAATGTCGTCATCGACAGCCTAATGTGCCCAGACTTCATCTATACCGGTTCGAAGTACCTCTCCGGCCTGTCAGACGACCTGCCTGCCCGGGCGGATGCATATTTTTCCCAGTTGTTTTCAAAATGTGACGACGGCATTCTGGTTCTGGTGGGGGATCTGGACCCATATGTGCTCAAGAAACTTCTCCCGAAATATCTTGGAAGTTTCCAGACGGGCGGCATCCCTTCCACCCGTCCTCAGATTCAGTACACTCTGCGGTCCGGCTGGTCCACTTATACCGTGGAGGCTGCCGAGAGCAGTGTCGGTAACGGCGATCCTTGTGTGAATGTGGCCGAATCGGCTCTTCTGCCTTTCACCCTCGAAAGATATATGGCATCACAGGTTGCAGTGATGGAACTGGAGAACAAACTGGCTTCGGCCCTCTCTGAGACTGGCGCCACCGCCGAGGTCTCCTCAGATTTCGAGATTTTCCCGGTGGAGAGGCTTACGGTCCGCATAACCTGCCGTCCTGCCGATGAAAGAGGACTACCGGAGGATGTCTTCGCGGAGGATCCGCTTAGGGTGCTCGGAGCCGTGCGCAGTGCTCTTTCAGATGTGTCGCCCGGCTCCGGACTTGCTGCCCTGAAGGCTGCACTTCTGGCCAGGTATGAGTCTGAGATGGCAGTGCCATCATCCCTCGTGGACATTGCGCTGATGCGTTATTCCGTAGGAAAGGACATGGCGACAGGGTACAAGGATAAAGTCAACTCCGTCTCTACTGAGTCTGTCCGTGAGATCCTGGCCGCTCTGGAAGAAGGAGGAAAGGTTGAATTTGTCATTTATTGATTATGTCTGTAAACGGTTTCGGCACGATAGTGCAGATAGACGACTGCCTCGTATCAGAGGACGTTTTCGCTGAGTTCTTTTCCTGCGACTATGAGAAATGCAAGGGCAAGTGCTGCATTGTCGGTGACTGCGGGGCTCCGCTGGAGGAAGATGAGATGGAGATTCTCGAGCGTGAATATCCTGCTTTCAGCCAGCTTATGTCCGAGCGTGGCAAGGAAGCCGCCGAGTCAAAGGGATTCTTCGAGATAGACATCGAAGGTGACACTGTGACGCCTCTTGTCCCTGGCACCGAAGAGTGCGCCTATACGCTTTTTGATGAGGACAACAACTGCCTCTGTGCCATCGAGCGCTGTTTCTTTTCCGGCAAGTGCTCTTTCCGGAAACCAATATCCTGCGCTCTGTATCCTATCAGAATCAAGAAGCTTTCCAACGGCCTCCTGGCGCTCAATGTTCATCACTGGGATATCTGTGCCGATGCTTTTGAAAAAGGAAAGCGTGAAGGCGTCCGTGTCTACCAGTTCCTCAAGGAGCCGCTGATACGTCGTTTCGGGGAAGAGTTCTATGAGCAGATGCTCGCCGCCGCCCCCATAGTTCTCGGGGACATCGAGGAGGGCTAGTCATTATACGGTCATGCTCAAGGGCCCTTCAGTCTAGGCTTCTGTGGATACTAACGCTGGCATTAGCCCCTTCAGCATAATGATGCAAGTACAGGTGTCACTAATCTGCAAATTCAAGCTGGATTAGCGACACTTCAGATTGTAAATAATTGATAATCAAATACGCTTTTGTGATTAATGTCGCTAACCTGCCGCTATTGAGGAGGTTGGCGACATTTGGCATAAATTTAGAATTTATCATGAGGGCGATCAGAACTAAAAGAGGGATAGAATGTTATTAATACTAACAATAATAATGTTCAGGAAGCACCATCCTGACTTAAATAAATGGTAGGAAAATTTGGAAAAGAAATTTTTTGCCGTATATTTGCAGTGTACTAATAAACTAATACACTATGCGGCGTAGGTTTATTAGTGACGAAATTCGAGAAAAATATAAAATATTTGTTGAAAAATTATTGTTTATCAATAATTATTTAATAGATTTGCACCGAAA
>JAZRWN010000118.1:0-8133 GCA_045599725.1 Candidatus Cryptobacteroides sp. | reverse complement strand
TACAGTATGTCAGTCTGCTCGGAACAGACGAAATGAGCTTCGACGAGCACAGGAAGGCCCTTCAGGAAATCGGAGGAACACTGGACTGCTATGTCAGTTCAAATGTCGTCACGCTCAGCATAAGCGGCTTCGAGGACAAGTTCGACGAGACCCTTTCACTCGTGGCAGACTATTTCAACGCCCCGGCCGCCGACAGCAAGTCGCTCAAGATCATCAAGGACAATGAAACTGTCTCCAATATCATGAACAAGCGCGACGCAGGCACGATCAGCGACGCACTGGTGTCATATGCCGTTCACAAGGAAGGTTCACCTTACCTTCAGGATAAAGGAAAGATCAGCAGCAAATTCCTGCTGGATGCATTTGACAAGGTGAAGACATACGCCTGCGACATCTGCTACTCCGGCTCCATCACACCGGAAAAAGTGGCGGACGCGCTGAAGGACAAGTTCCAGTTCGAGAAGTCCACAGTTCCATTCAAGATGTATGACGGAAAAGACATAGTGCTTGAGAACAGGCCTGTGGTCTATTTCGTGGACAAGGCCAAGGCGTCACAGTCCGACATCAACGCTTTCGTTATAGGTGAGAAACTTCCGGACATCCCTTCAAGGTACACCTCATATGCATTCGGTTCCTATCTCGGAGGCGGAATGGGATCGCTCATGTTCCAGGAGATCCGTGAGTTCCGCTCATTCGCATACTCGGCACAGGCCATGTACAACAAGACCAGTTACAACAGACGCGATATCGACCCGACGTTCCTGCGCGCTTATGTAGGGACACAGGGAGACAAGACTATCGACGCCATGGCCATAGTGGACTCCCTTATCCGCCAGACTCCGTTCGACGCCGGCAAGATCGGCAGGCTTGGAAAGGAACTCCGTTTCGAGGAGATCACGAGTTATCCTGATTTCCGTGGAATGGCGGACGTGATATCAGGAAACAAGAATTCCGGCTACAGCTCCGACCCTATCGTGGAATTCTTCAAAGTAATCGACTCCCTGGACGCTGACAGTCTGGAATCATTCTGGAAACAGCACGTCGACGGTAAGAACATAGTCTGGACCATAGTGGGAGACAAGAAGCGGATCGATATGGAGGCTCTCTCAAAATTCGGTGAGATCAAGGAAATCCAGGTCAAGGACATCATCAAATAAAAGAGTTGGGATTGACAATTATTTCGTAACTTTGTAAGTCCTATGGATACACAAGAGTTACAGAAACTTAAGAACAGGTACGACATCATCGGCAACGATCCGGCGCTCAACAGGGCGCTGGAGATAGCCGTGGCCGTGGCTCCCACCGACCTGACCGTGCTCATATCAGGAGAGAGCGGAGTTGGAAAAGAGAATCTGCCTAGAATCATACATCAGAACAGCCTCAGAAAGAACGGAAAATACTTTGCCGTCAACTGCGGAGGCATACCGGAGGGAACCATCAACTCAGAACTTTTCGGACACGAGAAAGGAGCCTTCACCGGCGCTACAGAGAGCAGGAAAGGCTACTTCGAAGAGGCTAACGGAGGAACCATCTTCCTTGACGAAGTCGGTGAACTGCCGATGAGCACTCAGGTCATGCTGCTCCGCGTGCTCCAGAACGGAGAATATATCAGAGTCGGTTCGTCGAAAGTCGAGAAGACCGATGTCCGTGTCGTCGCAGCGACCAACGTCGACCTGCTCTATGCCGTGAGCCAGGGCAAGTTCCGCGCTGACCTGTACTATCGTCTCTGCGCCATTTCGATCAAGATGCCGGCGCTGCGAGAGCGCAAGGATGACATATACCTGCTGTTCCGCAAGTTCACCTCCGACTTCTCCGAAAAATACAGAGTATGCAAGATCTCCCTCGACCACGAGGCCATCATCCTGCTCCGCAACTACCGCTGGCCAGGCAACATCCGCCAGTTGAAGAATGTCGCCGAGACAGTCTCTGCACTTGAGTCGGTCAAGCTCACCCCGGGTGCCGAAAGATGCGAGATAAACGCCGCCACGCTTGCCAGATACATCCCGAAGGATGAGGAGACCGTCCTGCCTGCTGTAAGCGGAAGCCAGAGCAGTTTCAACGATGACGAGAAGAAGATGCTGATCAAGGCGATACTTGACCTGCGTCAGGATGTAGAAAGACTGAACTCGGCCGTATTCGGCAGCAGTCAGGCGGCACATGGGCACAGCCTCCCCGCCCCGCAGGTACGGGAAGAGCCTGACACTCAGGAGAATGACACACAGGAGGCCGAATGGCAGGAGACAGAGACGCTCAGCCATACCGTGGAACCTCTCTCTGACCTCTCGCTTCACAAAGTCAGCGAAGACCTCATACAGAAAGCTCTGGACAAGCATGACGGGAACCGTAAACTCGCCGCCGCAGAACTAGGCATCTCCGAGCGCACGCTCTACCGCAGGCTTTCCAAGGACACAAAATAGCGGAAAAGATGACAAGAAGAATCAGGCACAGCATCATCCTGACGGCAGTGTTCTCCCTGCTGTTGTCCGGCTGTGGCATATATTCGTTCACAGGAACATCCATTCAGAATGATGTGCAGAGCATCACGCTGAACTATTTCGACTATACAGCCCAGAAGGTGAACCCTTCGCTCAGCAATGACCTGACCGAAGCGCTACGCACACAGTTCAGGAAAATGACCCGCCTCGAGCAGGTGGAGATGGACGGAGACCTCGAGATAGAAGGCGCGATAACAGGTTATGACATCCAGGCGACAGCCATCACCGCCGACGAAGTGGCCGCACAGAACAGACTCACCGTCACCGTCAGAATAACATTCACCAATAGGAAGCATCCGGACGACGATCTGGAGCAGAATTTCTCGGCTTACTCCGACTATGACTCCACTCAGCCTCTCGATGCCGTCGAATCGACTCTCTGCCAGGAGATCATCGATAAACTGGTCGATGACATATTTAATGCAACCGTAGCCCAATGGTAACCAATGACCGTATTGTCCTCAGGAACCTGAACCTTGACGAACTTGCCGGGGTGGTGAACCTGTATCCATGGTTCGGAGCCGCCAGAAAGGAACTCTGCCTCAGGCTGGCCCGAGAGGAAGGACACGGCATAAGTGAGACAGACCTTGCCGCGAACGCGCTGTACATAGGGTCGCGGAGGATTTTTTCCGACATCGTCCGCTCCGCCAGAACGGAAGACTGGTCCGACAAGAACCTGAAAGTCCTGCTGGACGGCCTGGCACCTGCTGACAAGTCAAAGAAGGAGGACGAGACCCCGAAACAGAGAGTCAGGGTGGTCGGAGGCGACTTCTTCTCCCAGGACGAATACGACTCCGTGCGTGAAGCGGATGACAACATTTTCGCGAATTTCGCCAGGAAGGTGAGAAGCGAGGAGGCCCACGAGAAGTCGGATGGAGTCATTCCAGATGAGTTCTGCACTGAGACTTTAGCCGGAATCTACACGGAACAAGGTCATTTTGAGCAGGCAAAGTACATTTATTCCAAACTAATTTTGCGATATCCAGAAAAAAGTGCTTACTTTGCATCCCTTATTGAAAAATTGACCCAACTTACAGATAATTAAAGACATTAGATATGAACGCATTTTTTACCATCCTTACGGTCCTCGTCCTTAACGCTCCGGCTCTCCTCGTGATTGTGGTACTGCTTCAGAACGGCAAGGGAGACGGCCTCGCAAGCAATTTCATTGCAGGAAACCAGGCTTTCGGTGTAAGGCAGACCGCTGACATCCTCGAGAAGATCACCTGGGGTCTCGTAGCTTTCATCCTCGTTGTTTCCATCATCACTTCCTTCACCACAGGTACCAACGGTGCTGACATGGACGTCACCAACAAGATCGAGAACGTAGCCACCCAGTCACAGCCTGAGTTCCCTACCGCCCCTATCCAGCAGGAGGCTCCTACCGCTCCTACCGCAGAATAGCAGAAGGATGGCGCAGAACTGACAGATTGTCAGATTTCTGCATATGGAATATAATTTGACCGAAATCGTTTGCCCGGAAAGGGCAGACGATTTTTGGTTTTTATTATGTCTGGATTATGGAAAACGAGAACTATCAGTTTCTGAGCAAATACGCCACCAATCTCAATGAGCTGGCGTCCAAAGGAAAACTCGACCCGGTCATAGGCCGCGACGAGGAGATAAGAAGAGTTCTGCAGATTCTGAGCCGCAGGACAAAGAACAACCCCATACTTGTCGGTGAGCCTGGCGTCGGCAAGACTGCCATCTCCGAAGGCATTGCCGCCAAGATAGTTGACGGCAACGTCCCCGAGAACCTAAAGAGCCGCAAAGTTTATTCGCTCGACATGGGAGCCCTCATCGCAGGCGCGAAATACCAGGGAGAATTCGAGGAAAGGCTCAAGGGAGTCGTGAAGGAAGTCGTCGAAAGCGACGGAGAGATCATCCTGTTCATCGACGAGATCCACACCCTCGTGGGAGCAGGCCGCTCGAACGGGGCGATGGACGCTTCGAACATCCTTAAACCAGCCCTTGCACGAGGTGAACTCCGCACCATCGGCTCCACAACACTTGATGAGTACCAGAAATACTTCGAGACCGACAAGGCACTCGAAAGGCGCTTCCAAAAGGTAATGGTGGACGAGCCGACACCGGCGGAGAGCATCGCAATTCTGCGCGGCCTGAAGGAAAAATACGAGAACCACCACAGGGTGAGGATTGAAGACGACGCGCTCATCGCCGCCGTCAACCTCTCGCACAGGTACATCAACAACCGTTTCCTCCCGGACAAGGCCATCGACCTCGTGGACGAAGCCGCATCAAAACTCCGCCTCGAGATGAACTCCGTCCCCGAGCCTATCGACATCCTCAACTCACAGATCCGTCAGCTTGAGATAGAGAAAGAGGCCATCAAGCGCGAAGGTGTATCGCTCAAAATGGAGAAGATAGATGCCGAACTCAAGGAACTGAATGCTCAGCGCGAGGAACTCATGCAGCGCTGGAACGCCGAGAAAGGCATTCTGAGCGACCTTCAGAGCGCACGCCAGCAGATAGAGGACTACAGGAACGAGGCGGCCCAGGCCGAGAGGGCCGGTGATTACGGCAAGGTTGCCGAGCTCCGCTACGGCAAAATCGCCGCTTCGCAGAAGCGGATAGACGAACTCACCGCGAAGCAGGCTGAGATCAAGGACCCCATCATCACCGAGGCCGTGACTCCTGAAGACATCGCGGAGGTGGTGGCGAGATGGACAGGCATCCCTGTGAACAGGATGCTGGAGAGCGAGAAGATGAAACTTCTCCGCATGGAGGAGGCCCTTCACAAACGCGTTGTAGGGCAGGAAAACGCCATTGCGGCAGTGTCTGACGCCGTCCGACGCTCACGCGCAGGCCTTTCCAACGAGAAACGCCCTATCGGTTCTTTCCTTTTCCTCGGAACGACAGGAGTGGGCAAGACCGAACTTGCCAAGGCATTGGCGGAGTTCCTTTTCAACGACGAATCGATGATGACCCGCATCGACATGAGCGAGTATCAGGAAAGGCACACAGTCAGCCGTCTCGTGGGCGCGCCTCCGGGATATGTCGGCTACGACGAGGGAGGACAACTGACCGAAGCGGTAAGACGCAAGCCGTACTCCGTGATTCTGCTCGACGAGATAGAGAAAGCCCATCCAGATGTGTTCAATGTGCTGCTCCAGGTGCTTGATGACGGTCGTCTGACCGACAACAAGGGACGCACCGTGGACTTCAAGAACACCATCCTCATCATGACCTCCAACCTCAAGCAAGAGGAGCTCAAAGCCGTCATGAGACCCGAGTTCCTGAACCGTATCGACGAGATCATCAACTTCGACATCCTGACTCCGGACAACATACGCGAGATAGTCCGCATCCAGATGGCCGAACTGCAGAAAAGGCTTTCGGAAGACGGCGTGACCCTGACTTTCACAAAGGCTTTCGAGGACAATATGACCGAGAACGGATACGACCCGACCTATGGAGCCCGTCCTGTCAAGCGACTGATTCAGAGGGAGCTCGTAAACAAACTCGCACGCGCCGTCCTCGAAGGGTCGATCAGCAGGGACTCAGCCATAGAGGTGGATTCAAGTACGGAAGGAGAGGTCATTCTCAGAAATGTCCAGAGGTAATGAATAATTTTTTGGAAAAAAATCGGCGAATCAGTAACTTCGTGATTGTCCAGTATGATTAATCTGATCAATTTTTAATACAATGAAAAAAGGAATCCTCGCAGCAGCTTTCGCTGTCCTGTGCTTCGCTCAAGGAGCAAAGGCTCAGACTAACCTTCAGACTTTCTATGACTTTGGAAAAGGGCGTCAGTATGTGACCACCACTTTCGAGATGTTCAAGGGTGACGAATACGGTGACACCTTCTTCTTCATCGATCATTATTATGCACAGGGCGCTCAGCGAGACCTGAACACCCACAGCGCCATCAACGGATCATATTTCGAGATCGAGCGCGGCATCAATATGTGGCAGGACTCTGACCTCAAGGACTTCAGCGCACTCATCGAGTACGACGGAAGCACATGGGGGACAGGTATCCTCTGCGTAGGCGCGAAGTATTTCTTCCACTCAGACGACTACAACAACACCTTCACAGCGGCTCTCCTTTATGACGCACATTTCGGCGGCCTCGAGCCAGATGTCCCTATCAAGTTCTCCGGCGTCTGGGGATTCAACGACCTCTTCGGAGCCAAGGGCCTCTGCTTCAAGGGATTCTTCGATTTCTGGGGAAACAAGAGCATATATGGTCTCGGCGACGAAACCAACTTCTCATTCCTTTCAGAGCCACAGCTCTGGTATGCAGTCGGCGAGCATCTCAACCTCGGTGGTGAGATCGAGCTCTCATACAACTTCGCAGGCAACAAGGGATTCATGTGCAATCCTTGCCTCGGTGTCAAGTGGAACTTCTAATCCCCGTCTGAACCGGCTATGAAAACCAATCAGGAATACAAGAACGCGGCTCTGGCCGCCCTCAAAGGCAACTGGTCCCCGGCTGTCGTGGCGACGATTGTCTTCCTCGCCATAGCGGTCTCCATCAGCGGATGCGGGTCACTGGTACAGCTGTCCCTTGTAGCCGTCGGGGCTCTGCTCATGCTGGCAGGAGCGGAACTTCTTTTGTCATTCCTCATCGTCGGACCTGTCCAAGTCGGATATCTCAACTCCTTCAGGCTGCTGTACGAGAAGAGTGACAACAAACTCACCCGGAACATATTCTCGCTTGGATTCACCAACTGGCTCCATATAGTGTGGGGATATTTCCTGATGTCTCTTCTGATAGTCCTGTGGTCACTCCTGTTCCTCATACCGGGCATCATTATGGCTTTCGCATATTTTCTGACACCGTACATCCTGGTTGAAAACCCTGAGATGAAAGTGTCCGATGCACTACGCAAAAGCCGCGCGATGATGAAGGGACACAAGTTCGACCTATTCTATCTTGAACTCAGTTTCATAGGCTGGATTCTGCTAGGAATCCTCACCCTCGGCATCGGGTATCTGTGGCTGATCCCGTATATGTACACAACTGTAGCCGCCTTCTACAATGACTTGAAGGTGGAAGCAGAAACTGGAACTGTGATTTAGAAAACTTTATTATACGAGACCTTCCGGGAGATCCATCGACATCTCCCCGGACTCAGGATCTACGGACAGGATGAAATCTTCGTGGAGAGGGATCATCGCCTGTCCGTTTTCCGTCTGTATGTACAGGCAAGGATTACCCGGGATGTCCTCATAGTCCACGACCTCGCCGACTTTGACATCACGGTTGAAGATGGTCCAGCCTATGAAGTCATCAAGGGACATCTCATCATCATCCTCATATCCCTCGACAGTGTCTTCATCAGCGAAGACCGGACGTCCGACAACTTCCTCTGCATCAGCAAGGGAACAGATGTCCGTAAGATGGGCAATCGCCTTGTCATTGCCCTTGCGCTGGAAAGACTCGATAAAAAAGGGAACCGGCAGTCCATCAAAATAGATGTACACCGGTTCCTCAATGTCGATGTCCTCAGGTGAAACGTCACGGAATCCAAGAAGGAGACCGCCTTCAGTACCGTTGGACTTCAGTACCTTGGCAATCTGAAGCAATGAATCAGAACTTGCCTCAGACATGACTAAGCCTCTGCAGGAGCTTCCTCAGTCTCAGCGGCAGCAGCGGCGGCAGCCTCTTCAG
>JAZRWN010000117.1:0-9002 GCA_045599725.1 Candidatus Cryptobacteroides sp. | reverse complement strand
TTCATAGAATCAAGATTTGCCTTTTCGATCTCGATACGGTCGCGGAGATCTGCTACAGACATTTCGCGTACTTCTGAAACTTTCATTTTCTTACTCCATTAAATACTATTCAACATAATCTCTACGAACAACAAACTTTGTAGCGACAGGGAGCTTGTTGGCGGCAAGGCGCATGGCCTCCTTTGCGATTTCGAGAGAAACGCCCTCGGCCTCGAAAAGGATACGACCAGGAGTGATAGGGGCCACGAATCCGTAAGGATCACCCTTACCTTTACCCATACGGGTGGAAAGAGGCTTCTTGGTGACAGGCTTGACAGGGAAAACCCTGATCCAGATCTGGCCCTCACGGTTCATGTAACGTGAGATAGCCTGACGGGCAGCTTCAATCTGCTGCGCAGTAAGCCAACAATTTTCAAGGGTCTTGAGTCCGAAAGAACCGAATGCAAGCTGGTTTCCTCTCTGGGCCATGCCTTTCATGCGGTTTTTCTGTTCCCTTCTGAATTTGGTTCTTTTAGGTTGTAACATTTCTGTATAACTTTAAAAATAATTTTCGTTTTCTCCCTAAATTACTGAGAATCAGCTGGTTGGGCGAACTTCTCCTCATTTTGGGGACTGCAAAGATACGAAAAATATTTGAATTTGAAATATTTTCAAGATATTTTTCCTCCTGTTTTCGACAGGCAGATTGAAAACTTAATGGGCAAAATCTCAGCGACTTACGCTATGGTGTGAAAAACTTTTTCCACAGAATTTCGACATGCTCGGAAAGGCATTTTTCAAGCCCGGAAACCTGTCGCCGGGAAACGCCTTTGGAAAGGAATTTGCAAACATAAACGGGGATTTTTTTTACATTTGCGAAGTGAAAAAAGTGCTAGGTATATTTGTCGTTCTTCTTGCCGTCCTGCTCGTATCAGGAGGGCTGAGTCCTTACAGTTCCGCACAGAACAGAGGGCAGAAAGGCTACTACCTTGCCTACTTCATCGAAAACGGCGACACCGTCTATTATGACGAGTGCCCGCCTGTGTGGGTGTTCCCCAAGGGCACGCGCAGGGACAGGAAGGACTGGAGAAACTACTACAAGCTCGTATACAACTTCAACAAAGTCTACCCTTACGCCGTCATGGTGAGCCATGTACTGGAGCATGTGGACAGCACGATAGAAGCCAGCCATTTCAAGAGAGGCGAGGAGGACAGATACATCAATGCCTGGCAGAGAGAGGTGCTGAAGCAGTTCGAGCCTGTCGTCAGAAAAATGACCGTGTCCCAGGGGCAACTTCTGATGCGCCTCGTGGACCGCGAGACCAGCAGGACCTCCTACAAGATCGTCAAGGACTACAAGAATGGACTTGCCGCAGGCTTCTGGCAGGGTATTGCAAGGCTTTTCGGGCAGAACCTCAAGAGCGCATATGACCCGAAGGGACAGGACGAGAAGACCGAGGAGCTGGTCCAGGCCTGGGAGAAAGGGGAGTTCGACCGGCTGTACTATTCGGTCTTCATGGAATGGCCGACACCGACAGAGATACCGTCAAATTTCAGATACTGAGACTGTTCCATCCAGTCAGGGAGGACAAGAAGCCTGGCGCCTGAAGGCAGGGTCTCATCCACCTCCACATGATAATGCCCGAAAATGAAATAGTCGACGTGCCGTTCGGCCGAGAATTCTTCAGCCCACTTGTACAGCGGCTCGTCCTTTCCTTTGAACACATATTTCTCGCTCCGCGCAAGCCGGCTGTGCCGCGACCAGCCGCAGCCGAGGCGGAACGCCAGCCAAGGGTGGAGGAGGCTGAAAAGGAACTGAAGGATGCGCGACTTGAAAGCAGCGTTCATGATCTTGTAAGACCTTCTGCCCGGGCCGAGCCCGTCACCGTGCCCGACACAGAACACTTTCCCTCCCGCGTCAAAGACATACGGCTGATCCAGGACCTTCATGCCCATGGACTCGAAATAGCCGTAGCTCCACAGGTCGTGGTTGCCGGGGAAGAAAAAGACCTCGACTCCGTTGTCCATAAGGTCCATAAGCGCGGAGAACACGCGCACGCTCCCCTTCGGGACAACGTCACGGTATTCGTACCAGAAATCCCAGATGTCACCAAGCAGATACAGAGCCAGGGTCTCATCGGACTGGATGCCACGGAGGAAGGAGACGAAGCGCGCCTCACGGTCCGCCGCATCAAGGACATCGAGCCCAAGATGGACGTCAGAGACGAAATATATCTTCGACCTTCCCATGACCTACAGCAATGTAAAAACGATGACGCACAGTCCGACGACCGCGCAGTAAAGGGCGAACCACTTGAGCTTCGCGCGTTTGACAAGCGCTATCATGACCTTGCACGCGAAAAGTCCGGACAAGAATGCGGCCAGGAAGCCGACGATCAGAGAAGTGACACCCACGGACGATGCCGCCATATCACCGCCCACCAGATCCAGAAATGCCTCACCGAGAATAGGGACGAGGACCATGAGGAACGAGAACTGGGCGACAGCCTCACGCTTCACTCCGCAGAGAAGACCCGTGCTGATGGTGGTTCCAGAACGCGAAAGCCCCGGAATCACAGCCAGAGCCTGTCCCAGGCCGACTATGAAAGCCTGACGGTAGCCGATGCCGTTTCTCTGCTCCTTCCTGTCCACATCAGAAAGCGTCCCCGACGCCTTTCTGTCCGAAAAATACAGAAGAAGGGCTGTCAGAAGAAGCGCGACGCCGACAACTAGAAGAGAGGAGAAAAGACTCTCGACATAATCCTTGAAGAAGACACCGACAATGAAGACCGGTATCATCGACACACATATCTTGAGAATATAGTCCGTCTCGTCATTGTACTTGAACTTGAACAGACCCTGAAGAAGCTTCAAAATCTCTTTTCTGAACACGACAATAGTGGCGAGCACGGTGGCCGTATGGACGACAACCTCAAACACCAGGTCCTCCGACGCCTCCACGCCGAGGATTTCGCGGCCTATCGCCAGATGACCGCTGCTGCTGACCGGAAGGAACTCCGTGAGTCCCTGCACCAGCCCCAGAACCAGAGCCTGCAACCAGTTCATTTCTGCTTCTTCTCCTTACACATGCTCATTATCGCCACGACCTCCACGACGACACCGGCGAGAATCACCACAGGTGCGGCGACAAGCCTCCTGAAATCAAACATGGAGTAGTTGAACACCTGAGGATCCTTGACTCCACCTCCCATCATCAGAATATAGCCGGCTATCATGACTATCAGGCCGGCGGCAAGCAGCTTCAGCCCTTTCGGGGTGAGAGCCATCTTTGGGTTTTCTTCCATAAGCATCAATAATATAGTTCGTCCTTTCCGGACGCGACAAGCTTGTTTACTACAAAATATGTGCTGACTGAGCATATCAGCACTCCGCTCACCAGCACTATGCCCATGACCAGCAGCAGGAGTTCCTTGGAGAATATCTCGAAAAGCTGGGCGAACTCGTTACGGACGAAGAACAGGCCGACGAGAAGCAGTATGATGGCAATGATGGCCGAAAAGATGCCCTGGAACACAGCCTGGGTCATGAACGGTCCGCGTATGAACGAACGCGTGGCGCCCACGAGTTTCATGGTATGTATGGTGAAGCGTCTGGCGAAGACATTCAGTCTGACGGTGTTGTTGATCAGCACGAAAGAGATGAACAGCAGCAGCGCGATGAATATGCCCAGGACCAACGAGATTTTCTGGAGATTTGCGTTCAACGTCTCTATGAGCGACTGCTGGTAGTTCACTTCGTCCACGAGAGGAGAGGCCATGATGGCCTCCTTGACGACGCCGAGGCTGTCGGGTGTCACAAAACCGGCATGGAGAGTCACCTCGATGGACGCCGGTATGGGCGAGGCCTCGAACACGTCGAGGAAACCTTCGCCGAGCATCTGCTCCATCTCGCGCGTGCCCCTGGCCTTGGAGATGAACTCTGTGGACCGGACGAAAGGAAGGGAGTCCAGGACCACCTGGTACTCCATGGTCGCAGCGTCACTGATGTCCGGCTTCATCAGCACGGAAATCTGCATGTTCTCCTTGAAATAGTCGGAAACACCTTTCGCGTTGACCAGAAGAAGGCTCGCAGTCCCTACGAGAAGAAGCACGAGGCTGATGCTCAGCACGGTGGAAAGCCAGGCGCTGCGCAGACGTCGCCGCATCATCTTATTCTCCTTGTTGGCCATTGACAAATTTTTGCGATTAATGTTCAAAGATAGTGAATAATCGAAATATGAAAAAATATTCTTATCTTTGTTCTTTGTAATATAAATTAGGTAAAATGGGTGATTCCGCTAAAAGAATTCTGTTCGTCAACTCTGAGATATTCCCTTATCTTCCTGAGTCTGAGATAGCGGCCATAGGACGCTATCTGCCTCAGGGCATTCAAGAGAAAAAGAAGGAGATCCGTTCGTTCATGCCGCGGTACGGCTGCATCAACGAAAGGAAGAACCAGCTGCACGAAGTCATCAGGCTGTCGGGGATGAACATCATCATCAGCGACGTGGACAGACCCCTCATCATCAAGGTCGCGTCCATCTCCTCTGCCCGCATCCAGGTGTATTTCATCGACAACGAGGACTATTTCAAAAGGAAACAGACATTCTTTGACGAAAACGGCCAATTCTTCGAGGACAACGGGGAAAGGGCGATTTTCTTCGCGCGCGGCGTACTCGAGACCGTCAAGAAACTGCGCTGGGCCCCGGACATCATACATTGCCAAGGATGGATATCCCAAGTCCTCCCTCTCTACCTGAAGAAATGTTACAAGGATGACCCTATTTTCTCCAACAGCAAGGTTGTCCTCTCGTTGTACAACGACACTCCTGCCGGATCGCTCGGGGAGAATTTCCAGAAAGCCCTGCTTTTCGGCGGGGTGACGGAAGAGGATGTCTCCCTGCTCAGCAGTCCGAATGGCATAAATCTTGCGAAAACAGCCGCCATGTACTCTGACGGCATCATTTTCGGGTCTCCAGACGTTGACGGAGAGATCGTCTCCTTCTGCGAGGAACTCGGACTGCCGACACTCCCATTCAACGGAGAAGCCCTCGAAAATGGCACATATGTCGATGAGTACGACAGATTTTATGATCAAGTTTAAAATGACTTCAAGAATTTCCGGCAAGACCGCCGGTCTGCTGGCCGCGGCTCTTTTCTTCTGCGCTTCGTGCATCGAATCCAGCTATGAGGTGGGCGGGAACCTTATCCCGGACTCCCAGCTGTATGACATATACATCACTGAGTTCCCTCTCGAGAACATAGAGATGAAAATGCTGGACAGCCTTTCCGGCTATTCCACCAAGAGAATCACCATCGGAGCCATCAGGGACGAGGAGTTCGGACTCACCACCCGCGGCTGCGCGATGTCGCTGGTCCCGATTTCGAAGAACATCAACTTCGGAAGTAATCCGGAGTTCAGGTATTTCCACCTGACCGCCGCCCACGACACCACGAATTTCGCTGACAGCAGAGAGGAGAACATACTCCAGAACATCAATGTCTACGAGTTGTCCGGCCCTATGGACTTCAATATCGTGAACCTGAACACTTCTGTCGCCCATGAAGCGAAGAGAATCACCGACGGCATACCGGTCTATAACGGCAAGGACTCCCTCTCCCTCTACTTCAACAAGGCGTTCGGGGAGAAATACATGAAGATCCAGCCGTCGGACATGGCCGACATGGACACATACCTCAGCAAGTTCCCGGGAATCTATATCGACACGGATGAGCCTGACGGCATTGGAGGCCGCATCAACATGTTCTCGCTCCAGCTCGGAGTGAACGCATCCTACGGTTATATCACTAAAGACTACGCGGAGCTTGCGGTCACCGCAGATTATAATGGTGAAAGGAAAGACACTTCCTTCTTCTTCTTGCTCAGCCCGTCCTATATGTTCAGTGTCGACTCGCTCGTGAACGAACAGCAGCAGCAAGGATACACCACCTACACGTTCCCGCAGTACTGCTTCAACGCGACCTCACACGAAACAAGAGAGCGTGAAGGCAAGGTGACGGACAAAATCTGCATCGAAGGCGGCGGTGGACTCAAGGCAGTGTTCTCCGCTCAGGAGATTGTCGACAAGATAAAGGTGGAGATAGGCAAGAACGGCAACCCGGACCTGGCGGTGATATCCAGGGCGAGCCTCGTGCTGCCTTTCGAATTCCCGGACAACTACAAGAAGATGTCTCTATATCCCGACTATATCAGCCCTACCTGCCGTATGGTAGGACAGGACGAGGACGGGAACAGATATGTCACCTTCGCATCCCTCACTGATGCCTCGACGCAGGATGAGGATCCAGGAACCCTCAACCGCTCCCTGCTGCAGTATGCTCCGGACATCACATACCATGTCCAGCAGCTCATCGGCATGAATGAAGGCGTAAACCTCTCCAACTATGACATCTGGACCCTTCTCATGAGCACCGAGGAGGAGAAGGTGGACACAGAAGACGCCGAAGCCCAGTACAACGAATACATGAACGCCCTGATGATGCAGCAGTACATGAGCAGCCTTTACGGATACGGCGGCTACGGCGGATATGGATACAGCCCGTACGGATACGGATACGGCGGCTATGGCGGTTACGGATATGGAGGATATGGCTATGGTGGGTACGGGTACGGTGGCTACGGATACAACAACTACTACAGCCTTATGCTTGCCTCCCAGTATGCCAGCAGCGTGGGGTCATCTTCCGTCCAGACATCCGTGGAGATGGACAAGGACCGTTATTTCAAGGCCGTGCTGAATGGGCCGGAGGCGGAAAACGGCAGAGTGCCTGTGCTGAAGGTCACCTATGCGCTTCCTAAAGGAAGATAATCCGGAACACATATCATAAAAAGATAACGGCTTCCCGATACCGGGAAGCCGTTTAAGTTCGTTGCATCGCTGCTGAATGATTACTCTTTCTCAGCTATTTTTTCATTTACCTTGTCAATAGCGTCCTGTACAGTAGCGATAGCGCTTGTTTCCTCATCTGGAATCTTGATGCCGAACACTCTTTCAAACTCCATGAGAAGCTCGACAGTGTCAAGGGAGTCGGCTCCGAGATCGTTTGTGAAATTTGCCGTTTCGGTCACTTCTGAAGCTTCCACGCCAAGTTTGTCAACGATAATCTCCTTTACTTTGTTTACGATTTCCTCGTACTGCATAATTATTAGGATTTAGTTTATGTTTTAAATATACACTTCTTTTGCTTTTGAGCCGCCTGACGGCTCTGTCTGTTGTAGAACAACTTTACAAAGGAACAAAATATTTTTCAATTATCCAAACTCTCCCGGTCTTTGCTGAGACCGATCCAGATTCTCAATCCATTGAGGGAATTGAGAAGGTAGAAGAAGTACTTCACTGCGTATATGGCCGAGTAGGTGTCTCCGAGTTCCTTGAACGAAAGTATCCACATGATGGTCGAGGACACGTTCACTATGATCCAGAAAACCCATTGCTCCATATATGCGGTGGAAAGGAGGAACTGGCCGATAATGTTGCACACCATGGAAATGGCGTCCATCAGAATGGCCGTCCGGAGGAATTTCTCCGCATCTGCCTTGTCAAACAACGACAGCACGAAGTATGCAACAGCCGTGCCGACAATGAACAGTATGGAATAAATAATCCATTGTTTTCCGGAGAACCGCCTGGCCTTCACCTTCTTGTCCGTTTCCGCGCCACGCTTCTTCCACTGGAAGAACCCCACGAACTGCATCGGAAGGAAGTAGAGCCCGTTTATCAGCGCGTTGCCGAGGCCCGCGCCACCGTTGTGCCAGTTCACGAAACATATGGCGGCATAGATGGAGACATCGAAAACGCCGAACAGGAACGTGAAGATATTGCCGTTGGCGGAGCAGAGGACACAAAGAATGCCCATCAGCGATCCGAATGCGGCTATCAGAAGACCGGCACGTCCTTCATCTCCTGTCATCAGGCCGGTGATGGTAGTATACACGATGGCAGCAGCCATGCCGACAAGCACGACGGCATTGAAGATTTTGTTGAATCTTGTTTCGTTCAGGGTCATGTCAAGTCCGTTTACAGCCACGAATATACATATATTTCTATGAAACTCACTGACTTTTTTCTTATCTTCGCCGTGTAAACAGTTATTATATGAAAAGAGTATTTATTCTGGCTGCAGCATTGATCGCTGCGGCGGCATGTGGTCCAAAAATGACCAATGAGGAAAAACAGGCGGCCTATGAGGCTGGCCTTGATGAAATCATGGAAGAATACAACACAGCGGAGGACAAGGAAAGCGCTCAGGAAATCGCTATACAGAAAATAGTTGACCTCAGCTTCGAAGTCATAAAGAAGAACCCTTCAGACTCCGTGGCGCTCTACGCTCTGAGGAACAGTTACTATTATGCTGAGCCCGAGCAGCTTGAAACGGCTATCGGCTACCTCGGTGCAGAGTTCAAGGAGGACGAGTTCGTGAAGAGCATCAGCGAGAGCCTTGCCGCCAAGGCAGCGACAAAGGAAGGCAAGATGTTCGTTGATTTCACCGTCGACCACATCAGCGGCCTCGATGCCGATGGCAATCCTGTATCCCGGAAAATCAGCCTCTCCGACTTTGTCGGAAAGGGCAAATATATCCTTGTGGACTTCTGGTCACCTTGGTGCGGCCCTTGCAAGGCCGAGGTTCCGAACCTCAAGAATGTCTATGACAAGTATCATGGCGACAATTTTGACATGCTCAGTGTCTCAGTATGGGAGGAGAGCAGGAAGATGAACTGGCAGAACTCCCTCGACACTGCCGCCGAACTGGGTATGAACTGGAACGTCCTCACCAACGGACACCAGGAGCCTGCTGACCTCTACGGCATCGACGGTATCCCTCACATCATCCTCTTCGGACCAGACGGAACCATCGTCAAGAGAGACCTCCGCGGCCAGGAGCTTGAGGACGCTGTCGCAGCAGCAGTGGCCAGATAGTGGACATCAGGGAAAAAATAGACCTTTTACCGCATTCCCCCGGAGTTTACAGATACTATGACTCCGAGGGAATCGTGATATATGT